>CACZAC010000016.1 GCA_902779125.1 uncultured Bacteroidales bacterium | reverse complement strand
CCAGATGTATCATCTTGCCGTAATGTTGCCTGAACAGGCCCTCAAGTATGCTCTTGTCATTCATGTCAGTGTCTTCGTTCTATAGTAATGACACATGAACCGTAGTTTTTTTCACACTCAGGTGAAACTTTTTTCATGGCAAAAGTACCCAAAATCCAATGCTCCACAATCCTCAGAATGGTGTTTTTCAGCAAGAATAAGGCATTAGTGAAAAAAAACGGTTGTAAAAAATGACAACCATGTTAGGCACATCATGGCACACGATAGTACCTGCTGACATGTTATCAGTTTTGGAATCTCTTGTAAATCAGGTTGTTATGTCGGATTCTGCCACGATGTGGTGAAGCTTACAGCCAGTAGGGATTATTTAATGGAGGTTAACTGCTTGATAACCTTGTGTCTGGCTAATGGCAATCGTCATCTTGAGGATTGATATTATAGCCGCAACTATAGTTTCACGGCATTGATGTCAATCAGATTGTTGACGATGGCGTAAATCGTGAGGCCCGATGGACTGTGAATCTGGAGTTTGCGGGCAATGTTGCGGCGGTGGGTGATGACAGTATTGACCGAGATGTCGAGGTGTGAGGCGATTTCCTTGTTAGACATGCCTTGGACAAGAGCGACGATGACCTCCTGCTCTCGGTCGGAGAGTGTCTCGCTGCTGTCAGACCCGCTCTTAAAGACCATCTTGGAGATGTTCTCTGATACACTGCCATGCTTGACGTGCCGCTCCAGACGACGGATGGCAGGAACAAAAATATGGTCTTCGACCATCGCATGCTGGAATAACCATTCTTCGTTCTCATAGATGTCGTGAAGTGTGGCCGTCAGCTGGTTGTTGTGTAACCCGTCTTGAGGCAGATACTTGATGATTAGGATTTTCAATTCCCGCAACTGCTGGTCGGCAGCGCCATGATGCTTGGAGAAGGTTTCCACATTGTAGTCGCTGGCCGGCTGGTCTTCAAGCAGTTTTTCCACGTAGGGGAAAAGTGTCTGTTGCTCGTAATTCATGTGGCGTCTGATTTCATGGGCATACTCGTCATAGAGTTTCATGATGAGCTTCGCCAGTGAATTGTCTTCGTTGAGCGACTCCTCCAGCTCGCGGCGGATATAGGGTAACTGGAAATCGACAAAATAGGCGTGGCTGGCTTCCAGGTAATGTAGCAGGGTGGATACCGAGATGCGCTCATCGTCTTCATTGACTCGGACGCCGTTGATGGCATAGTTGACTACTGTCAGAAACGTATGTGTGTCCACTCCGTTGCTCTCGCAGGTTTCCAAGACCGTCTTGTCACCAAAACCCAGGCTGATGCCGAAAGCGCCCAGTGCTTGAAGCAAGTTATAGTTATCGCTGATGAGCGATACCATCTTGTCCTCAGCCTCATATATCTTCTGCTCCTTCATCGTGTCTGTGTTTTTGTTCTGCCGCAAAATTAGCCATCCCTAAGGTGCCTTGCAATCATCATTTGTTGGTATTTATAGCACAAAATGCCCCCAAAAGTTAGGTGATAACCTTTGAGGGCGTGCTTATGAAAAACTATTAGATCGGGGTATTATTCTGACAACATGGTGACCTCGATGCAACGTCCTGCTGCGAGCAAGCGCTGGGCCATCCGCTGGACTTCGCCTGCGGTCATGTTCTGAACCATCTTGCAGTAGTCACGGTCAAAGTCGGTTTCGTCATCCAGTTCGTGCCAAATGATGTAGCTCCAATAGTCATTGGTGATGGCCATTTGGGCATATTGCTTGGTCAAGTATTGCTTAATTTTGGCCATGCTGGACTCGAGAGGACCGTTTTCAGCGATAATCTGCAACTGCTGATAGATGATTGGGTTAAGTTCCTCGTAACGTTCGGGATCGGCATTGTATGAAATCTTGAAGGTGGCATTGGGCTGGTCATCCTTGGCCAACTCGAAGTCCACGCTCACGCCGTAAGTGCCGCCTTTTTCCTCACGCACCGAGTCGGTGTAGGCGATGGATAGGCAACGCTTCAGGAAATCCAGTTCCAGGTCGCTTTGAGCAGTAAACGGCACGTCGGCGGTGTAGTAGATGCTGACGTTGGCCAGTGGTGTGGCCATCTTCTTGGAGAACTTGTGTACCGACTTCCCATCAATGATTTGCGGGACTCTGCTGTAATCGGTCTGCTCATGCTTGCCTGTCGAGGGCAGTGTCGCCAGATATTGGCAAAGCATCTGGCGCAGTTCCTTCTCATCATAGTTGCCGATAATGACTGCCTTGAAGTTGGATGCATCACTGAACCGCTCCTGGTAAATTTCCATGACGCGGTCATAGTTCACATGGTCAAGGGTCGATTGCACGACAGGCTCCATGCGGGGATGATGACCGTAAAGGATGGCCCTGATGGAGTCGTTATAATCCACCTTGGGCGACGCATTCCTGTTGGTGAGGAATGAGCGGTTGCGGCTGATGAATTCATTGAACGCGGTAGTGTCGCGGCGAGGTGAGGTGAAGTACAGGTGGGCCAGTTCAAACATGGTCTTCATGTCCTTGACCGACGAAGTGCCGCTGATGCTCTGGCTCTTGGAACCAACCGAGGGCGCAACACGGACAGATTTGCCGGTGAGCATCTTACGCAGGGTGATTGCATCATAGTCACCCACGCCAGCCTCACTCACACCACTGGAAATGACGCTAAAGTTGGGGATGTCCTCGTCGCCGTAGAGAGAAGTTCCGCCTTCGCCAACCATTTCCAGCGAAACGACGTCAGCGTTGAAATCGGTCTGACGGGCATACACTTTCATGCCGTTGGACAACATGAACTCGGTGAAGCCGTGCTTATAAGGTTTTTCGCTGACAATGGTGCCGGGTTGAGGCAGCTGGCTCATGAGATTGTCGGCTAACTGCTGTTCGGTGTAAGGTGCGTATGACAGCCGTTGAGCCGCCAGGATGACCTGCTCAATCTGACCTTCGGTGGGCAGAATGACCTCTTCCTTGTCGGGGGCATACATGACTACAACCTGATTCTTGTCAGTAATCAGTTCGCGTGTAGCGGTGTTGACTTCTTCAAGGGTTACGTCACGGTCCAGTCTGCGGGTGTTTTCCAACTCATATTCTACCGACACCAGCGGCTCTCCCGTCAAGAAGTTGCTCACGCAGGCGTTGACATAGTGCGAGTTGCGGTAATCATCGCGCATGTTGTAGCGGCGCTCGGCGGCATTGAGGAAAAGTTTCTTGGCGCGGTCCAGTTCGCTTTGGGTAAAGCCGTGCTGGCGTGCTTGTTCGGCGATAGCCACTGCCGCAATGATGCCTCCCAGGATGTTGTCCTGCTTGCAGCTGATGCTTAATGCAAAGGCCTCTTTGGTGCGGCTGATGAAGAATGTGCTGGCGCGGCCCGTAGCACTCTGGACGGGTGAGCCGGCCTGTTGGCGCAGTTCGGCAAAACGGTCATTGAGCATCGTGCTGATGAGGTCGTCGATATAGCTGTCGCGCAGGTAGACCTCGCAGTCCTTCTCGTTGTCGGGGGTTGCATCTCGTTTTTGGTAGAGGTGGCACAACACGATAGGCTGTTCGGCATCTTTCTCGATGGCGACAATCATCTGGTCATTGTCGCAGACGGGATAATAAATGCGCTCGGCTGGTTTCTTGGGCATGGGGATGGAAGAGAATACTTTCTTGATTTTCTTCTCCATCTTGTCCACATCGATGTCACCCACGACCACGATGGCCTGCAGGTCGGGGCGATACCATTTCTGGTAGTAGTCGCGCAGGTCCTGATAGGGGAAATTGTCCACGATGTCCATCGAACCGATAGGCATGCAGTCCTCATACTTTGTTCCCTTGTATATGCGGGGCATCACCTGCTCTTGCATGCGCTGTACCGCCATACCGGCACGACGGGTGCGCCACTCCTCGTGGATGACGCCACGTCCCTTATCGATTTCCTCATCTTCGAGCAGCAGGTAGTGGCTCCAGTCATGGAGCACCAACAGACAGGAGTCGATGATGCCCTCACGCACTAGCGGAGCGGAGCCGATGTGATAGACCGTCTGGTCGATTGAAGTGTAGGCATTGAGGTTAGCGCCAAACTTGACACCGATGCTCTCACACCAGGGAACAATGCCCGGCTTGCCGTTCTTGCCTGGGAAATTCTTGGTGCCGTTGAAGGCCATGTGTTCCAGGAAATGCGCCAGTCCACGCTGACGAGGCTCTTCAAGGATAGACCCCACCCGTTGTGCAATATAGAAGTCGGCAAGTCCGGCCTCTTTGGCATTATGACGGATGTAGTAGGTCATGCCGTTCTTGAGCGTTCCCTTGCGCACCGACGGGTCCTGAGGTAACTGGGCTGCTGCCCATGAGGACAGCAGCACCAGTCCAATTAGTGAAAGAACAAATCTTTTCATCGGGTTTATTTGTTGAGCAACGAAGCAGGTGCTTCGGGGGTGAAGTCGTTGGTCGAGTTGTTGGTGTCAACGTATTTACCATTGGCATCTTGCTTGCGGATTACCGACTTGTTGAAGCGGGTGTCGTCACGATCCACCTTGCCACAGTAGGTCCAGCCGGCATCAATCGATGCATCGAGCACATTCCATTCGCGTACCGACTCCACACTCAGGTTCACACCGTCGAGAATCCACTCGTTGGGCACCTTATAGATTCCGCTCTTGGTCATCTCCTTGGAGAAGTCACCAAAGACAAACAGATAGGTGGCATCATAGACATAATTCTCGAGCCAGTCTTCTTTGCTGGTCTTCATCTTGGCAATCGCCATCGAGTTGAAGCCACGGCTGTGGAACTGGTAAATCGTGGCGGTGTAGCAGTACCACTTGTCCAGGTTGGGGGCTTCACCATCGGGGTCGGTGAAGTTGGGATTGGACGTCTCGTCATAGAATTCAAAGTCAGCTTTGCTCAGGTCGATGGAGTTAGGCTGTTCGGTCTTGTGGTTGATGGCGTTGACAGCCAGCTTGAGGCTCTGGCCGGGCTCAACTGGAACACTCTTGCCATTACCGGGAATCATGTAGCAGGCCTGCACCGAGAAGTGGGTGGACATGATGTCGGGGGTGTAGTCCTCTTTGGATGTCGTCAGGAAGGCCGACTCGAGCACAGCGATACTGTCGGCATACAGGGTGACATCAGAGTTGTTGGTGATGATGATGTACTGGTCGCCGCTATAGGATTTTCCTTCGGGTGTCGAGGTACCGGTGAAGAAGATTTCGCTGATGACGAAACCACCCTGGGCCGTAAATGTTGAGACAACCATTTTCAGGTCGTGAGAGGTGTTGCTGAGAACTACGTTATCTGATTTTACCTCAAAATCCTTCTGTCCTGCAACGCCGTTGAGCGTGAAGTCAAGATGACCTGTTACTACAATGTTATAGGTTCCAGCCTTCAAGTCGTTGCACATGATTTTGTAACCATTGCCCTCCTTGACAAACTTGCTGCCTTCAATGGAAGTGACCTGTTTGGTCTCGACATTGGTCAGTGTGGCGACTGCATTGCTGAGGACAGCATTCTGCAGGTTTGCGGGAACCTCCAGGGTCACCATCGAGGTGGGGATGACGGGAATCGGGTCATCACCATTGCAAGATGTTAAACACAGGGCTGCGGTGAGCATCATTAGGATGCCTTTCAAGATACACTTTTTCATTCTTTTGTTTTTTAATGAGTTAATGATTATTTGATTGTTATTAAAAAGTAATTCCTATTGAACAGTGAAATGCCGTCTGATGCTCGCTGGCCGAACACAAGGTCATTGCTCCTCCTGCTTCGGCAAAAAGTCCATAGCGGGAGTGTTTCAAGGCGTAATCGGCACGCACCTTGGCACCAAAATCGGTGTAATTGGCAGCAGCAAATTGCTGTTTGTGCTGAATCAAGCTGGTGAAAGCAGCATCCATGTTGGCAAACGGCATTTGCAGCTTGTCGCTAGTGTTGGCATAGTAGGAAGCATGGGCGTTCAGAGTCAACAACCATTTACCTGACGGCCTGATGAAGCATTGCCCCTGCAGTCGGCCATAAACGTGGGCGGCATCCATCTGGCGGTGTGGATAGACATATTCCTCGCTCACTTCTCTGTATCCCGCTGTCATATTGATGTGCCAGTTACCCCTTCCATAGAGCGCTCCGGCATAGGTTTCCAAAATATGGCTTTTGTACATCGTCAGACAAGCGATGACAGGAAAGTAGCGTGCATCGGATGTGCCGCCAATGTGCTCGTTGCCCGTTCGCTTCGTGTAGTCAATGTGTCCGAAAACGGCTAGACTGTGATTCTTCTCTTTTTCCCAGCCGATGGTCGCTCCAACGTGCTCGTTATAGAGGTCGGTAAGCGGCATGGAGTTATATTCTGCGAGTTTGCGGTGATAACGGTGCTCATCAAGCATGACATCGGCATAGGGTCCACTTTGACCGATGGGGGAGGCGTGAAGCACGACAGCCATTCCTCCTCCGTCATAATAGAGGCTTCGCTTGTCGCCCGAGAAACGGCTGTATTCAGTGCCCAGACCAGTCATTTGATACTCAGGGATGACACCTTCCTCGCGGTAAAAAGCGACGCTGTTGGTCTGCTTGTAGATATTGCCCTCAACGGCGGCTCCAAGACGATATCGCCCCAAATCATAGCCGCCGCCCAGACGCAAGGTCAAGTCGGTGACGATACCCCTCATGCGAGGGTCATGGCCACGGTATTCCTGTTCGGCACGGACAAGCATCTCGGCTCCCAGTAGCCATCGGTTGATGCTCGTAGCATATCCTCCCGAGACGCTGTAACGTTCGCGCCTTGTATCACCGCCCAGGGTGTCGGCGAGTATGTACGGCTGCAACAGGTCGTAATCACTGGTGGAGTTCCACTTGACGTTGTGCTGCTTTCCTGTCATGTAGGAGGCTTCACCCCATACGGTGGAACGCTCATTCAAGGAATGATGGGTGCTGACTTTGAGGTATGGCAGGGCATAGCCGTTACCCTTCTCGGGGACAAAGGCTCGGGACTGATGCTGCATGTCGATTCCCAATGCCAGTTGCGAGAATGAGGTCTTATAGGCAAGACCATGCAGGGCCGGGTTGCGTATAGCCTCCATCATGGGCTGTAGTCCTATCGACGTGTGCTCGACCAGTGCCGTGTCCGCATTGGAGGCAATCGCCAGCGCCTTAATGGTCATGAAGATGAGTATAAGCAAGAATTGGCGTCTCATGTCAGTCAAGAAAAATGATTTTTAATGTGACCTCGTTGTTGTCGCGACCGACGAATTCCACATAGTCGCTCTGGCAGCGGAACTGGCGCATGCGGATGTTGTTTTCGGCCGATTGGCATGTGGCAACGCCTTCAATGTCTATCTGATAGGCTCCACGCAACAGTTCCACCGTTGCGCTGACTCCATCAAAATCGGCGGCTGTCGTGACTTGGCGGCTGTTTACATTGATCAACTTCACCTGAGCCTGGACACTGGTGACTGTCACATCATCCCCACCTGTTACTGTGATGTGTGCGGTAGTGAAAATGTCATCTTCCACTGGGGCGCAGGCGGTGAGCAGCATGACGAGTGCTATCGGTAAAAGGAATAGAATGTGATGTTTCATAACTTGATGTTCATTTCGAGTCCGAAATACGGGGTGACATGGCGACGGATAGTCGTGCCGCGACTGTCATAGTCGGGCGTGTAATCCCACAGTTTGTTGCAGAACATGGCAACGTAGAGCCGGTCGTCAAAGAGCTTTTTAGTGACTTTCATGTTGACGTTCATAGCGAACGGAACGCGGTTTTTCTCAAACTGCGAGGGAGTGTAGTCCCTTACTAGCCAGCGCAGGTACATGTCGCTGGCATCGCTGTCCTGCCAATCGTGGATGCTGCCGTCGGGGGCTATATACTGGACGGGGTAGTTGCTGACCTCCTTGCGCTGCGAGGACGTGAACCACAGGCATTGAGCAGATAAAGAGAAGCCCAACTTGAGGCGGGGCACATCGGTGTCGAGCGTGAAATTGGTGTTGAACGCCTCTCTCACCGAGCCGTCATCGTTGGCATACAGTCCCACATATTGAATCTGGCGGTTATCAATCACCTGGCTGGGACGGTAAGAGTCCACGATAGAGTTATTGTAGGTCGTGCGGAAGTAGGCGCCGTTGATGGTCAGGCGGGTCAGGACCACGGGGAAACGCTTGGTCTCGATGGTATATTCAATGCCCTCCTTCAAGGTCATGCTGCCGTTGGTGTAGTTGCCATAACCAGCCAATTCATTGATGACGGTGAAAGGCAGTTCATTTAGGCTGGGCTGTGCCGTCAGACTTGCGGCATTGATGCCGCTTGCGTCATATTGCTTGTATTGATAGGTCTGGTAATATGACTGCATGCGGAATCCCGAGGTCATCTTCTCGCGGAATGCCGTAATTGCCAGCCTGTTGCCACCGATATTGATGTCTAGCGACAACTCCTTCTTGAGGTTGCGGGCTGGCTCTAGAGCGGTGTTGCGCGGATTGACGACATAGGTCATCAGGTTGATGCGGCGGTAATCGGGATTGTCGTGATAATAGTTCAACTGGATGAAATCGATGTAGAGCAGGTCGGGAAACAGTTGCTCCATGGTGGGCATCTTGGTGTGCTGACCGATGCCTGCTGCGATGCGGATGAAGGTCGGCTGTCCAAAGAGCGACAGTTTGGGTAGCGAGTAGCCGATGTTAACACGCGGGTCCCAATAGAGTTTGCCGTTCATCTTATACTCAGCGTCAAGGTTGAGCAGCGTTGTGCCTCGGATGCCAGCCGTCGCCTCAAGCGTTCCAATAGGCGTTGGCCATTTCAAGCGTTCCTCGGCATAGGCTGACAGGCGATGATTGGCAGGAATCTCTTTAAGTGAACGCGCACGCGATGAGATGCTGGTATATACCGGCGTGTGGGGGTCAAACACTTGTCCGCGTCCCAGATTCTTGTCCAAGTTCCAATCTACGCCCAGCAGCAGTGTGTTGGACAGACGGTTGTTTGGAACCTGCAATCGGGCATTCAGCTTGGCATAGACGTTGAGTGGCTTGCCTTCCACCTCGTGGTGCCCGATATACTTGAATGGCAAGATGTAGGCATCGTTTTCGCCTTCATCCTTGGAAAGGGGGGCGACAGTCATGCGCGACAGTTGCACCAAGCGTGTGCGCTCAATCAGGTCGTTTTCCAGCGATGCCGATACAGTCATCTCTGCCGACTTGAACCACGAGTTCTGTTTGCTCTTGAATTGCAAAGCGTTCAGTAGGGCATATCGGTTGTAGCTTGACTTATAGGAATCCTCGGCGCTATAGGTCTGGTCGATGTCTTCCTTGTCATTGTCAAGCGATCTGGAGAAATCAATATTGGATGATAGGGTGAGGCTGTAATCCTTCTTTTCCCAACGTTTCTGCATTCGGGTGGAGAAAGTCATGCGCTTGTAGTTCTCAAGTCGATTGCGGGGGTCGGCTTTGGCATCCAGATAGTCGGCGCTTATATTCAAGGTCAAATGTCGCTTTTCCCATTCAAAATCCTTGGCACCATACAGCAGTTTGGAGCCCATGTCTGCTTTCAAGCGGAATTTCAGGTCGTGTCCGCCACGGCGACGTTCAATCTTCACCAGACCACTGGTCAGGTCGCCATACTCCACCGACGGAATACCGCGGACAATTTCGACGCTCTGGATGTCATCGGTCGAGATGCCGCGCATATCAACACCTGCATTGGTGTTGTCTCGGCTGGTAGCCATATCGTCCCAGGCTCCGGCCAGGTACTGCATGTTGGCATTGGTCGAGATGGGAGCGCCGTCGATGACGAAGCTGGTGCCCAGCGACGAGGTGGCGTAGTTGCTGCTGCCGCTGGCAATCTCGCGGATGTGGATGTTGTTGGGGGCGCTCAGCGACGGGTCATGGCTGCGGCCTCCGGGTATCAACTCCAGCAGGTCGGCAAAGCTCGACGGTTGCAGGTGCTCCATGGCGTGTTTTTCGATTCGGGATGATGTCGTAAGGCCACGGTTCTCTTGGGCTGTCACGACCACTTCGCCCAGCTGACTTATCTCAGCGTGTAACAGATAACGGCCGTCTCGTGTGGGCGCTGTCACCAGCGGCTTATAGCCGATAGACGTGATTCTCAATTGGACATCATTATTTTTAGGTATGCTGAACGAGCCGTCCGTTTGAGTGACCGTGAGGGCTTTCCCTAGCTTCGCATTTGCGATGGTGGCACCAATAACGGGTTCCAATGTCTCGGCATCCAGTACTATTCCGCTGATAATCGACTGAGCATCAGCGAATTGTACAGATATAATCGATAAGAATAATATAATGTTTCTAATTAAGTGCATTTCAACGATTTTGGAGTATAAAATTACTCCCAAACACCGAGAAGCACAATACCTAAAAGATGGTAAAGACCATGGCCTTAGCAACGAAAAACGGTTGTCAACAATGGCAACCGGGATAGGCACATAGTGCCACACGCTGCCACACGTTGACAGCAGAGTATCAGTATTATATGTTATGGTGAATCAGGTGACAACGATGCTAATAACTGCCACACAATGTTGTGATTTATTGCCTGTAGAGTTTACAGCGAGAACCGCCGGACGACTGATAATCAGTCGTCCGGCGGTTCTTCTTTTTGTGTACCTTGATGAGCGTATTCAGACTGGAGCGCACTGTGGCGTACCGTGGCGTTTTTTAGATGTGTGTTGTTGATTCGTTCTCGTCGTCGCGGATGTAGATGTGCCAATTGCGGGAAATCCATTCGATATAGCGGGTCTCGATGTTCTGGCCGAATCCCAGGTCAAACGCTTTCTCGAAATAGTATTCTTTGGGCCATCCGTTCAAGAAAAACCCGTAATACTCTTTGACAATGACTTCAGCGCCATTGGGCTTCGAGATTTTCAGCGAATCAACAATCTGGTCGCGAACCGCTTCCAGGCTGTCATTGGCCATGTCGCTCACGATCATTGACAGCGCGCCGAAGCCAAGATCCATCACATCCTCGACAGGAATAGTCGTAGTTGACAGTGTTGAGATGGCATAATCGCCGTCGAAGTCATCCTCCTCGTCCTCGATAGTAGTGTATCCTACCCTGGCGGATATGTGCTGGGGGTAACCTTGTTCCTCGGTATCTACTTCCTTATCACCGAGGTCAAACGTGGAGCCGTGCAACCCGAAGAGATTCTCCAATTCCTCGTATGAATTGCGGATGCCCTCCTCGGTTGAGAAATGGAGCAACAGGATGTTTTCCAGCGACTTTCGGGGCATGATGCTGTCCATATCCGGGATGGTCGCGTACAACGTGTCGCATGTGACCTTTACACCCTTTTTGAGTTGGTCGCGTATCTCGCGCCAGTTGGTGATGCTTTTGAGCAATCCCATCTCATCGGTTGTGAACTCACACACAACCGACTGCATCAACTGGCTCATGGCATTAGTCATCAGGCTGGTGACCGTGTCGGCATCATGGAGGGTGAAGCTCAGCGGAATGTACTTCATCTTGTAACCGTCGCTGGTCGAGTCAGTCACCACTATCATGAATTCTTCCACATAGGACTCGCTGACTGTCGTATCGTTCCCTTGGATCTTGTACTTGTTGTGCGTCTGCCTGTAGGTCATCGTGTCGTTCTTGCAGAAGTAACCCACTACCGCAATCTCGTCCTCGGGTTCCTCTTGGCTTAACATCAGGTTCTGTGACCATGCCGTCATGCATGCCAGCATTGCCAGCAGCAGTGTATTCAGTTTCTTTGTAGTATTCATGTTATCAATAGTTTCAGGTTTATGATTTGCTGCAAAGTTAGAGACAATAACCTAAACCAGCAAATAATTGCAAGTCATTTTGAGTGTTGAAGTATACTATAATGAAGCGCAACCGAGTTGCTTACATGTGGTTACGCTTCATTATTTGTGCGGTGTTGACAGGAGTGACGATGTTACAGCTCGCGGATGGTGATGCCGAAGCCGCCTGAGCGCGCCATGCGCAGTTTCATGACGGTTTTGGCGGTCACCTTTTTGCGGGTGATGGTATAGGCCTGCGGATTGGTCTCGTAGTCTGCGTCCTTGGCGTCAGCATAGATGGTGGCCTCATACTTGACACCTGGCTTGAGGAAGTCGAGCTTGAACGTGACTTCGCGGGCATCTTCGCCGTTGATACCGCCCACGTACCACACGTCGCGCGGCTTGGCGTTCTTGAGGTCGGCAGCAGTGGCTCCGTCGGGCAGGGCATAGATGAACTTGGTCACGCTGTTGACCACATCCTTCTTGCCGTCGGGCAGTTTGGCGACGCCCTCCGATGCCTTGTTGAGTGTGGACAGCTTGGGATGGCGTGCGGTGACCATATATTCTCCTGGTTCGGCCATCAGGTAGATGCTCTTGTCCCAATCCACTGCCACGTCCTTGATGAACTGGAAGGCGTCCATAAAGCGGGCATAGTTCTCGGGCAGGTCGGCAGCCATCTGCAGCGGAGAGTAGAAGGTGACATAGAGTCCCAGTTGGTTGCAGATGGTGTGACGCATCTTGTCGGCCCAACCGCTGACTTTTTCCAGGTCCATCTCGAAAATACCGGGCGTGAAGTCCATGGGTCCTCCCTGCAGGCGGGTAAAGGGATAGACGGCAGTCTGGCCCGGGTCAATGCCAGCGCGGAACTCATTGCCCATGGCGCTCTCGTTGCCAATCATGTTGGGCCATGTGCGGCACAGTCCCGTGGGACGCACTGCCTCATGGGCGTTGACCATGATGCGGTGCTTGGCAGCCTCGGTGATGGCATAATGGTAGTGGTTGATGAGCGGCTGGCTGTAGTGGTACTCGCCGTAGGGGATGATTTTACCCACATAGCCGCTCTTGACAGCGTCATAGCCATACTTGTTCATCAAGTCGTAGGCTTGTTCCATCCAGCGCTCATAGTTGACCGTCGATGATGAACTCTCGTGGTGCATGATGAGGCGGATACCCTTCTGGTGGGCATAGGCGTTAAGGGCGGGCAGGTCAAAGTCGGGATAAGGGGTGATGAAGTCGAAGACAAAATCCTTCTGCTTACCGTACCAGTCTTCCCATCCTTCGTTCCAGCCCTCGATGAGGAGGGCGTCGAAACCGTTCTCGGCGGCGAAGTCAATGTAGCGGCGCACGTTCTCGTTGTTGGCACCGTGCTTGCCATGAGGGGTAGAGTGGGCATAATCGGTCTTGCCCAGTTGCACCGAGGGATAGTCATTGGTGTAGGACCACTGGCTCTTGCCGCTAATCATCTCCCACCACACACCCATATACTTGGTGGGGTGAATCCAAGACACGTCCTTGATGGCGCAAGGCTCATTGAGGTTCAGGATGAGGCGTGACGCGAGGACATCGGTGGCACTGCGGCGAACCATGATTGAGCGCCACGGTGTCTTGCAGGGAGCCTGCATGCGGCCCTTGACGCCCTCGGCATCGGGGGTGAGCCAAGTGCGTAACACGAAGTTCTTGTCGTCCAGGTCGAGGTTGGCCGTGGGATAGTCCAGCACTGCGGCCTCGTGGATGTTGATGTAGAGCCCTTGGTCGGTCTTCATCTGCAAGGCAGTCTGGACGCCTGTGGGTGAGAAGGCTGTGTTGGGCCATCCGCAACCCACACGGGCCTTGGGTGTCAACTCTCTCACTTGCGACAGGCGGGAGCGGGTGGGTCTGAATTCCTGGGTGGAATAGTCACCGGGAATCCACCACGCGATGTGGTCGCCCGTGAGCGCAAACTGCGTCATTTCTTCCTGAATCATGAAATAGGTCAACGCATTCTCCATCGGGAATTCGTAGCGTAAGCCCATGCCGTCATCATACAAGCGGAAGCGCACGTGCATGGCAACCGGTTTTTCTCCGTCACGAGCAGATGGCTGTTGCAGTTTCACCAGCAGCTCATTGTAGTGGTTGCGGATGGAGGCTTCCTCGCCCCACACCGGTTCCCACGTCTCATCAAACGAGGACCGCTCTTGGCCAACGAAGACAAAGCCGCCTGTGAGCTGGCGGCTGCCCTTGAGCTCGAAGCCGAGCCGTGATGGCAGGATGACTGCCTGACCGCCGAAATCCAGCGAATAGGTGGGGACACCGTCTGCAAGAGCAAACTTCATGACCAAATTCCCGTCGGGACTCGTCAAAGTGATTGCATTGCCAAGCTGGGCTGCACACGGGAAGCATGTTGCCAGAGCGACGACCATTGCTATCAAAATGGTTTTGAATGGTTTCATCATAGTGGTTATATTTTTATGAGTATCTTGTTTCTATAAACGGTCTAATCAATCGGGCCTTATCATTAATCTTTGCAAAGTTACGACATTTGTGTGACAAATGCAATACCTTGTCTACATGTTAATGTATCGTCCCCCTTTTTGTTTGTTGTTCACGGGTGCTATCGACACGTTCTTTTGATTGGCAAAGCTATTGTTTTCTGTTGTCGTTTTTGCAAGCTGGAAGCTTGCAATACTTCGACGAGAGGGTGGGGCGGAAATGTTAATGAAATGTTAACAGTAATACTCGTCCTCCACCGCACAAAGTTAAAACGCTTGCTCCAAACCCTCAAGCACAAAAAGCAATAAAGACAGAAAAATACATGAAAAGAGCCGTCCCTATTTTGCCTGGTGTGGGTTAGAATAAGGTGTAAATAGCATGAAAAAAGTCATCAACGGGAGGTCCTGTTGATGACTTTTTTTATTGTGGACAGTTGGTTTATTTCTTGCGGTGGGCGATGAGGTACTGGCCGATTTGGACAGCATTGAGGGCTGCGCCTTTCTTGATTTGGTCGCCGCAGAGCCAGAAGGTCAAGCCGTTGTCGCTGCTGGTGTCCTCGCGGATGCGCCCCACATAGACGGGATCCTTGCCCGAGCAGTCGATGGGCATGGGGTAGCGGTTGCTGCGCGGGTCATCCACGACAACGACACCGGGAGCCAGTTGCAGGGCAGCGCGGGCCTCCTCGGGGGTGATGGGATTCTCGCATTCAATCCACACGGCCTCGCTGTGGGCGCGCATGACGGGCACGCGCACGCAGGTGGCACTCACGCGGATGTCGCTGTGCATGATTTTGCAGGTCTCCTTGACCATCTTCATCTCCTCGCGGGTATAGTCGTTGTCCATAAAGATGTCGATGTGAGGAATGACGTTGTATGCCAGTTCGTGCTGGAAGTGGCGCACGGTCAGCTCGTCTTTGCCGACAGCGATTTCGCTGGTCTGCAGTGCCAATTCATACATGGCTTCCATGCCGGCACCACTGGCAGCCTGATAGGTAGCCACCTGCACATTCTTGATGTGCGAGAGGTTGTCGAGCGGCTTGAGGGCAACGACCATGATGATGGTCGAGCAGTTGGGATTGGCGATGATGTTGCGCGGGGTGTTGAGGGCGTCCTCGCCATTCACTTCGGGCACCACCAGGGGCACATCGTCGTCCATGCGGAAAGCGCTGCTGTTGTCAATCATGATGCAGCCGTGCTTGGTGATGGTGGGGGCGAACTCGCGTGCGGGTCCTGCTCCCATTGCCACGAAGGCGATGTCGATGTCCTTGAAGTCATCGTTGTGCTGGAGTAGTTTTACCACATAGTCCTTGCCACGGAACGTGAAAATGCGTCCTGCACTGCGCTCCGAGCCAAAAAGGACGAGTTCAGTCACGGGGAAATTTTGTTCATCGAGGACACGCATGAATTCCTGTCCCACAGCGCCGCTGGCGCCAACAATCGCAACCTTCATTTGTTTTGTTTCTTGTTTAAAATGGGTTAATACTCAATATGTTGTTGAAGTTCGTCTTCGACGCACTCTTTTTCTGTTTGTGGGCACCAAGCTGCGCAGGTCTTCGACCTGCTTGCATGGTGTTTCTCATTGAAGCCGGGTCTTCGACCCGTCGCGCCTTTTCAAGGCTGTCTGCTGGTGGGTCATCGACCTGCCGTGCCTTTTCAAGGCTGTCTGCTGGTGGGTTTTAGACCTGCCGAGGGTTTGTGGTGCAAAATTTGTGCCAAATTTGTGTCCCGCGTGCGGGGTGGGGCTTAAATCTGGATGTGCGTGCCCTTGTTGGGATTACCCAGTTGTGACGGGCAGGTGATATAGACGTCTTTCACACCGTGTTCGAGTGCGGTAAAGGCGTTGTCCAGTTTGTTATTGAACCAGTCTTTGATGATGTCCATGTCGCGCAGGTTTTTGTACTGCGTGCGGCGCAGGTTGGCAATCACGCTGTCGGGGTCGTCGGTGTTGAGGAGCACACCTTTTCTCACAAAGCAGTAAATGAGCGTGATGTCATAACGCAGTGCCAGTGCGCGGGCTATCTCGGCAGCCATGGCGTCGGTCTCGTTGAACAGCAGGTTGCCGCGGCCGTCATGGGTGATGGGCGCGAGCACGGGCACGATGCCGTTGTCGAGCAGGCGTGCAATACCCTCGGTATTGACATGACGCACCTGGCCCGTATCGCCCAGCTTGCCGTCGGGCAGACGGACACTGGTGACGAGGTTCATATCGGCACCGGTAACACCCAGGGCGTTGACCTTGTTGCCCTGCAGCAGGGACACGAACAGTCGGCTAACCAGTCCACCATAGACCATGGTGAGCAGTTTGAGTGTTCCTGCGTCCACTACTGGTCGTTCATCGATGAGTTTTGTCTTGATGCCCATTTTGTTCCCGATTTCCTGAGCCATCATGTTGCCGCTGAAGATGAGCATCTTTTTACCCTTGATGGCGGCAAATGCCTTGACAAAGGTGCGCAGTTCGTCGGCTTTCTCGACAATTTTTCCACTGACTTTGACAATGGTGAATTTCTCGTTCATATTTTGGTTTTTTAGTTTCTAGTCCCTAGTTTCTGGTTTCTAGTAATGGGTTGTTCTAAAAAATGTGCCTTGGAATAAGGCTGGTGGTAGTGCCTCAAGCTCAACTCTCGGCAAACTCCATGAGGTAGGCCTTGATGAAGTCGTCCAGGTCACCGTCCATCACACCGCCCACGTCGCTGGTCTGGTGGTTGGTGCGGTGGTCCTTCACGCGGCGGTCGTCAAAGACGTAGCTGCGAATCTGGCTGCCCCATTCAATCTTCTTCTTGCTGTCCTCGACCTTGCGCTGCTCCTCCTGACGGTGTTGCAACTCCTTGTTGTACAGGATGGAGCGCAGGTTGCGCAGTGCGTTTTCGCGGTTCTTGGGCTGGTCGCGGGTCTCGGTGTTCTCGACGAGGATTTCCTCTTCCTCGCCCGTGTAGGGGTCCTTGTACTGGTAACGTACACGTACACCCGATTCCACCTTGTTCACGTTCTGACCGCCGGCGCCACCGCTGCGGAAGGTATCCCAGGAAATGCGTGCGGGGTCAAGGGTGATTTCGATGGTGTCATCTACAAGCGGGGTAACGAAAACCGAAGCAAACGATGTCATGCGCTTGCCTTGTGCATTATAGGGTGAGACGCGCACCAGGCGATGCACGCCGTTCTCGCTCTTGAGGTAACCGTAGGCAAAGTCGCCCTCGATGCTGATGGTGACGCTCTTGATTCCCGCCTCGTCACCGTCGATAAGGTGCTCGATGGCAGTCTTGTAACCGTGGCGCTCACACCAGCGCAGATACATGCGCATGAGCATCGATGCCCAGTCCTGGCTCTCGGTGCCACCGGCACCCGAGTTGATTTTCAGGATGGCGTCCATCTTGTCCTCGTCGTGACGCAGCATGTTGCGCAGTTCGAGCTTCTCGAGCATCGCGAGTGCCTTGCTGTATAATGCGTCGAGTTCACTTTCCTCGACAAGTCCTTCCTTGACAAAGTCAAATCCCGTGGCAACCTCGTCGACGGCAAGCTCCACTTCTTCGCAGCCATTAATCCAGTTGCGCAGAGACTTGATTTTCTTCATCTGTGCCTCGGCAGCCTTCTGGTCCTGCCAGAAGTCGGGCACATGGGTTCGCAGTTCTTCTTCCTCGACCTCGATTTTCTTGCCATCGATGTCCAGGTAGTGTTTGAGATCGTCTTTGCGTTGTTGTAGTTCCTTGAGTTGTTCTAGTGTAATCATTATTTTTGGTTTCTAGTTTCTAGTTTCTAGTCCCTAGTTTCTAGTTTTTTAGTTGTTTGCGGGTTCGTTTTTGTCTTTCTTCTTGCGGTAGTCGGCGGCATACATCGCGTCAATCAGCGGGCGGTAGCGCTTGTTGATGACGGCACGCTTGATTTTGAGGGTATTGGTCAATTCTCCACTCTCCATCGAGAATGCTTTGGGCAGCAGGACAAACTTCTTGATTTGCTCATAGGAGGCGAGTCCTTTTTGGTAGTCGTTGATGCGGTCCTCAATCATCTTGTGGATTTCGGGGTTGTTGACCAGTTCTTCGATGGAATGGTGCTCGATGTGCTTCTTGTCGGCATAGGCAGCGAGTTCCTCGAAGTCGGGCACGATGAGCGCCGACACATATTTGCGTCCGTCACCGATGACCGTTACCTGCTCGATGTACTTGTCCTGTCCCAGCATCGTCTCCAGCACTTGCGGGGCGATGTATTTGCCATTGCTGGTCTTATAGAGGTCCTTGAGGCGCTCGGTGAGGATGATTTCGCCTGTGGGAGCCAGTTCGCCGCAGTCGCCGGTGTGGAACCAGCCGTCGGCATCGATGGCTTTGGCGGTTTCCTCGGGTTTGTTGTAGTATCCCTGCATCACGGTGGGACCCTTGACGAGAATCTCGTTTTGTTCGCCAATCTTCACCTGAATGCTCGAGATGGGCAATCCCACAGTGCCGATGGTCCAGTTGGGCGGGGTGAAGAAGCTTACCGAGGCGTTGGTCTCGCTCAGTCCATAGCCGATGCAGATGTTGATGCCAACAGCATGCAGGAATTCGGTGATGTTGTCGCTCAGCATGGCTCCTGCAGTGGGGAACATCTTGCTGTCGGTCACGCCGATGGCTCCGCGAAGCTTCTGGAAGACTTTTTTCTCAAAGTACTGGTACTGCTTCTCGATGAGGGCAGGCGCTTTCTTTCCCACGCGTGCATATTTCAGATTGCGTGTCTTGCCCACGCGGATTGCCTGCTTGACCATCATGCGGACTACGGGCTTGGCGCTCTGCAGGTTGTCGTTGATGGCGGTATAGACCTTTTCCCAGAATCGGGGCACGCTGCACATGTAATTGGGTTGCACCTCCTTGACTGCGCGCTGGATTTCCCTCGGGTCATAGTTGATGGCGACGCGTATGCCGGTACACAGGCAGACCATCGTCCACCCCAGTTCAAACACATGGCTGAAGGGCAGGAAACTCAACGAAACATCCGTCTTATCGTCGATGAAACCGAAGCGTTCGATGTGAGCATCCATTGCGGCATTCATGTTGCTGTGTGCCAACATTACGCCCTTGGGCACACCCGTAGTGCCTGAGGTGTAAATCAGATACATGATGTCGCTTTCAACGCCCTCTTGCTTGCGTTTCTCGATTTTTCCGGTTACCTCCTTGCCGAGTTTGTCGCCCGTGGTGAGGAATTCCTCCCAAGTGAGTGAGGTCTTGTCGTCGGCATCACGCTTCACGTCAGGATGCAAGGTGACGATGAACTTGAGGGTGGGACACTCACCGATGACCTGGCGGGCAATGTCATATTGCCGCTGGTCGCCGACAAACAGGATAGTGGCACCCGAGTCATTGACGATATAGGCGACCTCGTCCTTGCTGCTCGTTGCATAGATGGGCACGGGGATGGCACGGTTATAGAAAGCACCGAAGTGGGTTATCAAAATTTCGGGGCAGTTTTGGGTAAAGATACATACGCGGCCCTGCGGCTCCACGCCGCCCATGTAGAGGGCTCCTGCTGCTCGGTCTATCAATTGGCTGAATCCTTGCCATGTGATAGAAGACCACACTTGGGTCTCGTAATCACGAAAACGCAACGCCTCCCGCTCGCCATACTTGGCGCACTGCTGGGGAATCAGTTCAACAAATCTGTTCATAAGCCATCTTGCTTTTTGATTTTCAAATGGCAAAGTTACGAAAAATCTATGTAACTTTTATAAAAGAATCCCAAAAGAGACATATTTTCTTGCGATAAAAAATGGTCTTGCATGAAAGAAATATTGCTGAAATGAGCGATTAATGCGTTTTTAGGTCATGAAAGTCAGTTTGATTTTTTAATCATATAAATTGGACTAAAATGATGGATTTCAGTTGTTTGTTGTTTTGAAACAGTTAGATTTTTGGTTTGATGTGCGAAACGTAATAAGATTTATGTGTACCTTTGTAAAAAACAATATTAATCTAAATGCAAACCAAAGTGAGACGTTTATTTTCTTTTTCCATCCTGATGATGGTGGCGCTGGTATCGCTGGCGGCAGTTTATGAGCCGACGCTGACGAGTGACAGCGAGGTATGTGTGTTCTTTGAGGCTAACAGTACTGTTAATGATGCTCCCAAAGTTTGGGTGTGGGCTGGAAACACCGACGGCCGTAACTATGTGGGTACTGAGTGGCCCGGTGCTGCCATGACCTATATGGGCGACACCCAGACAGGCAATAAAATCTATAAATGGACCTATACGGGCACATTGGCGATGCCCACAGGATTGATTTTCACTTGGAATAATCAAGGTGGCCGTGTGGATGGCTCGTTCACCAACCACGGTTACTATGTGATGGGTGAACTGACCAAGATTATCGGGGCAGGAGAGAGTACCTTTGTACCTAACCAGAACGTCATCTATGAGCTTGACCTGTACAACTTTACGAGCCAGGGTACACTTGCAGCCGCACAGCAGCGCCTGGACTACCTGAAGGACCTGGGCGTTGACATCATCTGGCTCATGCCGATTCATCCCCGTGGCATCCAGGGCCGTATCGGTTCGCTGGGCAGTCCCTACGCCCCGCGCGACTATCATGCTGTGAACAGCGATTTCGGCACCATTGCCGACCTGAAAGCATTTGTCACTGCAGCCCATCAGCGCGGCATGCAGGTGTGGCTCGACTGGGTCGCCAACCATACCGCTAAAGATAATGTGTGGATTACCCAGCATCGTGACTACTATAACTCGACACTCACCAGCCCCAACGGCTATGGCGACGTGTATCAGCTCGATTACAGCAAGGAGGCCACCCAACTGGCGATGATTGAGGCGATGCAGTACTGGATTGACCAGGTGGACATCGACGGCTACCGCTGCGACTACATCAGCAGCAGCACCATTCCCACGTCTTTTTGGACACGTGCCATCAAGGCGTTGAAGGAGTACAAGCCGGGCAAGACCATTACCATGCTGGGCGAGGGTGATATGGCAAACAGTGTGCAGCGCCTGCTCGTGTGTGGCTGGGACTATGACTATGCATGGGGATTCCAGTCGGGTCTGGTCAACAACAAAAACAATCCCGCCGGTGTGCTCAACCAGTGCAAAAACCTGGTGAAAGACCTGCGTTTCGTCGATATCAGCCGCATGGTTTACCTTACCAACCACGACCAGAACTATAACAGTTCGATGACGACACAGTATGGCAACAACGCCTATGCCTTCACCGTGCTGACGTTTACGCTCTACGGTATGCCGATGCTTTACAACGGTCAGGAAACCGGCTATCTGATGTCACGCAAGCTTGACTACTTCAACCGCACGCCCATCAACTGGAACAGCGTGGACAATAAGATGCTCAACACCGTTAAAGCGCTCACTGCTTTGAAACACAGCTGTGACGCGCTCATCGACAACGGCGACCGTGCTGCCGAGGTCACCTTCCTCAATACGAGCAACAACAATGTGATGGCCTACACCCGCCACCACAACGAGCAGACGGCACTTGTGGTGCTCAATCTGGGCACCAGCTCTGTCAGCACAGTTGTTTCGGGACTGGAAGCCGGTAGCTGGAAACGTGCCATCGATGTCAGCAATATTGACCAGGGCCTTACAGCCATCCCCGTTACCCTGAATGCGACCCAGAGTTTCACGATTCCCGCTGGCGGTTATCAGGTGTATGTCAAGGGCGAGCCCCAGAGCGACTTCATCCCCGGTGACGTCAATAATGACGGTGAGGTCAGCGTCGCCGACGTGACAAAAATCATCGATATCATCATCGGTGCCGAGGTGGATGAAGCCGCAATGAAGCGTGCCGATGTCAACAAAGATAATGAAATCTCAGTTGCCGATGTGACTAGGGTCATTGACATCATTGTTGGAGCGGTTTAACTGGCTGCTGTTGAATCGTTAATGGATAACCTTTAGAGTGAAATGAAACGGCTTTGGTTATGGCTAATGATAGTGCTCATCGGGGCTGCCGGGACAGCGGCAGCCTCCGAGGGCAATAGGTTTAGCCGTCTAGACAGCCTGATTGCTGAGCAGCCGCGGATTATCGCCGAGAAAGAGGAGCGTCTGTTGCACATCAAGGCAGAATTGGGAAAAACTACCGATTCCAGCGGACGCTATGCAGTGTTGAAGCGACTGTATGACGAATATTCCGCTTATCAGTATGATTCTGCCTATGCCTACGTCACTGAAAGCTTGAGATTGGCCCAGATGATGGGCAATGAACGCCTAGTGAATGAGAGCCGCCTGAATCTGGCACATATCCTGTCTACTGCCTGCCTGATGGACAAAGCGGTCATGACGCTGAACCAAATAGATACCGCCCGCTTGACCACAGACCAACTTTTCCAGTATTATCGCATCAAGACAAATCTGCTCATCTTCGAGGCTGAGTATATGCAGGGCACGCAGTATGCTGATGAGTATGTGAATCAGCTGATTGACATACGGCGCCTGGTGTCAGCCATCGACATGCCGCATGACGACGTGAACTATCAGCTCACTGTTGCCGAAAGCCTTGCCGACAGCCGCCAGCACAGTCAAGCCATTGAGCTGCTCACCCGACTGATGTCACAGTACAAGAGCGGTGACCGCATGTATTCTGTCATTGCCAGCACCATGTCGTTCCATTATAGCCAGATGGGGGACAAGGACAAGCAGATGCAATACCTCATCAAGAGCGCTGAGAGCGACCTGGAAGGTTGCATCCGAGAGAATACCGCCCTGAGAACGATAGCCGACCGCCTGTTTGACGAAGGCGACATCGACCGTGCCTACCGTTACATGCGCGTGGCGGTAGATGACGCCAACTTCTACGGTACGCGCCTGCGCAATATCCAGTCATCACGCATCGTGCCCAAAATCCTGAATGCCTATCAGACCAAGCAGGATCGCAACCACCGCAACATGATGTGGCTGCTGGGCATCATTTCGCTGATTGCCTTGTTGCTCGTCGTGGGCGTCATCGCCATCTACCAGCTGTTGAAGCGCTACCGTCGCCTGAATGAACAGAAAAAGGCGATTAACGAGCAATTGCGCACAGTAAATGCCCAATTGGGCGACACTGTCGAGCGGCTGCACGAGAGCAACGGCCTGCTGCAGGAGCGCGAAAAACTCAAGGAGGAGTATATTGCCCGTTTTCTCGCTCTTTCCAGCAAATTCATTGACCGGGGTGAGGAGCAGCGCAAGGCGCTCTATCGCCTGTATCGTGACCGCAAGACCGAGGAACTCGCCCGTGAGCTCAAGAGCACGCATTCGGGCAATGAGAACGCCCAATTGTTCTACGAGAACTTTGACAACGCGTTCCTCAACATATATCCCAACTTTGTGGAAAAAGTCAACAAGCTGCTGCAGGAAGACGGTAAAATCGAGGTCAAGCAGGGCAAACGCCTCACGACCGAGTCGCGCGTGCTGGCGCTGATTCGCATCGGCATCACCGACAACCAGAGCATTGCCAACATCCTGCGCGCCAGCCTGACGACCATCTACACCTACCGTTCCAAACTCAAGGCGCGCGCCCTGAGCAAGGACGATTTTGAGGCCCAAGTCAAGGGTATTGACGGTTAAAAGCGGAATTTGCGTTTGTAAACCAGAAAAATTAACAAATGAAACCAAATAAGATGAAGAGAATTTGTAGTATTGTTTTTATGTGCTTGGTACTGAGCACTGTAGCGAGTGCCAAGGATGTTAAGGTGAGTTCGCCTGACGGGTCGCTGACGGTGACCGTGGGCGTTGACGGTGGTAAGGCCTGGTATCAGGTGATGCGTGGCGGTGAGACCATCATTGGCCGCTCGGCGCTGGGCCTGATGCTCAAGGACGGCGACTTCAAGGACAATTTCAAGATGGGCAAGGTGACCCGTGGGAGCCTTGACGAGACGTGGAGCCAGCCGTGGGGCGAGGACGCCCAGGTGCGTAACCACTACAATGAGATGAAGGTGACCCTGCAGGAGAAGGGCGGCCAGAAGCGTCAGCTGGGCGTGGTGTTCCGCGCCTTTGACGACGGCGTGGCCTTCCGCTACGAGTTCCCGCGCCAGCGAGGTTTGCAGGACTTCGTGATTATGGACGAAGTGACCGAGTTTGCCCTGCCTGCCGATGCCCAAGCGTGGTCAATTCCCGCCTTAACTGCCTACTACGAAGGCATCTACACCCGTGAGCCGCTGAGCAAGAAGGGTAAGATGTCGGGTCCCGTGGCCCTGGAAGTGAACGATGGGCTCTACATGGCCATTATGGATGCCAATCTGACCGATTATTCAACGATGAATTTCTCGCATGAAGGCACTACACTCAAGGCTGACCTCGTGCCCTGGAAAAATGGAGATAAAGTGAGGGTGGGGGACACACGTGTCTCGCCGTGGCGTGCCGTCATCATCGGCCGCAAGGCTGCCGACATCCTGCTCTCGCGCATGGCGTTGAATCTCAACGACCCGTGCAAGATTGAAGACACATCATGGCTGAAGCCCACCAAGTATGTGGGCATCTGGTGGGCGTTGCAGAAGCAGCGCTGGACCTGGTCCCAGGGCGAGAAACATGGCGCCACGACCGAGAATACCAAGCGCTACATCGACTTTGCTGCTAAGCATGGCTTGGGTGGCGTATTGGTCGAGGGCTGGAACTACGGCTGGGACACCGACTGGACCAAGCACGGCGACGGTTTCTCGTTTACCAAGGCTTATCCCGACTATGACCTGAAAGGCCTGTGTCAATATGCCGCCGAGCGCGGTGTGCGCATCATCGCCCACAACGAGACCGGTGGCGCTGCTCAGAACTATGAGAACCAGCTTGAGGACGCTTATCGCCTCTATGAGTCGTTGGGCATCAACACCGTCAAGACTGGTTATGTCAACTCGCACTTCTACAACGGTGAGCTGCAGCACTCGCAGTGGGGTGTGCAGCACTTCCGCAAGGTCATCGAGACGGCTGCCCGCTATCACTTGATGATTGTCAACCACGAGGGCGCCATGCCCAGCGGTATCCAGCGCACGTGGCCCAACCTGATTGCTACCGAGAGCATGCGTGGCCAGGAATACAACGCCTTTGACCGCAAGGGCGGCAATCCGCCTTACCACGAGTGCATCCTGCCGTTCACGCGCGGCTTGGGCGGCCCGATGGACTTCACGCCCGGTATCTTTGAGTACCGCAACGATGCGGTGCCCGGCACGCGTCCACAGAACACGCTGGCGCATCAGTTGGCCGAGTATATCGTGATTTACAGCCCGGGTCACATGGCTGCCGACGAGATTGAGAACTACGAGCATCAGCCTGCCTTCAAGTTCATCGAGGAAGTGCCCACCAACTGGGAGCGTACACTTGTGCCGCACGCTGCAATGGGCAAATTTGTGACCTATGCCCGCCAGGAGCGAGGTACCGACAACTGGTATGTGGGTAGTGTGACTGACAGCGAGGCGCGCGACCTGGACTTGGCGTTGGATTTCTTGGGTGACGGCAAATATCAGGCGATTATCTATGAGGATGGTCCTGATGCCGACTACCGCACCAATCCCTATCCGATGACGATTCGTCGCCTTGATGTGGACCGCACGACGGTGCTGCACCTGCATCTGGCTCCTGGCGGCGGCTGCGCCATTCAGTTACTCGCATTTTAAGCTCGCTGCGCTCGCAGTTTAGAGTTTAGTGTTTAGAGTTTAGAGGGGCATCCGCATCGCTTTGCCTCACGCCCTCATGCATCGCTTTGCCTCACGCCCTCATGCATCGCTTTGCCTCACGCCCTCACGCATCGCTTTGCCTCACGCTAAGGCGCGAAGTTTTTTATTTCATCTGGCAACTTAGTAAACTAATAAAGCAGGCGGCCTGGTTGGGTCGCCTGCTTTAATTATTGAGGGTTGACAGCTAACTGGTTACTTGATCACCTTGGTGGTGGTGATGGTGCCGTTGCTGTAGCGTGTCACGATGATATTCAGACCGTCAAAAGGCTTGTCGGAGGTCTGTCCCATGGCGTTGACATACATTACCTCGACGGGCCACATGTCGTTCCAGTTCTCGACAATGGCTGTCACGGTAGCATCGTTTTGACAGGGATAAACGGCATAACCACCTTCACTGGCGCCGTCACGGTTACGGCTTGTGTAGCGGACGATGGCGTGGAAGTTATAGGTCAAGCCAGCCTCGAAATCGGTTTCGGGATTACCGGGATAGAGGCTCCAATCTACATTGAAGCTGCCCAGCAATGCTGCCTCGTTGCTGTTGTCCTGGTTGTTGGGTGCACTGAAGTGCGTGCCGCCGTCATACATGGCCCAATTGATATAGACATACTCCTGAGGCTTGGGCTGGATGAAGAAGTAATCCTTATCCGATACCGAACTATGCTGAACCTGTGTGTCCATGAAGTTGGCGGTCACATAGTTGTTTGTAGCATAACTGGTCATCTGTTCGGGAATTTGATAGCCAGTGACTTGCATGGTGGGGTTCTGTTTGTCGGTCAGGACGCCAGAGAGCGTTCCGCCATTGATGATGCCATGGGCAAACTGGCTGGCTTCAACATTGGAGTCAAATTCCAGCATAACCCAGTTGCTCTGGTCCCAGTCGCCTGATTGCAGATGTGCAACGTCCTTAACATAGTCAATCTGTTCGCCAGTGGCGACCACGGGATTGCGGTAGAGGCCCAAATCCTTGGCATAGAGCTTGTTGGACTCTTTTTCTGCGATATAGACGCCCAGAATGTCATCTGAAATGACGTAAGTGCAACCCACTTCACCGTCATTGACAATGTCGGCAAGGGTCATCACCTTAGTGATGGTGAAGGTGTTGTTGTTGGCATTCACAGTGATGGTGTAGGTACCAGCCTGATCCTGCGGGAACTTAATAGGACAATACTTGTAGTTGTGGGTCGGAGTCAGTTCAAGATTTCCGCTATCGAAGGCGCCGGTATAAACCCAATCGCCGCCATCGGTTGAGGCACCGAAGAAGTACCTGTTGCCACCGTTGCCCTGGTCGTTCCAGTCGTAGTATTCTCCCGTCTTCCTGGCGAACATGATGTAGCTGTCGCCGTTTGCGGGAATCGTAATGGTGGTGGTGTAGATGCCGTCGGCCTCACTCATATTGGTGCCATTGGCGTAGTTCCAGCCACTACCGCCATAATTACCAATCAAATACAAGTCGGGCTTGTAAGTCACATTGACCGATGTGATGGTCAGGTTGTTGGCAATGTTGATGGTGGTTGTCGCGTTCAGTTCACGGCCTTGGTATGTCACGTCAACAGAGCCGTTCAAAGAACCGCCATTGGGCGTGTAATACCAGTTCGAAGCATTGTTGGTGGCTGTACCCGTAGTAGCCGAAAGTGATGGAACGAAATCGTTGTTTGTGCGTGTCACACCCACGTTATCGGTACCCAAGTATTGACCTTGGACTGAGAAGGTGTTGTCTTGTCCACTGTCATTGATGGTCATCGACTTGGGTTCGGCATTCAGTTCGGGAATCTGAATGGTATAAGTGGCCTCAGCGGTTGGACTGTTGTTCCATCCGTCCATAACGGCGATGGCCTTGATGGTCGTTGTCTCGCTTACGGTAATAGCCGAGCTGAATACGGGGCTATCGGCCGTAGGCTCAGAGCCGTCGGTGGTGTAGTGGATGGTAGCGCCATCGGTTTCACACTCAATGGTCACATTCTGCGTGCTATTATAGGTTCCTGCAGCAGGTGTGAACGTCGGTGTGGCCACGGTCTGGATAAACGTGTATGTGGCTTCGGCAGTTGCGCTGTTGATCCATCCTTCCTTGACTGCGATGGCCTTGATGGTCGTGGTTTCACTTACGGTAATAGCCGAGTTGTAAACGGGGCTATCGGTCGTAGGCTCAGAGCCGTCGGTAGTGTAGTGGATGGTAGCACCATCGGTCTCACACTGGATGGTCACATTCTGCGTGCTACTATAGGTTCCTGCAGCGGGTGTGAACGTCGGTGTGGCCACCATCTCAACCTTTCTGGTGATTGTGAATGGATAATAGCTGAGGTTGGTGTTTATCGTGATGATGTATTCTCCAGCGTATGGCAACTTAATAGGATTATCGTCATTCACGTCGAGGATTCCACCCTTATAAGTTACATCCGAGGGCATCACCCAGTCACCAGAGCCTGACGGGCCAAAGACGTAACGGGTACCCCAGCGCTCATTGCTTTCCAGACTTGCCTTCCTAGAGAACAGGATGAACGTGTTGTCAGATGGCGCGATAAAGGTCGCAGTAAAGATGCCTGAATTGTTTGTCATCTCAATACCATTGAAGTTCCATTGGCCTTGGACTCCGTTATCGGTGACAATGTAGATATCTGATTCGTAACTTGCTATAGCGGTTGTTGTCAGATTGGTACCTCTGTAAACCAATTTAATGGTGCTGTTGTCTCTCAGTTCACGACCATTATAGGTGACAGTGATTTTACCAGTTAGCGATCCGCTAGATGGTTTGAATATATTAGTGGAATTATTTGCTGACCCTGTAGTGGCAGAAAGCGAGGTGCTGAATAGACTGTTTGAATTAGTGAAAGCTACGTCATTAGTTCCAAACCAACTAGCCTTGTTCAGCGTGTAACCATATACGTTAAAATTACGTGTTTCGCCCTCTTTCAGAGTCAGTAGCGGAGGAGTCACAATGAGACTTGTAGTTGATGTATTGTAAACCCTTGTGGCTATATCACTGACAGTTAATCCCGTCAAGAACGCTCTGGCCTTGATGGTGACGGCACTGTTGACTGTAAATGGTCCAGTGTATTCAGGACTAGAAGCAGTGGGGGTTGAGCCGTCGGTTGTGTAACGAATGGTAGCCCCGACGGTAGAACAGGTAATGGTAACAGTCTTGGTAGCGCTTGTCCCATCAAGTGTGATAACAGGTGTTGCCACCTTAAATGTGTAAGTCTGGGATGCTATGGAACTCGTATTACTGCCCAAGATGGCGATAGCCTTGATGGTCACATTATTACTTACAGTAATGGGGTCACTATAAACAGGACTGTTTGCTGAAGGCGTTGTGCCGTTAGTAGTATAATGAATAACAGCGCCAGGGGTTGCACAGCTAAGGCTTATGCTCAAAGGTATATGGTCGTAAGCGCCTCCAACCAGGGAAAATGTTGGTATTGCAACTTCGGGAGCAAATTCAGCCTGCTCCTCCATCCACACTTTGTTGGCAGGCATGTTTTGTGTAGCCGTTTTGAAGCCAAATTGACCAGATTCGCTAAATCCCAATACGTATTTTTGTGGATTTGTTGGGGGGGTATAATGGTTGCCGTTAATATAACTTGTGCCACCATTTGCATTGGCTATATAAGTTACGTTACCGTCTGTATTGCAGTAGTAAGTGCCATACAACATGTTTAAACCGGTATAGTAAGATGCCTCATCGGCTGCGGGTGGCTCCTGGTTATCGATTGATGCTGGCGAGAACTTAGGAACACCAATGGGAGTTAATTTGCAGTCAAGTGGATTGTTGGAACTACATTCCAAGATAACGGGTGTGCCTTCAGGAACTGTACCGGTGATTTCTTGCTGTTGCAGAATGCCATTGGTGGCATCGGTAATCACATAGATCTTCTCCACGCTGCTGTTAGAGGCAATCTGCCATTGGAACGGCACCTTGAGTGTGGTGTACCACTTGCCGTTATACTCAATCTCGGGTACCACATTAAAGTAGGTCACGGGCTCAAGATACCAATAAGCTGCTTCTGTGATGTTTTCTTCTGTGCAGACACGAAAGGTCGGTGTGACGTATGTTGTATTGTCGTCGTAAAAATACAATGAACCTAAATCGCCAGTACCAAATCCTGAATCATTCTTTAGCCTAACCGATGCCCTGTATTTTGCATTATCACCGGTACCGCTGACTTTTTCAAGTTGAATCCATTTATCGAACCCGACTTGTCCAGCGTTTCCACCATAGAAACTACCTGTTGCGATGGTGCGGAGGCTGGTTCCCTGGGCAATCATATTATAGTCTTTATTCGATGAAGAGCTGCTTTTCGCCATGATATAGATCAAGGACCGTGCGCTAATAAACTCAGTATCTTGAACTATGTGAGCATCATTCCTCAGATAAGCCTCAGCAAAGTTGATTTTGTAAGGCTTAGTTTCGTCTGTCACAGATGATACGGAACCAATAATTTTCTGATAGTTAAACTGATTATTGGCGATGGTGATATAGTCTGTGGGATACTGTGAATTGCGAATTCGGTAGAAACCGTTCTTATTGGCTCCAATCTGTGCTAAAGCAGGCATGCTGCACAATGCCATCAAGAAGACGGCTCCGATGAGATGTAACTTTGTTTTCATCTAAAAAGAATCTTGATGTGTTTGTTGATTAAAAAGCGTGAGCAATTCACGCGCATGATGGTCATGCCATGTCATGAATTGCTCACGGAAATAGGATTGATTAATTACTCGTTGTCATAGATCTCATCATCAGCCTCACCGGGTTCACCCTCGATGCCATTGTCCAAGAGGTAGTCGATGAGGTCGGTCAGATCCTTAATCTTGATCTCACCATTCTCGTCGAAGTCGGCTGCCTCATAGTCATATTGCTCGGTAAAGGGCTCGTCGGGCATGTTGAGCAGGATGTCGATCAGAGCAGTAACATCAACGATGTTAGCCTTGCCGTTGCGGTCGATATCACCCTTGATCATAATCTTGATGGGATCGTAGGTGTCGTTCACGAGGAATGCCTTGTTGGCGCTGACAATACCATTGTTATAGAAGGCGGCATCGTCACCCTCGGTGGGCTCCAGACTGCGAACAACACACTCAACCTGATCATATTCATTGGTGGTTCCGCAAGCAGCAACATCCTCCTCAGAGAGGCCGAAGAAGTACTTGTTCTTAACATTGCCGGCATAGCGGAGCATCAGGTGCTCATAGTCGAGCATGTAATTGTTGTAGATTTCCTCACCGAAGAGAGACTTCACGAGGTTGAATACCTTCTCTACGGTCGGGCTCTTGATCTGGTACTGACCAATCAGGTAGTCCGGACCCTTGAGCTGGTTATCGGCGTGAGCCTTGCCGTCGTTGTTGTTCAACGTCAGGGTCAGGTCGCCAGCGGTCTTGGAAATCAGCAGAACGGGCATCTGAGCGGGAATGGTACCGTCGATAGCCTTGATCTGTGCAAATGCAGCGTCATTGATACCAACAACCTTATAGGCGGTAACGCCCTCGGGCAGGTCATAAGCGAAGTCGGTGTACAGGGTGGTCACATACTTGTTGAAGTAGGTAGCCTCCTCGGGTACATTGACAACGAACTCGGTGCGCGGTTCAACGCTCCAGATGGTGCGCGGTGCATTGTTCTTGATGTCAACATTACCCTGGCTGATGAAGTCGGGCTTGTCGTTCTTCTGGACGATGTAGTACTTGAAGTTGGGACGAATATTCTCAATCTTGTCAAGATACTCGGCGAACTCACCCAGCTGAGGCTTGATTTCGTTCTCATACCTGGGGTGATTCTTCAGGTTGGTCCAGTAGATCATAGCGGTCTCATAAGCGAAGTCCCAAACGAAGTCCTTATTCATCAGAACCTGGTGGTAGAATGCCATGGTTGAAGCATCGTCAACAGGCTCGGTCAGGTAAGGATTGTTCATCTTCTCCCAGATGGTGTGCAGGCTGAAGTGCTCCAGGATGCTGGCACCACTGCCATTGGTCTTCTCGAGAATCTTGTCGATGGCATTGTTGATAGCCTCCTCAAGCATCGGCAACTTAGCGTCGCACTTAGCCTGGTTCTCACGGTAGAAGTCAACCACGTGCTGCATGCTCGGGGTCTTGCCATAGATGCGGTAGCCGCCCTCGGCAGGCTCTACATAAAGGTGGTGGTCGAATGCCTCGTTGAACTTGTCGAGGATAGCGTCAACGCCGGTCTCACCGAAGAGCTGACCAACGCCTTCGAGCTCGAGCTTGTCGGCTACGAGGTGAACGAATTCGGGAACATAGTTCATGGCCTTGTTGGCGTAACCCTGGAGGTCACAGGCCTGTGAACGCAGCGAGATTACCTGACCGTGCTCGTCGGTCTTGAGGCGGATAACGGTACCAGCCTTGTCCTCGGGAGCGTCGGTGAAGCGGAGGGTCTTGCGACCAAGAACGTTGGCATACTGCTCGTTGCCCAGATTCTTCACATAGAAGTAGCCGTCGAACGGTTCCATGTCGATAGGAGCAACGGGGAACTCGAATGAGTAAACAGCGTTGGCAACGGTCTCGACATCACCCACAACAGCCTTGGCCATGAGGGTCATGTCCTCGTTAACGGTAACGGTGTTACCCTCGGTCCAGGACTCGCCACCGTCGGTGCTGTAGTAAACCACAGCGTCCTCGGTCGTGCAAGCGATGGTCACGGTCTGTGCCTCGGTGTAAGAACCGGGCTCAGGAGTGAAGGTGGGAGCGGCAACCACAACAGGAACGGGGATGTTGATGGTGTAGGTTGCGCTAGCAATCTCACTGTCGGTCATGCCTTCCTTCATGGCGATGGCCTTGATGGTCATGGTCTCGCCAACAGCGATAGCCTCGCTGTAAACAGGGCTCTCGGCGGTGGGCTCGGTACCATCGGTGGTGTAATGGATGGTAGCATCCTCGGTCTCACAAGCTATGGTCACGTTCTGAGCCTCGGTGTAAGTACCCTCCTCGGGATCGAAGGTCGGAGTAGCAACCTGCTCGGGTTCGGGAGTAACCTCTTCCTTCTCAACGTAGATCCAACCATACTCAGAGTTTTGGTCAGTGGTTGAGTAGTTACCGAAGCGGTTGTAACCGCTTGCGTACCTTACGGCACGGTTATAATCAGCATGCTTTACACGGTAGCCGTCAAGCGTGCCATTATAGTCAGAGATAGCCCATTCGGTGGAGTTGCCGAAGTCCAGACTAGTGGTGTTAGCAGCGTGCAGATAGGTATCGCCAAGTGCGAGGGTGTAGTGGCCCGTGGTTCCAGCAAGGGTCATGATAGCAACACCATCGTCGCTAACTGTTACCTCGTCACCAGCAGTAACGTCGATAGCAGTGAGGAAGTTGCCAGTGGGAGTAGTACCCAAAGCCTTGTTGCCACTAACGATGATGTACTTCTTACCAGCAACGAGCTGGTCGGCAGCCGTTACCTTAACGAAGGTCTTGCCCTCGACAGGAACGGGGATGTTAATGGTGTAGGTTGCGCTAGCAATCTCACTGTCGGTCATGCCTTCCTTCATGGCGATGGCCTTGATGGTCATAGTCTCGCCAACAGCGATAGCCTCGCTGTAAACAGGGCTCTCGGCGGTGGGCTCGGTACCATCGGTAGTGTAGTGGATGATAGCATCCTCGGTCTCACAAGTGATGGTCACGTTCTGAGCCTCGGTGTACTCACCTTCCTCAGGATCGAAGGTCGGCTTAGCAACCTGTGTGGGCTCGGGAGTGTCGCCAGACTTCTCAATGAAGATGTAAACGGGCTGCTGAGTTGAAGTTGAGGCGTAGCATGAGAAGATGTCACTGGTGTTATTGTACATCATCGTGTTACGGGAACCAGCATTAAAGGCGACAGTGGCTTCACCGTTACTAGCTATTTCGATGGTGGCTTGGGCCTTGTTGTCGGCTGTTTCTTCAGTCCTCAGGTAATTATTGCTGCTGGCACCAGCTGCATAGATGTAGCCAGGCGTCTTAGAGGCCTTGAAGAGCCAGTAATACGCATCTTCAACCTGCTCCTGCTCGAGGGTGAAGATTTCGGTGGCCTCGGTAGCGGTAGCAACGTTAGATTCATCAATCGTGATGGAAGTTGCAGCACGGTTATTGCTATTTTGAGTGCTGCTCATTGCCTTAGCGTTCTCCTTGTTGACAAAGATGATGTGCTTGCCTACCGCGAGGTCAGCGACATCCGTTACAAGGACATACTCGTTGGTGCTGGGCTGGGGAGCGGCTTCCTTGGTGTAGGTAGCTTGAACAACCTCGCTCTCAACGTCACCCAGGACAGCCTTGGCATAGATAGTAGTGGTCTCATCAATCGTGATGGGCTCAGTATAGTCGGTAAAGTACTCGCCATTGTAGCTGTACTGGATGGTAGCACCAGCGGTAGCGCAGGTCAAGGTAACCGAGAGGTTCTCCTCAAAGGTAGTGCCATCCTCAGGATCAAAGACGGGAGCATCAACCGTGACAACGGGCGTTTCGCCGCTGTCCTCAATATTGAAGGTTATCTTGGGCAGGAAGTCGTAATTATATGCATTGCTATTGTATTGGTAATAGCTCTGATAACCAGCCGTTTCAATACCAGTGAAATAGGTGCCGCCATAAGAACCCTTGACGGTGTTTACTTCAAGCAGCAGGTCACCACCGGTATAGGTGAAGGGATTATCAAAAGTGATTTCCCATTCGGTGATAGCAGCAGCTTCGGCTTCGCCAGGCATTGTAATGGTTGTCTCGGCAGTGAAATTAGCGTCCTTATGGTACGGTTCGCTAGTAAAGAGCGGAGTGTTTGCGTCCATGTTGGCCAACTTGAAGGTTACAGTAGCAGTATTACCATTGCGGTAGAACTTCAAGCCATTGGGAGCGTAGAATGTCATTGATTTGATATCCTTGCCAACAAGACCAGTCAGCATATCTTGAGTATACAGCATCTGGTTAATCTGGTAATCGGCATCAAACCAGCTTCCATAAACAGGAAGATGACCGTCAGATGTTGTGCCATCGGCTACGGTGATTTCGTTGGCGCATGTACCAGACACAATGACCTCTACAGGGTCGATATTGCCATCTGCATCACCCACATTGAACAAGCAATCGAATTCACCGGTTGTTGTCGGGTTATACACGATGGGAATGGTTGCGGTTTCATTATTAGCGATGGCAGCCGGTGTATAAGTGGTGCTGAAGGGAGCAGTGAGGCCCGTTACCACAGGGGTAATGGGGTTTGAACCCTTATTGGTAACCGTCACATTTTTAGTGATGGAAGTATTGGGGGTTGTCTTGCCAAAGTCAATGCTAGTGGGGTCTACTTTGATTTTGTAAGGCTCAAGAGTCCCGGGCTCATAAGAGATAGCTACCTTGGGCAAGAAGGTTCGGGCACCTCCATAACCATAGCCGGTGTTTGTTGATTGATTCTGACCAAAGAAATACAATGATGCGTAGTAGGGATAGAGGTTTTCATTAATATAAAACTCTATGACCAAATTACCGCCTTGGTATTTATAGTCATTATCAAAATTGACGACAAACTCAGTTCCGCCTGTTTGCGGAGCTCGATGGTTTACAACAGTAGTCAAACCAGAAACAAGATTCGAACCTGAGTAAGAAGTTTGTGAGGTCTCACCAATCAAGACATTGAATGTGCCCTGATTGCACATAATGGATTGCTGTGTATAGAAAGTAAGACCTTTAATCGTGCCACCGTCCAAATCCGCTAAAAGTTCAGCAGGATAAATCATTTGGTGACGAGGATAGCTTTCTCCGTAAGCTCCAGCATAAGCAATCGGCAGATAACCGCTGGTTGCTGTGCCGTCGCATACGAGCAACGACTCTTCGGCTCCAACTGGCGGTATTGCCGCAGCTAGGGCTAGGAGTACCATCAGAAATTTGAATTTGAAGTACTTCATAAGCATAGAGATTAAAATTAGTTAATAAAAAAAGTTTATAGTTTGCAATTTATAGTTTATAGTCTATAGTTATTGCTTTATTTTCGGTTTGTTTGATAATAGAGGTACAGTTACATCAGTTACGTGAATACGCATCATATTGCCTTGCAGCCAATTCTGAAATACGTATTTGGCGCAAAGATAAACACTTTATTTTGAATATGTACTAAAAAACATTATTTTTTTTAATAGGTGTATCAAGAAATCTGCAAGAATATAAATACATCCCATTGGCGGGATTAATTGTATAAGTGCGGAATTAATTGTATAAGTAGAGTGGACGTGAAAATGCCTAAGTGTCTATGGCAAAACGCCCAAAGGGCACCCTTCGGGTGTCAATTGACTGGCAAATAAATCGATTCTATCATTCCGCCAACGGGAAATATCACTCGTGGACAAGGGCTACAATGCGAATCGTGTCAATATAGGTAAATTTGTATTAGGGCGTCCGGTAAAAGCTCCGTTAGGAGCGAGCAGGGTATAGGCAGGGGTGCAACGAGGCGAAGCCGAGTGCAACCCCTGCAATGGTGCGCGATGAAGTCTTAGCCCCATCGGGGCGGCAGTAAACGTGTCGCCCCTAATGGGGCTATTATTCGTGTGTGTCGGTCATTTACAGGAGTTCCGCTTCGCAACACTCCTGCCTATATACTGACAGCCCTACGGGATTAAAAGTAAGTCCCCATATGCGAAACCTCCATTAAGGTGATGACAATCAGCTATTTATTGATTTTTGGTTGATAATTTACCGGACAGCAATGGTAATTCCACTGAATGCCCGTTAAAATGGTAGCAGAAGAGACGGCAAGCCCTATGTTTACACCATCAATGTCAAACATAGGGCTTGCCGTTGATTATTTTAACCTCCGCAGGTTGGCGTGAGGTGTGGCGCAAGTCTGATAATCAGGACTTGCGCGTCATGATGTCGAGGACCATCTGGTCGGTGGCGCACATGGCGTCGGCACCGATGACGGTGAGGTTGTGGATGGAGCGGTCCACGTCCTTGTCGATGATGCCCTCGGCGCTGGTGACATGGCGGCCCTCCATGGCGAGGACGGCACTCAGCAGGGCGGTGGATACTCCCGAAGCAATCTTCAGCGCGCAACTGGGCTTGGCACCGTCACAAATCATGCCCGTCAGGTTGGCAATCATGTTCTTCACGGCGTGGCAGATGCGTTCAAAGTCGCCACCCATCAGGTAGGTGATGCCGCACGAGCTGCCGATGGAAGCCACGACGCAGCCGCACAGGGCGCTGAGTTTGCCTAGGCTCTGCTTGATGTAGATGGCTGTGAGGTGGCTCAGGGTGAGGGCGCGGATGAGTTCCTCCTCGGTGTTCTCGTTCTCCATCGCATAGACGGCGACGGGATTGGTGGCGCAGATGCCCTGATTGCCCGAGCCGCTGTTGCTCATCACGGGAATCACGGCGCCGCCCATGCGTGCGTCGGTCGCTAGCGCGGTCTTGGAGAGAATACGCGAGAAGATGGTGTTGCCGAAGATGCCGTGACTCAGCGGCCTGTCCATCGTCTTGCCCAGGCAATGGCCATAGTTGCCCTTGAGGGACTCCTGGGCAGCCTTGAGGTTGTAGTCGCGGGTCTCGAGGATGAACTTAATTTCATTGACTGGAGCCTGCATCGCGAAGTCATAGACCAGTCGCAGGTTGAGTGCAATGTCGCCGCTGTCGTCGATGTCGCTGCTGCCCGCTTTTTCGTCGAGGAGCACCTCGTCGTCGCGGGTGACGCGCACGAAGTGGGTGTGCGACCCGCTGATGATGGCGCTGGAGGTGTGAGTGCCTCCATGGCAGATGACTTCGACATAGAGTTTGTCGCAGCAATCCTGCTTGAGCTGGATGTCGATGCGTCCCTGGTCGATGTAGCGCTTGCCTTGCTCGATAGCCTCGGGGCACACGTCCTTGATGACCTCGAGCTGGTACTCACTCTTGCCGATGATGGCTCCCAGGGCGATGGCGATGGGCAGGCCTATCATGCCTGTGCCGGGGATGCCCACGCCCATGGCGTTCTTGAGGATGTTGGCGCTCAGCAGGGCGGTGATTTTCTCGGGTCGGCAGCCGAGTGCCTCGGTGGCGCGGCTCACACACAATGCCACTGCCATGGGCTCGGTACAGCCCACGGCGGGGACGACTTCGCGCTTCATCAACGCGATAATCTGTTCTCTAATCTTCGCTTCAATCATATTCTTAGTTTTTCTAAAAAGAAAACAATAAATACAATAAAGACAAATATTTAAATCATTGTATTTGTTGTACTTATTGTTTTCCTTTTTTAGTTTTATTGACGGAATTTGGTGAGGCCGCCGTCCAGGAATTCGAGGAAGGCGGGGACGTCCTCCTTGTAGCTGAACGAGCCGCTTAGGGCGTTGCCCTGGGGGTCGACGCAGACATAGAAGGGCTGGGTGTTGCTGCCGAACTTATAGCGCTGCAGGTAGCTCCACTTGTCGCCGATGGTGCGCAGCGTGCGCTTCTCGCCAGTGGCCTCGGTGACCTCGATGGGTTCGGGCAGCGGGCGCTTGTCATCGACGAAGAGCGAGATGAGCACATAGTCCTTGTTGAGCTTGTCGGCCACACTGGGGTCGGTCCACACGGCAGCCTCCATCTTGCGGCAGTTCACGCAGCCGAAGCCAGTGAAGTCCAGGAAGACGGGTTTGCCTGACGCGGCAGCGGCTGCCATACCTTGCTCGTAGTCGGTGTAGGCGGCACGCACCTCCTTGGTGTTGAGGTTGAAGTCCTGGGTGTTCATGGGCGGTGCAAAGGCGCTTACGGCCTTGCAGGGTGCGCCCCACAGTCCCGGAATCATATAGATGGCGAAAGCCAGCGATATCAGTCCGCCCATGATGCAGATAACAGGCATGGGCTTGGTTTCGTCACCAGGCATGACAATATCGCTTTGGAATTTGAGTTTGCCGATGAGGTAGAGGCCCAACAGGCCGAAGATGGCAATCCACAGGCAGAGGAAGACCTCACGGTCCATAAGGTGCCAGCCGTAGGCGAGGTCGGCCACCGAGAAAAACTTGCAGGCAAACGCCAGCTCGATGAAGCCGAGGGTGACCTTGAGGATGTTCATCCAGCCGCCCGACTTGGGTGCCGACTTGAGCCACGAGGGGAAGAGGGCAAACAGCGTGAACGGCAGCGCCAGTGCCAATGCAAAGCCCAGCATGCCGATGGCAGGACCCCAGAAATTGCCGCTGGTGGCGAAGTCCACGAGCAGGAAACCGATGATGGGACCCGTGCAAGAGAAGGATACCAGTGCCAGCGTGAATGCCATCAGGAAGATGGACAGCAGGCCGCTGGTGCTGCTGGCCTTGTTGTCGACGGCGTTGGACCACTTGCTGGGCAGCTTGATTTCGAACATGCCGAAGAACGACAGCGCGAATACCACCAGCAACAGGCACAGGAAGATGTTGAATACCGCATTGGTCGAGAGGGCATTCAGGGCGCTGGGACCGAAAATGGCGGTCACGATGAGGCCCAAAGCCAGATAGATGACGACAATCGAGATGCCATAGGTGATGGCGTCCTTGATGCCTTTTTTCTTGTCATTCTTGGCGCGCTTGAGGAAGAAGCTCACTGTCATGGGAATGATGGGCCACACGCAGGGCGTGAACAGCGCTACCAGACCGCCCAGCAAACCAAGCAGGAAGATGTACCACAGCGAACGGCTGCCACTGCCGCCATCGGTGCCGTCGATGCGCTGGATGTCGCCCACCACGGGTTTCCACAGCGCGTCATGGTCCAGGGCAGCGAGTGCTGCACTATCGACGGGAGCTCCCATCGCAGCACTGTCGGCAGCGGCGGCTGCCAGGGCTGCGAGCGAGTCGGCTTTGGCTTTGGCAAGTGCCTCGGCATCAGCCTTTTCCTGTTCCTCCTTGTTCTTGTCGGCCTCACCGTCAACGGCAGGCGACTTGCCGGCCTTCTTCAGGCTCACGCTCGACGGTGGCAGGCACGACTGGTCGTTGCACGCGCCATACTCCAGGTCGCAGTCGATATCGTAGTTGGGTTTGGTGAACTTCACCTTCTGCACAAACTGCACGTTGTTCTCAAAGTAGCGCAGCTTGGCGCCGAACATCTCGTCAAATTGCGAGATTTCCTTACCCACGGGTTTGAGTTTGCCCACAGGCTCCACGCCGTCCTTCTTGTGGAACGTGATGCTGGCCTCGGTGGGGCCTGCATCGCCCAGGTTGGTGGAATACACGTGCCAGCCCTTGTCGATCTTGCCTGTGAAGACAATCTCGCCCTCGCTGGAGCCATTGGTCGTCTTAAGTTGGGAAGTAAACGTGACGGGATTGGCCATCTGGGCTGCTGCAAGCAGTGCCACGGTAGCCAACGTCAGCAAAGTCGCGATCTTTTTCATCATAATGGTTTTGGTTATACGGTTGCAAAATTAAGTTTTGGTTATACGGTTGCAAAATTAATTAATTTTTTCATTTCTTTGTCAATTATACGTCACAATAAGGGGTAGGGGTACACATTTTTAGTCCTGCCCATGTTTGAATATGCGATGGAGACGGGCGTTTTTTAATATTCAAGCAGGTAATATCGTGGATTTATAAAAAAATGATTACTTTTGTAATTGTACATTGTATTAATAGAGCGCAGAATGACTATTGGGGCAACCATGACGGTTCAAGAATATGAGCAGCTGTTCAGGTATAATTATGAGCGGCTCTACTATCATTCCCTCGACATAGTCCACGACGAGGACGTTGCTCGCGACGTGGTGAGCGACGTGTACGTCAACGTGTGGCGGCTGCGCGAGACGATAACCTCGGATACTGCCTTGTCCTATCTCTATACTAGTGTGCGCAACCGCAGTCTGGACCAGCTGCGCCACCATAGCCGTCACGTGCCGCTGATAGAGGAAGTAATACAAGAGTTGGAGCATTTTAGCGATACCGACTGGGAAGAGTACGAAACCCGAATCAGGGCGCTCAAAGCGGAACTGGACCGTCAGCCCGAGCGTGTCAGGCGCGTGCTGTACATGCGGTTCTATGAGCAAAAGAGCAACCAGGAGGTTGCCGAACAGCTGGGTATCACCGTTGATGGCGTGAAGAAGATTATCCAGCGCTCCTTTGCCCAGATGCGGGTATCTCTAGGTAAAAAAATGTTAAAGTTTGTACCACTGCTGCTATTTGCGTGTATGAATTAGCGAAATGGAACAAGATAATAAGCATATTGAAGGACAGGAGCCGATGTCACCGCTGGAGCAGTGGGAATTGCAGAGCGCTTTAAATCGTGAGCACGCCAGTGCGCCCGATGTCGAGGCCGCGTGGGCTGATGTGTGCCAGCGACTGGACTTGCCTGCTACCGACGTAGCCGAGGAGACCCCTCAACAGGCCCCTGCGGCGCTGTGGCCCAGGATGCGTCCCTTTGTCCGCTGGGCTGCTGGCATTGCTGCCGTGGTAGCCCTGGTGCTGGGCTATCGTTACTGGTCTGCCTCCCAAATGGCCGTTCCCGTCAATGTCAATGCCGACTCATTTGCCATTCATGTCCCCGATAGCGTCGATGCCGTGACCATCACCACAGCCGATGGACATGCCCGTCAGGCCGAGGAGGAGCTGGCCCTTGACAAGTCTGTCGATGCCATCACCCCTGCCCAGCTAATGGCTCTGTCCATTCCCCGTGGGCACGACTACCACCTGACGCTTGCCGACGGCACCCAGGTGTGGCTCAATGCCGAAAGCCGCCTGGAGTTCCCCGACCGTTTCAATGGAAACACGCGTGAGGTGCGTCTCGAGGGCGAGGCCTATTTTGAGGTCAAGCGCGATGCCAAGCGTCCCTTCATCGTGCACACCGATTACCTGACGACGCGCGTGCTAGGCACTGCGTTCAACGTGCGTGCCCGTTCCCGCCGCGATGCATCGGTGACGCTGGTTTCTGGCCGTGTGCAGGTTGGTGCAGGCGACTTGGCAAAGGTGCTGTCGCCAGGCGAACAGGCAGCGCTCTCCGGCTCACAGCTGGCCGTCAAGAGTGTGGACACCTATCCCATCATCCAGTGGAAAGAGGGTTTCTTCTACTTTGACAACCAGTCGCTGTTCTTTATCATGCAGGAATTGGCCAGGTGGTATGGCGTGAATGTCTCGTTTGATGACACGAGCAAGATGCAGGTGAGGTTGCACTTCGTTGTCGAGCGCAGCAAGAGCCTGCGTGAGGCCATCGCCAACCTCAATGCTCTGGGCGTTGTCCATGCCGAGATAGAGGGCAATATGGTCATCATCAATTAAAAAATGTTAAAATTCTGAATACTAAGCGGAGTCTTGTACCCCGCTTATTTTTTCTCAGTATTAAGGACAGAATAAGTTGAATCTTAAACTAAATCTGTATTTCAAATGAACAAGAGAAAACTCATCACATTGTTGTGCCTACTGATACTGCCTTTGGCGGTGCTGGCACAGGGGCAGAAGGTGACTCTCAAGGTCAGCCAGACGCCGTTGCCCAACGCTTTCAGGCAAGTGGAGCAACAATCAGGTTATTACAAGATCAATTATCCCTATGAGGCTGTCAAAGATTACAAGGTGACAGTCGATGTGACTAACGCCACCGCTCCCAATGCGGTTAAGGCACTCATCAAGGGCCTGCCACTGACCAGTAAAGTTGACGGCCGCTTCATCCAGGTTTCCAAGAGCGGAAACCGCGCTGATGCCGATGCCCCCAAGCGTACGGTCAAGGGTCAAGTTGTGGATGCCGATGGTGAACCGCTCATCGGTGTTACCGTGCGCGTCTCGGGCACCGACATCGGCACCGTGACTGACATGGACGGTAACTATATGCTGGAGGGTGTTGATCCCAACAGCACGCTCGTGTATACCTACATCGGCAAGAAGACCGTTGAGCGCAAGGCCACTTCCAGCAACAGTGTGCTCATCCTCGAGGATAACGCCAATGTCATGGACGATGTGGTGGTGACGGGTTATCAGCAGATTTCCAAGGAGAGAGCCACGGGTTCGTTTGCCAAGGTGACTGCCGACAATCTCATTAACAAGCGTTATGATAATTTGTCCCAGTTGCTTGAGGGTGAGGTCGCCGGTTTCAACACCAACAGCAATCTCATTCGTGGTACCACAACGATGAATGGTGTGACCAACCCGTTGTATGTGATCGATGGCTTCCTCGTCGAATCGACTCGCTATGACGAGTGGGGTGGGCTAAACGAAAACGTGCCCAATATCGATGTCAATGAGATTGAGAGCATTACCATTCTCAAGGATGCGGCTGCAGCCAGCATCTATGGTGCCCGTGCCGCCAATGGTGTCGTTGTCATTGTGACCAAGAAGGCCAAGGGCAAGCGCACCAATGTGTCTTTTAACACATCGTTGACCTGGCATCCCTATTCCTTTAACAAGAGCCGCTTGACTGATGCCGCCGACATCATCGACCTGGAGCGCGAGTGGGCCGCAACTAACCCCAACCTGCAGGGCGATGGCGCTGCCGACTATGCCCGCTCTATCATCGACGACAAGGTCTATACCTCACAAGGTATTCAGACCATTGCCAACTACTATGCAGGTAACATCTCGCAAAGCGAAATGGAGAGCCGTTTGAATCAGCTCGCATCGATGGGCTACCGCTACTTCGATGATGTGGCCAAGTATGCCAAGCGTGACGCCTTCTACCAGCAGTATCACCTGAGCGTGGGCCGTGCAAGTGACAACAATAACTTCCGTGCTGCTGTCACCTACCGCAACAACAAGATGAACGACAAGTTCACCAACGACAATTCGTGGGATATCGACCTGCGTGACCAGCTGGATATTACCGACTGGTTGACGCTGAACGTCGGAACTTATACCTATTACAAGAAGAGTAACCTGCAAACCTATGATCCCATGAACCCCGGTTACTCCTATATGCCTTATGACCGCCTGCGCAACGACGACGGCACCAATTTTACCTCCACCCAGGAATCCCGACTTGGAGCGTCAGACCTTGCAATTCTCATGGGTTATGGTCTTCCCGATTACAACATCACCCCGCTTGATGAAATTGGCCGCAATATCCGCACCACTAATGAGTTCATCAGCCGCAATTACGCCAAGCTGGATATCGATCTGCCAATGAACTTCAAGTACAATGTGATGTTCCAGTATGAGTATGCCTACGACAAGGCGCATCAGCTCTATGACAAGGACAGTTATTATGTCCGTAATTTGGTCGGTCAGTATGCCAGCGATGACTATGGTACAGGCGAGGCAACGCTGAATGTGCCCCTGGGTCACATTTATTACCGCTCTAACCAGACGTCCAAGGCCTACACTTTCCGTCAGCAGTTGAATTACGAGAATACTTTTGCCGACAAGCACAATTTGGTTGCCTTGCTGGGTCATGAGGTGCGCAAGACGGTCATCGACTATGACAACAACACGCTCTATAATTATGACCCCGACATGCTCACCTTCTCGCTGGTTGACCAAAATGTGCTGTATAATACCTATGGCCTGATGGGTGGCTACGGCTTGAACCCCAGAGACTTCGCATCGCTGCGTAATATCGACAACCGCTTCGTGTCTCTGTTTGCCAATGCGGCCTATACCTATGACAACAAGTACATGTTCTCGGCAAGCATCCGTTGGGACCGCTCCAACTTGTGGGGAACGGGTTCCAAGTACCAGAACAAGCCCATTTGGAGCATTGGCGCTGGATGGAACATCGACCGTGAACCGTGGTTCCATGTCAGCTGGGTGGACCGTCTTAAGCTTCGTGCATCTTATGGTATTGCCGGTAATATCGCCAAGGATGCAGCCCCCTATATGACAGCAAGCTATTACAATAACGCCAACGTGGGCGGTGTTTATGGCTCGGTGAACACCCGTCCCAATCCCACCCTGCGTTGGGAGAAAACCACCACGACCAACATCGGTCTGGACTTCGCAGTGCTGAACAATCGCCTGAACGGTAGCATTGAGTTCTACAACAAGATGGGTACTGACCTGCTGGCCAACACGATGGGCGTGCCTACCGAGGGTTTCGGTTACACGACCTATAGCATTAACAATGGCAAGATGCGTAACCGTGGTGTGGAACTCACCTTGAACGGTCAGATTGTCCGTACTGCCGACTTCCGTTTTGATGCTACGGCAACCTACAGCTATAACAATAATAAGGTGGTTTATGTCAATGTGGAGGCTCCGGTTTATTTCCTCCAGCTTGACTATCCCGATGCTTATCCCATCGTGGGCAATCCTTACAATGCCATCTATGCCTATAAGTGGGCTGGCTTGAGCGCCGACGGTCTGCCTCAGGTGCTGGATGCTTCGGGTAATGCAACGGCTTCTAATCCTTCGGACTTGGCCGCTATCATCTATGCAGGCAGCACCGAGCCAATGCACATGGCATCGCTCCACCTCAATCTGGGCTACAAGCAGTTTGACTTGTCTTGTATGTGGCTGTTCCAGGGTGGACACAAGATGCGCAATACCGACCTGCCCATGCTTAACTCGGCTTATAACTACACGCTGTGGAGTTATGTGACCTCTTTGGGTGCAGTCAACAAGGATATAACCAACCGATGGCGTCATCCTGGTGATGAGGTCAAGACCGACATACCCGCAGCCATCTTTGGCGAGAACCCCTTGTTCAGCGATGCGTCGCGCACGATTTACGGCTATGCCGACAATAATGTCATCAGCGCGACCAATCTGCGCCTTGCTAATATCTCGCTGGCCTACAACCTCCCCAACGCTTGGCTGCGTAACATCAGCCTAAGCCGTGCGCGCCTCCAGTTCAATGTGGAGAATGCCGTGACGTTTGCCAAGAGCACCTCGGCCAAGTACCTGTTGGGTGGCTACAATGCACCCAACTATGTCTTCGGCCTCTATCTGGATTTCTAAAAAACCGGAAAATAACAACTAACAACTATAATATTGAGAGATATGAAAACTAAGATAAATAGACTGCTTTTAGGATCCTGCCTGGTGCTGCTTGCATGCTTGTGCAGTTGTGATGATTATCTGAGCAATGTGCCTAAGGGACAGAAGATTCCCACCACGCTCAACGACTTCTCGGTCATGCTTGCCGATGAGTACACTAACTGCCGTGAAGATGTGACACAGGCGATCCTCCTGCTCAACGATCGCTATGTCTCGGATGGCAACCTGTCCTATTATGAGTTGTGGAATGCCAACTACTTCTGGAATGAGGATGCTGACCGCGTTGCCATGAACAAGAGTGATGAGACAACCTATTACAATGGATATGCCGGTATCTCTACCGCCAACCTGCTTATCGAGAATGCGCCCACAGCGACCGAAGCCACCGATGCCGAGCGGGGGCAAGTTGTAGCACAGGCCAAGATCTTGAGGGCCATGAAGTATTTCACCCTCGTGAACTATTATTCCAAGACCTATGACGCAGCGACAGCGGCTACCGATGGCGGTGTGCCCCTGATTACCAGTGCCGAGGTGGGTGCTTCCTACACGCAGCCTTCGGTCCAGGGAATCTATGATTTCATTCTTCAGGATAT
>CACZAC010000015.1 GCA_902779125.1 uncultured Bacteroidales bacterium | reverse complement strand
TTATGGAGTTGGGCGAGGCCGACTTCAGTGACTGCTATTTTCAGAGCTCTAGTGTCATTTCACATTGGCAGGACTACTTCCCTGAGGGTTGGGTTTACAATGGAGATCAGTTATTTACTGGAAACGGTTGCATCCAGTTGGACTCAGAGGGTGAAATTCTCACACCCGAGTATGATCTGGCTGGCTATGACAAGATTACCGTTAAGATAAAAGCCAAGAGTTATAAATCATGGTATCAATCAGGTATTACGATCTCGACCAGTCTCCAGTCAATTCACGTTGATCTGGAACCCAATTTTACCGACTACGTGTTTGTGCTTGACTGTGCCGACGTAGACCAGGTGTCCATCAAGGGTGATAATTATCCGAACGACTATGGATCGATCGCAAACATCCAAATCCTAGCAGGCGATGCCAGTGAGCCCGCGAAGCTCAGGGCCGTTAATGAGGAAGGCGATGCCACCTACCGTCTCATCACCGGCATCACTCCCGACAAGTTCTACACAGTTAAGAACCTGACAGCCGGCGGCACCTTCTTCTTCCGCGTGAAGACACCGACGACACCTGGAGCCCTTGGAGCAAGGCCAAGACCGTTGTCCTGCATGGTGAAGGACATGGCTATGCTGTTGGCGACGTGAATCACGATGGCATGGTTAACATTAGTGACGTAACTGCTCTGATTGACTATTTGTTGAATCCCCAGCAGTCGATTTGCACCATCTGTGCCGATACTGATGGCAATCAAGCGGTGAACATCTCCGATGTAACAGAACTCATTGATTTCCTGCTTTTGGGAAGTTGGTCCGAGAACTAATCATCGATATTCTTCAATGAGTATGTTAAGCTGAAGTATGAGCGTAAGTTCAAAACAACCCCCTCCATAAAAACTGACAAAACCCGCTGTGCGCCTGATAGGACTCGAACCTACACAACCGGAGTTACCAGATCCTAAGTCTGGCGCGTCTACCAATTTCGCCACAGGCGCGGGCTATTGTTGCGGATTGCGGGTGCAAAGGTAGTAATTTTTTAGTTAATAGTTATTAGTAAAAAGATAATAGTTGACTTTCGGGCACCCAAATCGTGGCTTTTTAGGCAACATGGACAACAATGACAACAAACGGTGGCAACATGGTAACCGTTGTTGTCAGTATTGTATTCCTGTTGTTACAGTTGTTTGAGGACTTAGGCTTGCTGCTGGATGGTGGCAAGGATTTGTTTGAGCTGCTCGTCGGCTGCGGTGAGTTTCTTGCGGCAGATGTCGAGCAGTTCCTTGCTGCGCTTGGTATAGTCCGTCAGGTTATCGATGCTGCACTGCGGGTCCTGCATCTTCTGTACAAGCTGTTCCAATTCGGTAACAGCCTGGGTATAAGTCATTTCTTTATTCTCTTCCATTTTCTTTTAAACTACGAATTTCGCGAATTAAACTGATTTTTGGGCATCCGCGTTCGTTTAATATAAACTACGAATTACGCGAATTAAACTGATTTTTTGGCTTCCGCGCTCTTTTTTATTATTACGAATTACGCAAATTGCATCCGTGCACTTCTTCTTTTTTAAACTACGAATTGCGCGAATTAAACTGATTTTTTGGCATCCGCGTTCGTTTTTATTATTCCGAATTGCGCGAATTGCATCCGCACACTTATAAAATAGCGACTTAATTCACGGTGGCATTGGCTGCGCCATCGGCGAACTGCATCGTAACTTGGTCACCAGGGTGAAGTTGGTCGGCTGCAGTGGCGCACTTGCCGTCCTTCCTCACGAGGGCGTATCCGCGTTGCAGGGTGTTGACGGGCGATAACAGAGTCGCTTTTTCGTCCAGTGCCTGCAGGCGTTGCTGCTCGCGGTGCATCGCCGTTTTCACGGCATCTGCCATACGTTCGAGCGCCCGTTCCAGACGAGTTTGCTGGTTGGCAATCAGGTTATTGGCAGCGAAGGGTATATTACGCGTGTAGTTGTCAAGCTTAATCCGGTTGGTGTCGATGATACCACGAGCGACGGCAGGAATCAAGCTAGTGAAATAAGCCAGATGTTCCCTTGCCTCGGCTACAGTATCGCGCACGGCATTGACGACGGCATCCTGCAACTCGTCAAGGTGGGCCAACGCATTTGTACCGCGCTGGATGAGCCACTCGGCAGCGGCAGTAGGCGTCTTGACACTCATGGCAGCCACATAGTCGAGCACTGTCACATCGCGCTCATGCCCGATGCCCACGATGACGGGAATCGGAAACTGCGCTACCTCGTTAGCCAAGTCATAGTTATCAAACGAATTGAGTTCGGACGTCGCCCCACCGCCACGGATGATGACCACGCAGTCAAACAGGTCGATGTGCCGGTTAATGCGGTCCAGTGCGGCCAATACCGTGGGAACCGTCTGCGCGCCCTGCATGACAGCAGGGAACAGACAGGCATAGAACTGCAGTCCGTAAGGATTATGGCCCAACTGGTTCATGAAGTCGCCATATCCAGCTGCTCCCGCTGCCGAAACAATCGCAACGCGCTGCGGTACGTCGGGCCACGGCAATTGCTTGTTCATCTCAAAGACGCCAGCCTCCTTGAGGCGGTTGATGATTTCCTGTCGCTGGCGCTCCATGTCGCCCATTGTGTAGCTGGGGTCGATGTCGTTGATGATGACCTTGATGCCGTAGAGGCGATGGAATGTTGCCGTCACGTTGACCAGCACCTTCATGCCCGTAGTCAGAACCTGGCCCGTGGCTTTAAGAAACTTGTGATACAGGCTCCCGTAATTGCTTGCCCAGATGGCAGCCCCCACCTTAGCAATGGTCGTACCCTGGTCATCCTTCTCGATAAGTTCAGTATAGCAGTGGCCGCTGCGGTTCAAGCGCAAATCACTAGTCTCGGCAATGACCCACTGGCTGCGCAACCGGGCATCGTTGTTCAACACCTGCTCGATACGGGCGTTAAACTCACTCAGGGTCATGCCCTGTGGCTTGGGCGAGAAAATGGACGGCTGTTGCATGGCTATTTCTTTACAGGCTTGATTTTCAATCCGTTGAAACGATAGCAGAGCGTCGGAACGAGGTATGCTGCAAAGCGCTTGTACTCGTTGGGAACGAGGAATTGCTCCAGGCCATGAGTTGCCTCGATGGTGTCGCGGTTCTCGCCCGTTAAGGTGAGTTGAACAAGCGGGAAAATCATCACATCCTGTAAGTCGGCCCTCAGCTCGCTCGGCATCTTTTTGACGATGAAATCGTCGATGGTCGGCATCTTGAACAACTTGTCGCTGGTGTAGCGCTGCCAGTGGACGTTCCACTGCGAGAGGTAGCTATCGGGCACAGGCGTCATCACCGTCTCGATGACGGTGATGACGGTATCCTTACCCACTTTTCTCATGCACATTTCCACCACACGGCTATTGCTCGTCTGCACCTTGAGGTAAGCGCTGTCCAACTCGAGCAAACGGGTTTCCCCAGCCAAATTGTTGGGAACAGCGACCACCTGCCCGCTATTGTAGTAGTCCACCATGTCAAGGCGGTTGGTGCGGGTGAGCAACGGGAAAATGTTACCCGGCTCGGTAGCGAACAGGTCAGCCACCGTGCGAGCAAGCCCTGTCAATGGCAATAACGCCATCGACAGGACAATCAGTCTAGAGATCAGCCTCATTTAGTGCCGTACTGTTTCTTCACCTCGGGAATCCACTTCTTGATGTCCGCGATTCGGGTGGCATGGCTCGGGTGCGAACTCATGAACTCGGGCGGCTCCTGAGTCGTGGTGGCCTGCATCTTCTGCCAGAAAGTCACGGCGACATCAGGGTTATAGCCGGCTATCGTCATCAGCACCAGACCCATTTTGTCGGCCTCGCTCTCGTGCTTGCGCGAGAAGGGCTGCATCACGCCATATTGGGCACCCAGGCCATAGACCTGCTGGGCAATCTGCTGTGTGGCAGCGCTTTTGCCGCTGGTGAGGATACCGATAGCATTGGCGCCATACTGTGCAAGCACCTGCTGGCTCATGCGCTCATTGCTGTGCTTGGCAACAGCGTGCGCCACCTCATGGCCAATCACCACTGCCAGTTCATCATCGCTGCTCACGAGGTTCATAATGCCCTCATAAACCACGATTTTACCGCCAGGCATACACCAGGCATTCACATCATCGCTCCGAATCAAGTTGAACTCCCAAGCGAAATTCTGCAACTCACTCTCCAGTCCTGCATACTTCAAGTAGGCCTCGGTAGCGGCAGCGATGCGCTGTCCCACGCGGGTTACCTGGGCGCTCTTGGTCTTCTGCGTCGAGATGGGTGCCGTCTGCATGAAGGTGGCATACTGCTGGAGACTTGCAGCCAGTACCTCCTGGTCACTGACGAGGTTCAACTGTTTGCGGCCCGTGATAGGTACTGAGCCACAACTGGTGAGCAGCATCGCCGCTACAGCCAGCATTGCGATAATCTTTTTCATAATCAGTAGATTTTTTAATTATTTATAAAACGAATTATTCTCTTAATGGGTCTGCACCACCTCGGTGGGGGGCAGGGTCTCATTGCGCTTGTCTACAGCCTCGACGACGCGTGTGGCGAGCTTCTTGAAAGCGATGCCGCTCACGTCGTTCATGCGCACGACAGGCTGGCCGTCGTCGCTGCCCTTGCAGATACCTGCCACGAGCGGAATCTGGCCCAACAGTTCCACATCCAGTTTCTCGGCCAGCAGCTTGCCGCCGTCACGGCCGAAGATGAAGTACTGCTCGTCGGGATGTGCAGCAGGTGTGAACCACGACATGTTCTCGACAATGCCCAGCACAGGCACGCCCACGTGTTCACCCATGAACATGCTGATGCCCTTGCGTGCGTCGGCCAATGCCACCTGCTGCGGCGTGGTCACGACGATGGCGCCCGTGATAGCGAGCGTCTGCACCAGGGTCAAGTGGATGTCGCTGGTGCCGGGAGGCATATCAATGATGAAATAGTCCAACTCGCCCCAATCGGCCTCGGTAATGAGCTGCCGCAGGGCATTGCTGGCCATGGCACCGCGCCACAGCACGGCTTTCTCCTTGTCCACCAGGAAACCGATGGAAAGCATCTTCACGCCATATTTTTCCAGAGGGATAATCAGGTTCTTGCCGTCCACCTCGTGCATGTAAAGCTGTTCCTCTTCGGCACCGAACATCTTGGGCATCGAGGGCCCGAAGATATCGGCATCAAGCATACCCACGCGGTAGCCTTGCATAGCGAGTGCGACAGCCAGGTTGCAGGCGACTGTGGATTTGCCCACACCGCCCTTGCCAGAGCTCACAGCGATAATATTCTTCACACCAGGCAGGGGGTTCTCAATCTTGCGCACAGGGTTGTCCTGACGGGTCTTCACCCCGATATTGCCCTTGATGTCCACATCACCGCCCACATGGGCGAGGATAGCGGCTTCGGCAGCCTTGACCACACTCTTGATGAAGGGGTCGGTGGGTTTCTCAAATGTCAGCGACAGGCTCACACGATTACCGTCGATGCGGATGTCGTCATTCACCATGCCCATGTCCACGATGTCCTTTCCCGAGCCGGGATAGCGCACCGTGCGCAGGGCGTCAAGTACCAGATTTGGATAGATGGTCATTATTCTAGTTTACAGTTTAAAGGTTATTGTTTAACGGTTATTGTCATTCTCTTGTTCAGGCATGAGCTGAGGCATCTGGATGTAGCCACGATTGTAGCTGCGATAGGTGTCGGGCTCAATGTCGATATCGGGCTCAACAAGCTGCACGCCGTGTGGCAGGGCAAAACGGATGTACTTGATGGTCAGTCCACGCTGCAGCCATTGCATCTCGTAGTGCGTTTTGATGTCCAGGATGTCGTCGGCCAAGCCACTGGCATACAGGTCATCGGTATCGGCCTCGACGGGCAGTTGGTTCTCCTCGACCAGGGCGTGGGTATAGGTATACAGGAACGGGCTGTCGGTCTTCAAGTGCACAATGCCACCATCACACAGGATGTTGCGGTAATTGTCCAGGAAGCGCGTCGAGGTGAGCCGCTTGTTCACCTTCTTCATCTGCGGGTCGGGGAAAGTAATCCATATCTCTGACACCTCATTGGGGGCAAACATACGGTCAATCAGTTCGATACTGGTGCGCAGGAACGCCACATTGGGCAGTCCGAGTTCTGTCGCCAGTTTAGCGCCTGTCCACATGCGTGCGCCCTTGATGTCCACACCGATGTAGTTCTTGCCGGGGAAGCGTTGTGCCAATCCCACAGCATATTCCCCCTTGCCGCAGCCCAGCTCCAGCACAATGGGGTTATTGTTCTTGAAATATTGCTCGTTCCACTTGCCGCGCATGGGGCATCCGCCCTCTTGGGTCACAACCGCAAAGGGGAATTGGAACACACATTCCATGCGCTCCATGTCGGCAAATTTCTTGAGTTTGTTCTTACCCATAATCAGTTCAATTCAATTAGTCCAGCATTTCACTTGACAGCAATCTTGCGATTGATGCCATTGAGCGAAACGATATAGAAGCCAGCCTCCAACTCAAAGCGGTTGATACCGGCATTAACATTCATGATGCGGGTCATGCCGTTCATGGCGGTCACCTGAAGGGTACCAGCGGCACGGGCGTTCACCATCAGGGTGCGTCCCTCGGTCCAAATGCGGTCAGCGCCATCAGCCAGGTCTTCGATGCCGGTGCTGATGGTCACTGGAGCATAGCACTCGGCAGCATGCCAAGCCACATTGTCGGCATCGGCAAGCACTACGTTGCTCAGCACGATTTCTCCTTCCATCGACCAGGCGGCGTCGGCACGCACGGTGAAGGTCAAAACAGGTTTCTCTTCACTGTCAAACGGCTTCCTGTTCATCGAGTAGGTGACAGCACGCGTTGTGAGGGCGTCCTGGGAACAGGTCTCGCCCACATATCCTCGTGATGCAGAAACACTGACAAGGGTCAAGCCTTGGGGCAGCGTGATATCGCACTGCAGAGCGCTATAGGCCTGTGCATTGTCGAGCGTGACTTCCACAGTGCGCTGCTCGCCAGGCTGCAGGCTCAGTCCGCCGAGTCGCAACAGGTCATCGGTATCAACGACTGTAGCAAGGCGATTCGACGGATTCTGAATCAGAATGATAATCATGTTGATGTCGGCAACGGTAATCTCGCCGTCACCATTCACATCGGCACGCTGCATCGTCTCGTCACTATACTGGCGTCCCTTGATGATTTCGATAACCATATTGATGTCGGCAACACTGATTTCACCATCGGCATTGACGTCGCCTTTCAGCCATACGCTCTCGAACAGGAAATCCTGCCACTGGGGAGCCTCCTTGTACAACTCTATCGAGGTCGCAGGAACGTCCAGAGGAATCTGGGACTGCATCACACCTGCCCAGACGTTGTCGCCCAGAGCAGGCACATCAACGGCCTCACAAGCCAAAGAATCCAGTCCCGTCATGCCAGCCATGGCAAAACTGCCCAAACGGGTCGTCGTGGCAGGCAGCGTGACCGATGACAACTGCGAGACATTATACAGGGCATAGTCGCCCAACTCGTTCACACCAGTCAAGTCAAGCTTGGTATTCAATGCCGTGCCAGCAAAGAGATAATCACTGAGTGTTGTTAATGAGCCTCCCAGTTTTACCTCAGCCAGCAATGAATCGTTGATGAATGCGCCTTCACCCAGGCTGGTCAGGCTAGCAGGCAGTTGCACGTAGGCCAACGGCATCATGGTAAAAGCCCAATCACCAATCGTGTTCAGGCTCCTGCACGACTTCAAATCCAGGCTCTGGATGCCCGAGCCGGCCAGTGCACGCTGACCTAAGCTTTGCAATGCGGGGCCCAATGAAATGGACTTGAGGTTGGGACAGTCCATCAGGACGGCCTCATCCACACTGTTCAATCGGCTAGACCGCTCAACAGCAAGGCTGGTGAGCGACGTGCAACGCATGAAGGCTCCTTTTCCCACATACACCACCTGAGCCGGCAGGACGACCGTCTGTAACGACTCGCACGCCGCAAATGCCAGATCGGCGATGCTGTCGAGCGTGGCTGGCATGGTGACACTGGTAAGTCGCTTGCAGTTGGCAAAAGCGGCTTTGCCGATGCCTTTCAGGCCAGCAGGTAACACGACGCGCTCCAGATTCATGGAACAAAAAGCGCACACGGGCAGCACGTCGGCATTAAAGTCCTGACGCCAATAATAGGGCTTTGAGGTATAGATGGGGAGTATCTTGACACCTTGAATATCAATATCGGTGAGCTGGTGCAGATTATCGGAAAGGAAATAAAAGTCCAATGCGTTCATTGTGCCAGTCACCTTCAATGACGTAATGTTCCAGTCGGTTACCGTCTCAGATAACCCACCTGCAACATTTTCCACGTCAATGGCCCATGATTTCAGGGCCATAATGGCTATGATTAAAAAGACAATTTTCTTTATCATATCTCCATTGAGTGCACTATGCTATATAAGTGTGCAAATGTAGTCCATTTTCCCGAAATCATCACTTCTTTTAACAAAAAAAATCAGGCGACCTCCTTTTTATGGTGGTCGCCTGTTTCCTTCATGCGTCTCGGGTCGAGACAGCCGTGTCAGGGCGTTACTTAATCACCTTGACGGTGGTCATAGTGCCATCGGTGTAGGTGGTCACCACGATGTTGATGCCGTCAAACGGAGTTTCGCTCTCCTGACCAGCAACGTTGACATAGCGCACGTTTGCAATCTGCTTGTCGGCAGTAATCTGCTCAACACTGGAGCTGTTGTTGATGCGACCCACTGCGTCAGCGGCCAGATAAGCCTCATGGTGGGTTCCTACCAGCAGCACGTTGGTGAATACCAACTCAGCGCTCTGAGCGTCGAAGTCATCACTAGCGGTGATGGTCAGCCTGAGGATGTTGCCCTCGTCACCTGCATAGGTGTTCATGTCCATCGAAACACCAATCAACGAGTACACATTATCCTCAACTTCATTCTGGCGGGTATAGTAGCTGTGCTTGCTACCGCGGTCGATACCATTGGCACCGGTGAGCGCCACGCCCTGAGGCAGAACCAGCTCACACTGCATGGCGATATAGTCATGCTCTGTGTTGTTGAGAGCGACATCAACAGTGCGGGTCTCGCCAGGACGCAAAGCTACCGACTGAGAAGCCAGCACATCGCTGGTCACCTGACTGTTGACAGCAGCCTTCATGCGGATGCTATTCAACGACATCTTGGAGTTGCCCGAGAGCAGCATATCAATCAGAACTGTCACATCAGAAATAGATACATCACCGTCTTGTGAGACGTCGGCGGCCTGCAGATTAATATCAATGCTACTATTCAAGAGGTAGTCAATCAGCACCGTGACATCAGTGATAGTAACGCTACCGTCATTATTCACGTCACCCAGCAGATAGGGGTCTGCCTCAAAGAAGAAGTCGGCCCACTGGGAAGCAGCCTTGTAGTTGGCAGTACTCTGCTGGCTAGGTGTAATCAGGGGCACGCTAGGCTGGTCAACACCTGCCCAGACCTCATTACCCAAAGCAGGGACATCCTCGGCAGCAGTCTTGAGGACCTGCATACCCGTCATACCTGCCATGGCATAGTCACCCAGATATTCCACCGTCGAGGGCAGACGCATGGTGTCGATGCTGGCACTCACGTTATAAAGTGCATAGTTACCGATCGTAACGATGCCCTCGGGGAGCATGCTACCGGCATTCAACTGAGCGTCACCGGCAAAGGTGAAGTCCTTCACCTCGGGCACCGGGTTGTGCTGAACGGGGGCACCGCGACGTCCGCCATGATGAGCATTGCCGGGGAACACGACATCGGTCAGCGACAGATTATTGGCCAGGGCGCCAGCACCCAGATTGGTCATACCATCAGCCAGTTCGATGCTCGTCAGGTTAGTCTGAGCGAGAGCCCAGTCACCGATGGTACCAAGTCCCAAGGACTTGAGATTGATGCTTTCCAAACCTGAATTGATGAAAGCCTCATCACCGATATGGTTCAAGCGGCACGCGGGGTCAGCAGTGATGGTCTTCAGGGCCTTACAGCCGTTGAAGGCACCCTCGCTAATGAACTTCACGTCAGCACCCAGCTGCACATTGCTCAGACTCACGTCGCCCAAGAAAGTGAAGCTATTCAGCATCAAGCAATTGACAACAGCGCTAGTCATCGACTCGCAACGCGAGAACACGCCTTTACCCATGCCTGTTACCGTGCGGGGAATCACTACACTCGACAGACCACTGCCGGCAAACGCATAGTCATCGATATAGGTCAACGACTCGGGCAAAGTGATGCTTCTCAACTGGTAGCAGCCGGCAAATGCGGCGTAGCCAATCGTCTGCAATCCCTCGGGAAGGCTGACGGTAGTCAGTTTCTTGCCGAAGAACGCCGTGCGGGGAATCTCATTCTCGTAATAGAAAGTCACGGTACCATAGACTGCCTTGCTATTGTTATAAGGAACAATGGTAGCATCGCTCAGGTCTAACGTCGTAATCTCGTTGAGCGATTCGGTGATAAACCGAAAGTCGCGTGCATCCATAGTGCCCACCACCTTCAACACCGTGATGTTAACATCATTTACAGCACCGGAAAGACCGCCTGCCGTGTTGTTCACTGTCAAGGCCTGACAGTTAAGGATTGTAGTTGCCGCCAAAAGCAGCATGAAAAACAATTTGCGCATTTTGTATTTCTTGTTGTTTGGTTGTTGTTCTATCGTTTTAACCTGCAAATGTACACATTATTTTGCTCTCCACGGTAATTTTAACTATTTTTTTTGATTTTGCAGTTTTTTGCAAGTTCAGAATCAAAAATGCAAAATGACGGGGTAACACTTTTTAACAGAGGAATTTTAGGTGAATTGGGGAAATGGCACTAATTTTGCTATTTAATGGGGTAATGTATACCTTTCAAAAAAAACGAAAAAATATATAATAATGAATATGAGACGATTACCGTTGTTAATCGCATGCATCGCGCTGCTGGCAGGGCTGGCGGCATGTGGCGGTCATGGACAACTGGAAAAGGCCGTGCGCAGCGTTCTGGTGAACGGTGACACAACACGTGCAGCCTATGACTCGTTGTGCTCGCTCGTGACCGATAATCCAGGCAAATACAGTGACCTGCTGACGCCCGAGGGCCGTGTGGACCACAAGAAAATGGCCGAATTTATCGAAAATATCGGTAGCCACCTGCGCCCACCGATGCATTGGGATACGCGCCCCTATGGCGGCGTTGATGACCTGTCGCTGACGGTGTATTTTGAGCGCAGCGGTTCGATGGTGCCCTATGACCAGCGTGGTGGCGGCGGTCAATTGAAGAAGGCCGTCAATGACCTGATTAACCACTTCCCTGCAGGCAGCAAGGTCGATATCAATATCGTGAACGATGGCATCTATCCCTACCAGCACACGGTGGACGAGTTCCTCAAGGATCGTGACATCTACCAGAGCACAGCAGGTATGGGAGATGCAAGCTATACTGACTTCCAGCTGATTTTCGACAAGATTCTGGAAGCCCAGCGTCCTGGCAACGTGAGCGTGCTGGTGAGCGACCTCATCTATTCGCCCAAAGACACCCACGGCGTGAGCCTCGACAAAATCTTCAACGAGGAGAACAGCCTCGCCACCCGTGTGTTTGCCAAGTATAAAGGCAAGAGCGTGGTGGTGCAGCAGTTCATGGGCGACTACAGCGGCAAATATTATCCCTACAACGGCGAACCGTTTAACTACAGCGGCAAACGCCCGTTCTATCTGGTCATCATCGCCGACAGCGACGTGATGGATCAGTTGGCACAGGACAAACGCTACAACGGGGTGCTTGACGCCTCCGGTATGCGTAACAGCTACCGCTTCAACCAGGGGGTGAGCACTGTGGACTGCCGCGTACTGCCCGAGTGGAAAGACAATGCCGGACGCTTCCGTGTGAAGCACGGCGACGGCATCGTGCTGGCCAAGTGTGAGGGCGACCGCCAGACAGGCAAACTGTGTTTCTCGCTGGCCGCTAACCTGGGCAGCCTGTTGAAAGACGATGCCTTGTTGACCAACGCTGCCAACTATGACGTGCAGAGTGTTGACGGCTACACGCTCACAGTGCAGCCCATCGAACAGAGCATGCTCACCGCCAACAACAAGGAGTATCTCGAGGGCATGACCCACTTGCTGACGCTGACCGGAGACTGCAAGAGCCCGCGTGACGAAGTGCGTATCTCGCTGCGCAACGAACTTCCTGCATGGGTGCATCAATCATCCAGTGACAACGATGCCAGCGCCAGCGGATCGTTCTCTACCACGACTTTGGGCCTGGAACAGCTGCTGGGAGGCATGTTCGATGCGATGAAGGGCGGCAAATCCTTCTTTGACGTCACCATCCAGTTACAACGTTAAAAAACGACAATTAACAACTTATATATGAAACATCTAACTTATCTGATTATTGGCATTGTGGTGACTGTGGTATTTTTTATCCTCAGTTGCAGCGATGGATTCAACATCTGGGAACAGTTGTACTTCAACCAGGGTTACAACGACAAGATGTATAACCTGAGCATGTATCCCGTGATTGCAGCCATCACTATCCTCGTGGCTTGGGGTGGAGCTGCCATCTATTACTATGCAATCAACTCGGTGAAGTTTGACCGCTGGTACCATTGGTTGGCAGTACTCGGAGTCGTTGCGGTGCTGGCACCTGTTGTGTGCTACATCTACAACGACACGGTGTTTGCCGAAAACGGCTTGATGTATGTGGGCGAGTCCATCCAATTCGAGATGCAGACGGTTCTGTTTGCCGCCTTGCTCTACATCGTCGCTTCCTTCTCGATGCGCTGGTGGAGCAGCAACTGCCGCCACACGCCGCTGCCACAATAATTCACTGATCAACAACTAGAAACTAAGGACTAGAAACCAGAAACTGATATGAGACTATTCCTTTTTGCTATCGGAGGTACAGGGTCAAGGGTGCTGAAGTCGCTGCTGATGCTCTCGGCAGCAGGAGCACGCCCACTGGACGAGAACGGCAAGCCCTTGAGGGACCTGGAAATCGTGCCCGTCATCATTGACCCGCACAAGGCCAACGAAGACCTGAAGCGCACCGAGGCACTGCTCAATGACTACCGCGAAATCCGCCGCAAACTCTACGGCACTGAGCCCAACGCCGAGGGTTTCTTTGCCAACCGCATCGTCACCCTGCGCGAGATCATGAGCAACACAAGCGTGACACTGAACGACACGTTCATCTTCAATCTGGGCGCTGTCGAGAACGCCAAGTTCCGCGAGTTCATCGGCTATGACACAATGAACGAGGCCAACCAGGCGTTGACGTCACTGCTGTTCGCCAACTACCAGTTGGAAAACAAGATGAACATCGGCTTCGTGGGCAGTCCCAACATCGGCAGTGTGGCGCTGAACGAAATCAAGGACAGCAACGAGTTCAAGGCCTTCAGTAACATCTTCCGTCAGGGTGACCGCATCTTCTTCATCAGTTCCATCTTCGGCGGAACGGGTGCGGCAGGTTTCCCCATCATGGTCAAGAACATCCGCCAGGCAGCCAATCTGGAAGGCATCGAAAACCGCGACGCCTTGAGCCGTGCGCCCATTGGCGGACTGACCGTGCTCCCCTACTTCACCCTGGAGGGCAGCAAGCAGGACCAACGCATCGCCACAAGCGACTTCATCGTCAAAACCCAAAGCGCCCTGTACTATTACAAGAATACGCTCACGGGGGCCAATGACAGCAACGTGAACAGCATTTACTATCTTGGAGACCAGGTAAGGTCCAAACCCTACCTGTATGACCCAGGTGAGCATGGACAGCGCAACAATGCCCATCTCATCGAACTTATCGGCGCATTGGCACCGCTGGACTTTGCAGGAGTTCCTGACATCAAGTTGACCGACCCCGATGGTTACCCGTTGCCCACGACAGCCTATGAGTATGCGCTCGCCAAGGATGACCTGAGCATCAACTTCTTGTCGTTGGGGCGCCGCACACGTCAGCTCATCTATGAACCCCTGAGCAAGTTTCACCTGCTGTTCCTGTTCCTGACCACAGGTTTCAAGGACATTATCGGACAGGGATTTACCGAGGATGCGCCCAAAATCAAGAGCGACTTCCTCGCCTCGCAATTCTATCGCACATTGGTGGACCATTTCATGGAGGGCTATGCCCAGTGGCTCACCGAGATGAACGATAACATGCGCAGCGTGGCCCTGTTCAAGCCTGGTGAAATCGACATGTCCCATGCCATCGAGGGCGTGGGCATGAAGAAACGCCTGCTGGGACACTACAAGGTGGACAACGATGTGCTCAAGAGCGAGATGAACAAACTGAGCAAGAACAACCCGCGCTACAGTGACCGCACTGTGGAATTCAAGTTGATGGACCTGTTTAACCAGGCTGCCCACAACGTGTTCGTCGAGCGCTACGAGAACATCAACTAAGCTTTTTGCATAACAACTAGGGACTAGAAACTAAGGACTAGAAACTTAAATATGAGCGAGATATTATCATATAGCAACAACACGAGCAAGAATGGCGAAGAGGACTGGGTGTCACATGTCCCCTATACCGACGACGATATCGCCCGCATTAAGGACCCGGACGGTGGCTTGAGCGAGAATCCGCGCACCGCCATCCCCAGCCCGCTGGCCCAGCTCGACTTGGTGAAAAACGCCTTCAAGCAACTTGCTAACGACCGATTGCGTGGCGCACGCATGAACGAACGACTGGTATCCAACGCCCTTGACGTGGCGCAGCTGTTCTTTGACTACGAGAACCACAAGAGTTACCTCCGCATCATCCGCTGGAACCGTGAGGAGTGCCTCGAGCAGTTGAAGTCCAATCCGCAGCACCGTCTGTACGGCGAGACACTCGACTTGTTCCTGCGCAGCGACAAGGTCTATAATTTTGACCTCCTCAAGGACTGGTACATCATCATGTGGGATCGCCAGGTGCTGGGTGGCACTTCGCCAGCATCGGTTGTCATGGCAGCACCCGCACTAGGTACCATCGACGCCATCAAGGTGGAACAAGGCGTAAGCCTGTTCGGCGAGACGCGCCACCTGTGGCAGCGTGACGAGGACTTCGTCTATTACATGTACCTGCTGATGAACGCTTACCCCACCTTGCGCCTGCACTGCGGCGAGGTCTATGCCTATATGCAGAAGAACCTGGAGCCCCTGCGCCAGAACCGTCCCGACCTGTATCGCCGCATCTCGACCGTCATCCCCAACCTGGATGCACTCGACGAGGGCCGTGCCAGCACCGTGCTGGAACAGTTGGAACACACTTACGACCCCTTTGGCGGCGGTATCGACGTGAGCGTGCTGGGTGCACGATTCTATCACAAGCGTTCGGTTGACATCCGCTCAGCAGCAAGCGAGAGCGACTTTGTCATCAGTCCCTCCTTGCCCCAGAGTAAGCCCGAGATGCCTCTGGTGCTGGTCAATGGTTTCAACGGCAGTGTGGAGCACTTCCGTTACATCGACAAGGAATGGGACAGTTCCACCCAGGTACTGACTGGTGGAGTGCCCTTGAATGACCGCAAACTGCCTGACACCTCGATACAATATCCGTTTGTCACCACCGACGACTTCCTGACCGACACCATCGTGCGTTTGGACAGCGGCTGCGTGATTGACACCGACCACTTCTTTGACGGCAACATCAAGCCACGCACGCCGCAGCCCACCTGTGGCTACCTGCTACCCTTAAAACCGTTGTTGTTTACCTACTTTGACACCGACTACATCAAGGGAACCGTTGCCGGACGTCACGTGCTGGACATCGAGGAGTATGCCGACGGCAGTGTAATGGTCACCCTGCGTATCCGCGTGAAGAAAGGCGAGAACCGATATATCGAGCTGTCGCGCAAGTACTTCCCCATCAACGACCACACCTGGACATTTGACGAGCGCCGCAATACGGGCCGTGTTGTCGGCACAACGATGTCCACATCCATATTCCCCTTTGTCAAGACCGACGTCAACGACGACTACACCGTCGAACTGTTCACCATGATTGAGAACGGCGGTGCCACACTGCGTTTCTACAAGAACGGCATTAAGACCGACGGTTTGACCGTGAGGGACGCCATCCGTTCCCACTCGGGCTACAGTACTTGCTACTATGATGTCAATGGCTCGTTTGACTACATCGAGGCGAGCGTGCAGAACCACCTGGGCCGTTTCGGCGGTGTGATTATCCCGCAGTGGAAACCTTACAACCCCAGCGCCAAGGAACTCATTTTTGCTGTGGACTTCGGTACCACCAACACCCATGTCGAGTGGGCCGAGCGTGGCCAGCCCTCACAGCCGTTCACCTTTGAATACGGCTCCCAACAGGTACTCGTGGCATCGTTGCACAAGCCTAAGTCTCTGGAATATGCCGAACAGGTGCAGCGTGTCGAGTTTGTGCCCCGCGAGATTGATAACGTCTATGGTTTCCCGCTGCGTTCCACCCTGGCTCGCAACGAGAACAGCGGCATCGGGTGTAACCTGTTCAGCGATGTGAACATCCCCTTCCTGTATGAACGACGCTACTTCCATGGCTATGAAGTGATGACCAACCTCAAGTGGAAAGGAGACACCGAGCTGGCCAAAGCCTTCCTGCGTGAGCTCACGCTGCTCATCAAGGCCAAAGCGCTGCTCGAGAATGCCGACCTGCGCCGCACCGAGGTGGTTTACTTCTACCCTGTGAGCATGGGCGGTGCCGACCGCGACACGCTGGAGAACACTTGGAAAGAGCTGTTCAGCACCTACATCGGCGCCGACAGCGACCACCTGCGCTCCTATCCTGAGAGCCTCGCGCCGGCCTACTACTACAGCGGTGCCGAGGTCACCGGCAGCAGCTATGTGTCCATCGACATCGGCGGCGGCACGTGTGACACGGTCATTTACCAGCCCAGTGAGGACCGCATGAAGAGCGAGCCCGTGGCCATCTCGTCGTTCAGGTTTGCCGGCAATGCCATCTTCGGTGACGGTTTCACCGACAAGGATGCCGACAACAACCCGCTGTTGCAGCACTACACCCGCTATTTCATGCGGCTCATTGAGAACGACAAGGGCAACAACATCGCCTATCTGAGCAGCATCCTGGCCGACATCATGGCCCAGAAACGCAGCGAGGACATCAACGCCTTCCTGTTCTCGATTGAGAATGTCGAGGAACTGCGGTCGCTGCGTGAGATAGACCGCAACCTGTACAGCTACAACGCCCTGTTGCGCAACGACGGCCAGCGCCGCCTGATTTTCATGTACTTCTACTCGGCCATCATCTACTATATCGCCCAGGCGATGAAGCAACGCGGCTACGAGATGCCCAAGCAAATCTATTTCTCGGGCACCGGCAGCAAGATATTGAGCATCCTGGGGTCGCTCACCCGCACCACCATGCTCACCCAACTCATCATCGAGCGTGTGTTCGGCAAACAGTACAGCGAACTGTTCGAAATAAAGATTGAGGACAAATGTCCCAAGCAGATTACCTGCCGTGGCGGTATCAAACTCGAGAACCGCCGCCTGGAAGGTCAGCCCGAACTCGCACGCTACAATGCCACCAGCGTGAAGCGGATGCGCTACTGCTACTCCATGCTTGGCGAGAACGACTTGACCATGTCACAAGTCGAGTCCATCGAGATTCGTGACCGGCTCGTGGAGAAGGTCAAGGAGTTCAACCAATTCTTTGTCGAGTTGTGCGATTCAACCATCAAGGATGAGTTTGGCATTGAGAACAACGTGCTGCGTCTGTTCGAGAGCGTATTGAGCGACAACCTGGCCAATTATCTGACGGCTGGCATCAACACCTTCCTGAAAGGCCGCTACAACGCCAACGATGTCGTGGAAGACGTCCCGTTCTTCTATCCCGTCATCGGTGTCATCCGTCACAACCTGCTCAAGAATATGCGCAACGATGTCATCAGCAAGTTTAACCAATAATCATATATCTCATAAAATTATGAAACGTATCACTTTACTCATGGCAGCCATCATCTGCCTCGCCACCACAGCAGTGGCACAAATCTCAGAGAACCAGACGCTGTCCACCACATTGTGGAAGCAGGGTATCGCCACTTGTGCCCACTACACTGCCCATGCCCGCGGTTTTGCCAAGAAAATCGAAGAAATCAAGGGCAAATACCCCCAGGGTTACACGTTGGACGACCTCAATGAGGTTTACAGCAACCAGGGCCGCAAGTGGGAGAAAATCTACAACGAGTTCAAGAAAGAAGAGGACAAGAGCGGAACCATCAACGATCTGAAGGAGCTGGTAACGCCGCAGATCTGGAAACTGGTTGAGCCTGAGTTCCAGACCTTTATCACCGAACATCCCGAAGCTATGCAGGATGTACCCGCACAACCCGCCGACAAACAGGCCGAGGGCGAACAAGCCAATGGCGATGAGCAGAATGCCGACACCGAGAATGCTACGGCCCAAACCGGCAATGCCAGCAGTTCCAGTTCGATTTCCTGCTCTGCCAACCTGCCCCTGTGGTTGGGCATCATCGGCACTCTGCTGGGCCTCTGCGCCTTGCTGACGGCACTGAGCAACCGTGGCAAAATCAAGGAATTGCGCCGCAGCTTTGCCCGTGAGATTGACCGCACCAACGCCAACCTGCAAGAGTTCTCGACCGATGCTGCCGACCAGATGAAGGCGCTCTCCATCCGCTTGACTGGCAAGGCAATACGCAACAACGAGGCTGAGCCTTTCATGGCAGAACAAACAGAAGAGGAAGAGACTATCACCGAGGGCCTTGCTGATGACGAGCAACCCGAAGAGAATCCCGTCCTGGAGGAAGCCCCCGTCGCTGAAGATGACGAGAACAACGTGCCTCTCAATCTGTTCATGAGCAGACCTGACGAGAATGACGTCTTTACTCGCGTGAGCGACACCCTGGAGCCCGGCAACTCCATCTACGTGCTCACCACCTTTGATGGCACTCACGGCACCTTTGAGGTCATTGACAAACCCGAAGTTCACCGCTTTGCACTGATGATGCCCGCCGAGAACCTGATTCGTGCCTGCTCGGGCAACGCCATCCAGATTCCCAGTGGCAACCGCATCGTTACCGACCGCGCCGGTGAAGCCGAATTTATTGACGGCCACTGGCATGTGGTAGTCAAGGCCATCATCCACTACGAGGGATAAATCAACTAGTGAACAGTTAATAGAGAATAGTTAATAGTTTCTGGCTACAATGAAAATTCGTGGCAAGGATACCTACTATTCTCTATTAACTGTTAACTATTAACTGTTAACTAAAAAATGCGCTGGACCTGTCCAAAATGCGGTAAAAAACTGGATATCAGCAACGAGCGGCTAATCGCCAATGATGGCGTGATTGTCTGCCCGCAGTGCTTGCTGCAGGCCCGCCAGCCGATTCCCAAGGCCCGTGTCGTTTCACGCGCCGACAAGCCTGCTGCACAACGCAAACCTGCCGAAAGCATCAATTTTGACACTCCGCCCGAGTACAAGCCCAGCACACCGCCACCCCACAAACCACGCATGAAACAAGCATCCACCTCCTATCGCTACACGGGGCTGAGCGGTAACCAGTCAGCACCCAAGAGGAAACAACCATCAGGGAAAAAGAAATCCAACAAGAAAAAACCGAGTGAGGGCATGAGCGCCTGGGGTTGCCTGGGCCGCACCATTGTCTTCACACTGGTGCTGTTTGCAGCCTACGTTTTCTTCGGCTTGTTGCTTGAAGCTCTGCAATAACTCCAGCAAAAAGCATCTATTCGTTCTTAAAAACAGATAACACAATTTAAGGATAATTCGTGTGGGCATGTCGTGCAAAAAGTGTAACTTTGCGCGACAATTTCGGTTGAGGCACAAGAATAGCCTCGACATGCGGCAAATACTCGTGGAAAGATGACAGAATTTCTCTCAACATATCATTTACAGGGTCTGGCGTTGGGCTTGTGCTCATTTCTGATTATTGGCATCTGCCACCCTATCGTTATCAAAGGGGAATACTACTATGGACAACGCTTCAAGTGGTTTTTCCTGATAGCGGGCATCCTGCTGTGTGTGGGATCGCTGCTCGTCAATAGCGTTCTGCTGTCGGCGTTAATGGGCGTGGGTGCGTTCTCGTGCTTCTGGGGCATCAAGGAGATGCGCGATCAGCAGGAACGCGTGCGCAAGGGCTGGTTCCCCCGCAATCCCAAACGCACCTATCCGTGGGACGATAAAAAAGAGGAATGAAAAGTTGGTATCCGCATCCTTGAATGTGACGACTAATGCTGGAAAACTAAGGACTGGAAATTAAAAACTTATATGAGAATAGATATATTGACAGTAATGCCCGACGCGCTCGAATCGCCGTTGCACACGTCGATTCTGCAACGCGCCCAGGACAAAGGGCTCGTCGAGATACACGTCCACAACCTGCGGGACTGGAGCCTGCGCAAGCATCGCAAGGTGGATGATTACCCCTTCGGCGGCGAGGCCGGCATGGTCATGCAGATTGAGCCCGTGTGGCGCTGCATGGAGGAGTTGAAGAGTCAGCGCGACTATGACGAGATTATCTTTACCTCGCCCGATGGCGAACAACTCGACCAGCCCATGGCCAACGCCTTGTCCCTCAAGGAGAATATCATGATTCTGTGCGGGCACTACAAGGGTGTGGATTATCGCATCCGTGAGCACTTGATTACTAAGGAAATCACCATCGGTGACTATGTGCTCACCGGGGGTGAACTCCCTGCTGCCGTCATCGCCGACGCCGTGGTGCGTCTGTTACCCGGTGCCATCGGCGACGAGCAGAGCGCCCTGAGCGACTCTTTCCAGGACGGTCTCATCGAAGCGCCGGTCTATACCCGCCCCGAGGTGTTCAATGGCTGGCATGTACCTGAAATCCTGCTGAGCGGCCATGCGGCCAAAATCGCCGAATGGAAGATGCAGCAATCGCTTGAACGCACCCGCCGCCTGCGCCCCAACCTGTTAAAGGATTAAGCATTCAATCAATTATAACTCTACAACACAAACCACAATAAATATGGCAATTTTTGATTTTCAGCGTCCCAAATGGATACCCCGGTGGCTCAACATCCCTCTGGTGATTTTTATCATCTTTGTTACAGCGTTGTTGTTCTATGGCGACAACAATTTCATCCGTAGCACCAAGAACCGTTCCCAGATCAATGAGCTCAAGAGCCAAATCAAGAACTATGAAGATTCGGCAGCTATGTATGATGCCAAAATCAATGAACTCAACACCGACAACGAATCCCTCGAAAAACTCGTGCGAGAGAAATACGGCATGAAGCGCATTAACGAGGAAGTATTCATCACCGATATCCCTTAACGACGATATGAAACAAGAGAAGCGAACCACCCTATCCAATATCATGGTCATGCTGGGACTCCTCATCATGGCCGTGATGGCAATTACACCGCTACTGGTCAACCACGATTTCAACATGGAGCTGATGAGATGGATTTACACTGCCGGAGCCCTCATCGTTCTGGTAGGACGTCTCATTGACATTTACCGTGGACCATCATTGCGCATCAGGCATCTGCACGTCATTCTCATCTTCAGTGCCCTCTTGTTCTGTGCCAGCGCTTCAATGATGTTCATTTTCCAGGGCACCAACAACTGGATTGCCTTCCTGCTGGCGGGTCTTGTGGTACAAATTTATGCATCGTGGATGATTGAGCGTGAAGAGAAGAAAGGAACAAATTAATCCTATCTTCACAAAAAATATTTTGTAATCGGCCAAGTTTATACTAATTTTGCGGTTTAATGAAAGGCAATCTTACTATAGATAACGGAAACACCTCGATTAAGGTGGCTTTTTTCATCGGCACCCAAATCGTGGCGAGTAACCGTTTTTTGCGTCGCAATGTGCGACTGCTGGACCGCTTTATCAGCACTTATAAACCCGAAACAGCCATCGTGTGCAGCACAGCAGCGAGTGCAGCCAGCCAGCGTGTGGAGCAACTCGTCGGCCAACGATGCCGCAGCGTCATTCAGCTCACTCATGAAACCCCCATGCCCATCCGTTTGGGCTACCGCACGCCCCAGACCTTAGGTCGTGACCGTATCGCCACTGCTGTCGGCGCATGGAGCATCGCCCAGCGTCTAGACAACACCAGCGACGTGCTGATTATCGACGCCGGCACAGCCATCACCTATGACCTGGTGACGATTAACGGTTGCTTTGTGGGTGGCAACATTGCACCAGGACTGGGATTGCGCTTCAAGTCACTGCATGAGCACACCGGGTTGCTGCCCCTGGTGGATGCCGACGGTGACACCCCTGTCGTGGGTTACGACACGACGACCGCCATCAGGAGCGGCGTGTTACTGGGGCTGCTGGGAGAAATCAAGAGCTATATCAACGACCTCAAGCTCTCCCACCCCAATTTGATGGTATTCATCACCGGTGGAGACGGCAAAGTGCTGCATTCCTATCTGGGCGATGACAACATCATCTATTACGAGCATCTGGCGGCTGAAGGACTCAACCGCATCCATTTATACAATCAAGCTAATGAAAATCGTAAATAAGATAACTCTATTATTGCTCGCCGTGGCCATGTGCTGCAGTGTTGCAATGGCCCAACCCGCAATCACCCCCTACTCCAAGATGGGCTACGGAATGCTTAACGACAACGTGTCGAGCATCCAGCGTTCGATGGGTGGTGTGGGATATGCCATGAGGGGTGGACGCATCATCAACGTCATGAATCCCGCTTCCTATGCCAACGTGGACTCCCTCACCTTCCTGTGGGATGTGGGTGTTGACTTGACCAACCTGTGGAGCAAGGAAAACGGCAAGAAGGGCTACAGTTTTTCCGGTGGATTGGACTACCTCACCGGTAATTTCAGGATTACCAAGGGGTTGGGAGCATCCTTCGGTCTCTTGCCCTATTCGTCGGTAGGCTATTCCTACGGCGGCGAAATCACTGGCGGCAGCGAGTCGCGCTCCGGTAGCGGAGGGCTCAACCAGTTATTCTTCGGAATGGGTTATGAGCCGGTTAAGAACTTGAGTGTGGGTTTCAACTTCGACTACCTGTTCGGTACGACATCCAACACAGCTACAGTGTTTGCTGAATCGTCAAGCTACTTCACACGCAACATGAGAATACGTGACTGGAACGCTCAAGTGGGTCTCCAGTACAGCTTGCCCATCGCCAAGGGTCGTGACCTGATTACCCTGGGTGCCACATTCCAGCCCAAGAAGTCCTTCCATGGCGAGTCATGGGCAACAGTCTACGACAGCCAGGACAGCAAGGTGGACACCGTGGGTTATGCTAAGATGAAAGGCAACTATGAGCAGCCTGCCACCATCGGCGTGGGCTTGAGCTACGTCTGGAATCACCGGCTCACTATTGAGGCCGACTACACCTATCAGCCCTGGAGCAAGGCCAAATACCTGCCCATCGGCGGTTTTGAGGCCGAGACGATGAAGTTTGATAACCGCTGGAAACTCGCTGCGGGACTACAGTACACCCCCAACAAGCGCGGCAGCTATTTGGGAGCGATGAGATTCCGTGCCGGCGCCTTCTACAACCACGATTACCTGAATTACAACGGTAATAACGTGCGCGACTACGGTGTTAGTTTCGGTGTGGGCCTGCCCACTCTGGCGCCTAACAAGACCACAATCAACCTGGGTGTGGAATGGCGTCACCGCGAGACCAGCCCAGTACAACTCATCACCGAGAATTATCTGAATATCACGCTGGGCGTGACTTTCAACGAACTGTGGTTCTGGAAGAGCCGCATCCGTTAACATAGATGAGACGGCTGTTGCACATAGCGCTCACCGTCATCGCCATCCTCGCCTGCCAGGGATGCAAAGATGACTCCACCAGCGTGGTGAAGCATCCGACCAATCCTGAAGAGGTCCCCACGATGACGACAACCGATGTGCAGACCGTCATCAGCGACTCGGGCCACACCCGCTACCGCATCAATGCCAAGGTGTGGAACATGTATGAAGAGGCTCAGCATCCGCACTGGACTTTTCCACAGGGGGTCACTTGCGAGGAATTGGACAACAATTACCAGACGACATCCACACTCAAGTGTGACTCGGCCTACTTTGACAAGGAGTATAACCTGTGGACGCTCACCGGCAATGTGCGCATCACCAATCCCAATGGTGATGTTGTGCTCACCGATGAACTGATGTGGGACCAGCATCAGCACAAACTTTATAGCGAAGCTTTTATCCACATTGAGAAACAAGGGCGCATCATCGAGGGCTACGGTTACGAGTCCAACGAGAAACTCACCACCTATACACTGCGCCAGGTGGAAGCCATCTTCCCCATCGACGAGCGACGTATGCCCCATCCCGGCAGCGGCAATGCCGCACCCAGCCCGCCACCGGCAGCGCCACCCAAGCCCGTCCAACCTGGTCAACCTGGTCGACCTGGTCAACCCACCCAAGAAAACAGATAACAACATTATAGTCACAGAGTAAGATATTTTGGATTCCAGTTACACATCACCGCTGATTGTTGCGCTCATCGCACTACTGTGCTCGGCTTTCTTCTCGGGCATGGAAATCGCCTTTGTCAGTTCCAACAAAGTGCGTGCCGAAATCGAGATGGCGCGCGGCGGCATCATTAATCGCATCCTCAACATCTACTACCGCAACCGTGAGATGTTCATCTCGACGCTGCTCATCGGCAACAACATCGCCAATATCGTCTATTCGATGGCTATGGCCAAATTGCTCACTATCCCCTTGCAAGGACACATCACCAACGAGGCCCTGTTGCTGCTGACCCAGACACTGATTGCCACATTAATCATCCTCATCTTCGGTGAGTTTGTCCCCAAGACCATCTTCCGCATCAACCCCAATGCCTCGCTTCGCACGGCATCAATCCCGCTATACATGATTTATCTCGTGCTGTATCCCATCTCGCGGTTCACCGAGTGGCTGTCGGCAGTGTTGATGAAGTTGTTCGGCATCAAGATTGACCACACCCGCGTCAGGCTGATTACCGTTGATGAACTGGATGCCTATCTCCAGGAGAACATCGACAAGCGAGAGGACGAAAACAAGACCGTGGAGCGAGAGGTGAAAATCTTTGAGAACGCGCTCGACTTCAGCGACACACGATTGCGCGACTGCATGGTGCCCCGCAACGAGATTGTAGCCGTCGATGTCGAGGACACCACCCGCGACGACCTGGTCAAGCTGTTCACACGCTCAGGATTGTCCAAGATTGTAGTCTATCGCGAGAATATCGACGACGTCATCGGCTTTATCCAGGTGAGTGAGCTTTTTGTCACCGACATCGACTGGAAAACCCGCATCAAACCCGTACTGTTTGCCCCCGAGACGCTGCTGGCACGCAAGATGATGCAGCAGCTGATGGGCGAGAAACGGTCAATGGCCATCGTGCTTGACGAGTTCGGCGGCACCAGCGGCATGGTCACCCTCGAGGACCTGGTAGAGGAAATCTTCGGTGAAATCGAGGACGAGCATGACCGCAACCGCCTCACGGCAAGGCAAATCGGCGACAACAGCTACGAGTTCTCGGGACGCATGGAGATTGAGGAAATCAACGAGCGCTTCCATCTCGACATCCCCGAGAGCGATGATTACCAGACCATTGCCGGCTATCTGCTCGACGAGAACGAAGCCATCCCCAATGTGGGTGAGGTCTTTGACCTGCCTCCTTACCGTTTCACCATCGAGCACAAGACGGCCGCGCGCATCGAGCTGATACGTGTCGATGTCATCGATCCTGACGAGAAAAAATAAGGCGACAATATGGCATTTTGAGAAAAAATGACCTTTTTTTGTTAAAAAATCGCCCAATTATTTGCAAGATTGAAAACATTTGTAGTAACTTTGCACCGCATTTCTCGCGAGATGCAACATGGTGTGTTAGTTCAGTTGGTTAGAATACCTGCCTGTCACGCAGGGGGTCGCGTGTTCGAGTCACGTACACACCGCCACGGGAGACGTTCATCAGGACGCCTCCCGTTGTTTTTTACACTCCAGCCCACTACTGTAATCGTGTAATTTTTTTAAAAGAATCACGCACGGTTTATCTCAAGTCCACCTAATTATATTATCTTTGCGACCTACAGCATAACCAACAGCATAACCAAACAATAGCTTTTAATAACCAATTTTCATTTATTTAAATCATTTTTATTATGAGAAAAACCTTGTTACTATTAGTTGCTGCCATGCTATTACCCGTGGCAGTGTCTGCCCAGTTGCTGGGCAATGGCAACTTTAAGATGCAACATGACCCGTTTGCCCTCTTGACCCCCAACAGCCGATTGATTTCATCAACAAGGGCTAGTCTGGAAGAAAACCAGATGATTATGGGCCACTACGACACCGATGATTACACCACCAACGGTCTCGGCGTCACAGGTCTTCCGGGAACAGTTTCCATCTCTACTATCCTCACCCCCTCGGAACTCGCATTGTTCCAGGGCGGACAGATTGTGAAATTCCGCGTGGCGCTTGCAGCATCTACAACGGTATCGCGAGTGTTTGTCGCCCCTGTCAGCTCATCGGGCAATATCGGACTCTCCACCTCATGGACTTGCAGCGTCAATAAAGTTGGATGGAACGAGATTGAGTTAGAAACGCCATTCGACATCAATCTGGCTGACAACGAGAGCCTGATGATTGGCTTTGATTACAGGCAGACCAGCAGCAATTATCCCATCTCGGCTGTAACAGTCGGTGATATCTATCCTTCCTATATCCTTTATCAGGGCTCATGGCAGGACGTAGGTCTGAGCGATTACGGTAACTTGAGCCTTCAGTGTGTTGTCGAGAGCGATAACTTTGCTGATTACATGATTGGCGTGAGCCAGCTTTACACGCCCAGATATACCAAGTTGGGCGAAGACATTTTCTTCATCTTCGCAAGCCGCAATCTAGGTATTGCCAGCAGTGTTCCTGCAGGAGCTTGCGCCTATGACGTACTCATTGATGACGAGGTAGTAGCTACTGTCACCAACCCGACTGATCTCTCCAGAAGCGATACTGACATCGAAGGCACCATCCCGTCTGAGGGGTTGACTCCTGGCATGCACACGCTGACAATCACCGTTAAGTCATTAAATGGTGAGCCTGTTGAGACTCCCATCTCGACCAGCAGAACATTCACGCTCTATGAAAACGGCTTTGCACACCAGATGTTCTTGCTCGAGCAGTTCACTTCAACCTACTGCACCTACTGTCCCTTGGGCATCAACATGCTGCAGACTCTGATGGACATGCGCAGCGATATCGCTTGGGTGGCTATTCACGGCAACATGAACGGCACCGACCCCATGCGCACGCTTCAGTGCGACTCTATTATGCTTTACGAGGGCAGCGATTCCTATCCCTCGGGATCGTTCAACCGTGCCACTGGTTGGGAGTCAGATAATGCCATCATTACCGGCCTCGGATACTATGAGGAATACCATCAGGAGATTGCCGCTGATATTAGCGCCTTCTATGATATGCTAGCCGAAGCTCCTTCATTCTCCACGGTCAACATCAACAGCACCTATGACGCTGAGACCCGCGAAGTTGTCATCACCATCGACGGTGAACTCACACCCGACTTTGACCAGATGATGGGTGCCGACAGTAAACTCACCGTTTACATCACCGAAGATGGCGTTGTTGCCCGTCAGCTCAATTTGGGCACCTGGGTCAGCAACTTTGTACACAACGGTGTAATGCGCCGTGCCGTCAACTCGATAAAGGGTAGCGACCTGAATCGCGATGGCGACACCTACAAGAACGTGTTCACTTACACTATTCCGAGCGGATGGAATGCCGACAACCTCAACATCGTGGCATTCATCAGCCGTCCGCTCATGAATGGCGCTTCAGGTGTTTACACCGACTTGTTTGTTGACCAGGTCAACAAGCGCAAACTGGGTGAGTTCGACGAGCCCGAGACACAGCCCGGTGACGTCAATGGCGACGGCTTGGTAGGCATCGACGATGCAACCGCCCTCATCGACATGCTCCTGAGCGGCACCACCACTCCCAGCGCTGACGTCAATGGCGACGGCATCGTCAGCATCGATGATGAAACCGCCCTCATCGACTATCTGATTAAGGGCGAATGAACTGATTAAACTCTATTCTTCATATAAAATGGGCCAGGCCAAATCATGACCTGGCCCGTTTTATATTTAAGAGGGGGCTTTTCAACTTATTATTTTTCAAAAAAAAGTGCCAAAGTCTTACAATAGTTACAAATTATTGCGTAATTTTGTGCATTCTTTAAACCGAGACTTTCGTCATCAAAAACGATTGTTTTAACCTCAAGTATAACAGTTATTATTCACATTTAATTATCCAGATGTTTATGAAAAAATTATTCTTACTTTTATTGGCAGCCATACTGCTGCCGTTGACAGTGAGTGCCCAACCGCACCAATTGGATTTACAGCCCAACCAATTGCTTATGGGCCATTACACGACCGATGACCTCACCTTGGGCGGATGCTGGGGCAAGAGCTTCCTGAGAGGCACCAGGCCCATTGCTACCGACTTAACACCCGATGAGCTCGCCCTGTTCCAGGGCAGCAAGATTGTCGCCTTCCGTGTGGGTCTGTCACTTTCAACAGATGTCACCCGCGTCTTTGTCATTCCTGTTGCTCCTAACGGAGACCTCGGTGAAGAGGTCGAGTGGCCCTGCCAAGTGTCCGATGAGGGATGGAACCTTGTCGAACTTGATACGCCCTACGAGATTAACCTTCCGGACAATTACAGCTTGAGAATCGGTTTTGACTATGAGCAGGTAGGGTCCAGCAAACCCATCTCGGCCGTGAAAGTCGGTACTGTCTATAGCACCTTATGCTATTTCAGCAACAAGTGGAGTGACTATGGCGTGAATGTTTACGGTAATCTGAGCCTCCAGTGCATCTGCGAGAATGACAATTTCCCCGAGTATATCATCAGAATGAAAGACTTGACCAATAGGCTCAGAGCCAAAATTGGCGATGACATCAATTTCTCATTTAAGATTAGCTCGTTGGGAACTGGCCATATCAATCCTGGCGACATGACCTTTAACATCAGTGTTGATGGCCAAGTTGTCAAGACAATGAGCAATCCCATCGCTTTAGGAAGTGAATATACCACCATCTCCGGTGCTATCAGTACCGGTGACCTCACTTCTGGCGCACACACGTTGACCGTATCAACTGCCACGCTCAATGGAGAACCACTGGAGGAGCCCCAAGAGTTGTCTTCACAGTTCCAACTCTTTGAGTTTGGATTCTCGCGCCAGATGCATCTGGTAGAGCAGTTTACCTCGACAGGCTGCACCTGGTGTCCTACAGGCTCGGCCAATCTACAGAACCTGTGTCAGATGCGTAACGACGTTGCATGGGTGGGTGTGCATGTGTTGTTTGGCAGCCCCGTAGACCCATTCGCCATTGCACAGAGCGACACGCTTCAAGCTTATCAGGGGGTTGACGGTTATCCCGAAGGCACCTTCGACAGGAGCATGGGTATCGGCGCTCCCAGCGAGCTGTTCGCTGTCCTGTCAGGGACGACGGCGACAACGATGAGCAACTTCTTTGACCTCCTTGATGAGGAACCCTCTTGGGCCACCGTGAATGTGAACAGCCAATTTGATGCTAAGACGCGTAAAGCTGTCATCACCATTGATGGTGAGTTGGTTCCCAACTATGAGGATTTCATGGGCAGTGACAGCAGGCTCACCGTATATATTACAGAGGACAACTTGGTGGCAGCTCAGGTTGACCAAGGTGTTATCAAGAACGACTATGTCCACAACGGCGTCCTGCGCAAGGCGCTCGTTTCGGTCAAGGGCGTCGCCCTCAACAAGGATGGAGATACTTATAAGAACGAGTTCACCTATACCATCCCCAACAACTGGAATGCTGAGAACCTGAACATCGTTGCCTTCATCAGCCGTCCCTTGGGCAATGCAATTACCGACCTCTATGTTACCAACTGCAACAAGCGCAAACTGGGTGAGTTTGACGAGACTACCATCATTCCCGGTGACGTGAATGGCGACGAAATCGTCGGCATCGATGATGTGACCGCAATCGTTGACCTCCTGTTTAATGGTGTTTCGGAGGAGAATTTCAACGAAGGCGCCGATGTTGACAGCGATGGCTTCATCACCATTGATGACGTGACTGCATTGGTTGACTTGCTCCTGAGTGGCAACAAATAATCCAACCAATCATCACAATAAAAAAATGGCAGGGCCAAATGGTCCTGCCGTTTTTGTCTTTCAGTATTCTGTCGGGGTACCTGGATTCGAACCAGGGACCTCCTGCTCCCAAAGCAGGCGCGCTAACCGGACTGCGCTACACCCCGAACTCTCGTTAAAAGCGGTGCAAAGGTAGTGCAAGTTGAGCGGAGTGCCAAAAAAAAAGACATTTTTTTTATTGGCAATCCCGAAACGCAGCCTACCTTCGACACACAGTCAACGGTAGTGCAAGTTGAGCGGAGTGCCAAAAAAAAGACACTTTTTTAATTAGCCTCAGATAAAAACATCGAAGATGTTAGCGGTTCGAAGAACCGATTTCAATCTTAAAGACCATGCAAGAACCTCAAAGAGGTTCGCAGCTTGGTCATGGAACTAAGCAAAGCAAGTGCCTCGAAGAGGAACTTCATGACGCATCTTGATTTGTTTCCCAAAAAGACATTTTTTTTATTGGCAATCCCGAAACACAGCCTACCTTCGACACGCAGTCAACGGTCCATCATCTTTTAACGCGGTATGTCAAATCCGTGGTTTTTCGATTTTTTTGGCTCAATTCGATACATTTGTGGCAATAATGTAGTAATTTTGTATGTTTAAAGAGTAGACAATAACTTAACAACCATATCAATACAAATTTCAACAATGTATAGAACCAAGACTAATGGCGAACTTCGTCTTGCCAATGTGGGCGAAGTCGTAACTCTGGCAGGCTGGGTACAGCGCACCCGCAAGATGGGCGGCATGACCTTTGTGGACCTGCGTGACCGCTATGGCATCACTCAAATCGTGTTTAACAACGAGGTGGACGCTGACCTGTGTGAGCGTGCCAACCACCTGGGACGTGAATATGTCATCCAGGTCGAAGGCACCGTTGCCGAGCGTTCCAGCAAGAACGCTAACATCCCCACTGGCGACATCGAGATTATTGCCAGCAAACTTAATATCCTGAGCGAGAGCATCACCCCGCCGTTCACCATCGAGGACAACACCGACGGTGGCGACGACCTGAGAATGAAATACCGCTATCTGGACTTGCGTCGCAACGCCGTTCGCAAGAATCTGGAACTGCGCCACGACATGGCCATCCTTATCCGCAACTACTTGGATGACAAGGGCTTCCTTGAGGTAGAAACACCTATCCTTATCGGTTCCACACCCGAGGGTGCACGCGACTTCATCGTGCCCTCGCGCATGAATCCCGGTCAGTTCTACGCACTGCCCCAGAGCCCCCAAACGCTCAAGCAGCTGCTGATGGTAGCCGGCTTTGACCGCTACTTCCAGATTGCCAAGTGCTTCCGCGACGAGGACCTGCGTGCCGACCGTCAGCCCGAGTTCACCCAGATTGACTGCGAGATGAGCTTCGTGGACCAGGAGGACGTCATCGAGGTATTTGAGGGCCTGGCACGTCACCTGTTCAAGAAAGTGCGCGGTGTGGACCTGCCCGAGAAACTCGACCAGATGACCTGGCACGACGCGATGCGCCTGTACGGCAGTGACAAGCCCGACCGCCGCTTCGGCATGACCTTTGTCGAGGTGGATGATGTGCTCAAGGGCACCGGCACCTTCCCCGTATTCAACGAGGCCAACTACATCGGCGCCATCTGCGCTCCCGGCTGCGCCGACTACACCCGCAAGCAGCTTGACGGCCTGGTAGACTTCGTGAAACGTCCCCAGGTGGGCGCCAAGGGCTTGGTATATGTCAAGTTCAACAGCGACGGCACCGTCAAGAGCAGCATCGACAAATTCTATGAGCCCGCCGTATGGCAGCAGCTCAAGGAGAAGATGGGTGCCAAGGACGGTGACCTCGTTCTCATCATGAGCGGCGACAACGCCAACAAGACCCGCGTGCAACTGTGTACCCTGCGTCTGGAGATGGGCGAGCGTCTGGGTCTGAGGGACAAGAACAAATTCGAGTGTCTCTGGATTATCGACTTCCCGCTGTTTGAGTGGAGCGACGAGGAGCAGCGCCTGATGGCGACGCACCACCCGTTCACCATGCCCAACCCCGACGACATTCCCCTGCTCGACGAGCATCCCGAGAAGGTGCGCGCCAAGGCCTACGACTTTGTGTGCAACGGCATCGAGGTGGGCGGCGGCAGCCTGCGTATCCACGACGGTAAGCTGCAGGCCAAGATGTTTGACATCCTGGGCTTCACCCCCGAGCGCGCCATGGCACAGTTCGGCTTCCTGATCAATGCGTTCAAGTACGGTGCACCTCCCCACGCCGGTTTGGCCTTCGGTTTCGACCGCTTTGTTTCCATCATGGCAGGTCTGGACAGCATCCGCGACTGCATCGCCTTCCCCAAGAACAATAGCGGCCGCGACGTCATGCTCGATGCTCCCAGCCCCGTGGACCAAAGCCAGCTCGACGAGCTCTACATCGACATTGACCGCGAGCGCCTGAAAGCCGAGGACAAGATTTGAATATAGTCCCTAGTCCTTAGTTTCTAGTCCCTAGCCGGCATCAGCTATCGAAGAACTAGAAACTAGGGACTAGAAACTAAAAACGACAGATGAAGATAAGAGAAATCACCGACGCCATCGAGCAATATGCTCCCTTGAGGCTTCAAGAGGAGTGGGACAATGCGGGCATCCAGGTGGGCGACCCCGACGCCGAAATCACAGGCGTGCTCCTGTGTACCGACGCCACCGAGGTTGTCGTTGCCGAGGCCATAGACCGCGGCTACAACCTGGTCATCTCCCACCACCCGCTCATCTTCCGCGGCCTGAAGAAAATCATGGGACGCACGCCCGTCGAGCGCACCGTGGCGATGGCCATCAAGCACGACATCACCATCTACAGTGCCCACACCAATATGGACAGTGCCTGGCAAGGTGTTTCCTTCCGCATGGCCGACAAAATCGGGATGACCAACGTGCAGTTCCTTGACAGCAATGCGGTGCAGCCCTATGGCGAACAAGGCAGCACCACAGCAGGTTACGGCGTCATCGGCGACATCGAGCCGATGCCCGCCCGCGAGGTGCTGAAGCGCGTCAAGGAGGCCTTCGAGGTGAGCGCCGTGCGCTATAGCGGCGACGGAAACACCATCGTCTCACGCGTGGCGCTGTGTGGCGGCGCAGGCGGTTTCCTGCTCGACAAATCGGTCGAGATGGGCGCCCAGCTCTATGTAACCGCCGACATGCGCTACCATGATTTCCTGGACAACAGCCAGCGTATTGTGGTGGCCGATATCGGGCACTATGAGAGTGAACATTACACAAAAGAGATTTTTTTGGAGATAATTCAGAAAAAAAATCCTACCTTTGCAGTCACTTTTGCAAAAAATGAATTGAATCAAGTCAATTATCTATAAAATAAGTTGTCAGTCAACAGGTTTCAGCAGCAACTGAAAACTGAAAACTGAAAACTGAAAACTGAAAACTAAAATAATTTATGGCAACACAGAAGAAAGAACTCACCGTTGAAGAGAAACTGAAAGCGCTCTATGACTTGCAGCAGAAGCTTTCTGAGATTGACGCTATCAAGACCCTGAGAGGCGAATTGCCCCAGGAAGTGCAGGACCTCGAAGATGAAATCGCCGGTCTGCACACCCGCGTGGCCAAGTTCCAGGACGAGGTAGCAGCCCAGAAAGAAGAAATTGCCCGCAACAAGGACATCAAGCAACAGTCCGAAGCCATGATCGACAAATACACCGCCGACCAGGACAACGTGCGCAACAACCGTGAGTATGACTACCTGACCAAGGAGATTGAGTACCAGCACCTCAACATCGAGCTCGCCGAGAAGAAAATGAATGAGGCCGCACGCCGTGCCGAAGCGCTTCAGGGCGAAATCGAGAAAGCCAGGGAAATGTGTACCGACCGTGAGCACGCCCTCGAGGAGAAGAAGAGCGAGCTCAACGAGATCGTTTCGGAGAACAAGCAGAAGGAGGAGACCCTGCGCGAGAAGGCCAAGAAGCAGGAGAACAAGATTGAGGAGCGACTCTTGACCGCGTTCAAGCGCATCCGCAAGAACACCCGCAACGGCCTCGGCATCGTTGTGGTACAGCGCAACGCGTGTGGCGGCTGCTTCAACCGCATCCCCGCCCAGCGCCAGATGGAAATCAAGATGCACAAGAAGGTCATCGTCTGTGAGTACTGCGGACGCATCCTTATCGATCCCGAACTGGTAGGTATCGCCCCCGAAGAGGCGAAGAACAAATAACTCCAACGGCATCCATAGCCCTGGAGGTGTAGTGGAACGGGCCCAGAGGCCGACATCGCAGTCAGCCTTAGCCATCGGGAACCATCACTACAAGAAACGCAAACGGCAACTGCCCATGTGGCAATTGCCGTTTGCGTTTACTCCACCCCGGCTATAGGAGTGAAATCATTGTGTTAATAACTTTTTTGGGATGAAACTTGCGGCGGAGTGAAAGTAAATCAGTAACTTTGTTGTCGGTCTTTGCGCAAATGTGGCTCATAAGACTTCAACCTGCAAATTAGCACTTTACACCAGCATTAACATGAACGGAGTAGGTAAATTATATTTCAAATACGGCACCATGGGGTCGGCCAAGACCGCATTGCTGCTCACTCAGGCCTATAACTTTGAGGAGCGCGGCATGCAATACCTGTGCATGAAGCCCATCATTGACGACCGCGAGAACGACAACGTCATCCGCTCACGCATCGGCATCGAGCGCAAGTGCTCATGGATTTACCCCGAGAGTGACCTGTATGAGATGCTCAAGGAGATGTTTGAAAAAACGCTCACCGTCAAGGACTGGATTCTTATCGACGAGTCGCAGTTCCTCTCGGCGGCACAAATCGACCAGCTCGCTCGCATCGTTGACGACTATGGCGTCAACGTGGTGTGCTATGGCCTGAGGACCGACTTCCAGTCCCATCTGTTCGAGGGTTCCAGGCGGCTGATGGAGCTCGCCGACACCATCGAGGAAATCAAATCGACCTGCTCCTGTGGCCGCAAGACCATCATCAATGCCCGCATCGACTCCCAGGGCAACATCGTCACCGACGGTGACCAGGTCGAAATCGGCGGTGACGACAAGTATGTGGCATTGTGCCGCCGTTGCTGGCGCAACCGCCGCATCGAGAGCACAAGCCGCAATACCATCAAGTTTGAAGACGAATAGGCATCAGCTGCTCTCTTTTCTAAACTACTAATTACGTGAACCTTTTGCCCGGCGTAGCCAATTAAACTAATTTGGCATCCGCACTCCTTAGCTCTCACGCTAAGGGCGCTAAGTCACGAAGTTTTATTAGCTTTCGCACTCAACGATTAATGGATCACTATTAAAGGATTTGGCCATGCCAAGGCGATGTCCAACGCATTACCTATATCAGTATGATTAATACGTTCGCATGACAAATTTGTCCTTATATGTTAAAGTAATGTTAAAACGGGGGGGTAACTGTGAATTTATTTGAAATACTATATCTTTGCAAAGCTCTAATAACTATTAAAACCAAATAAAGCATTTACTATTATGAAAAAGACATTACTAATTATTTTGTTGGCCCTGCTGGGTGTGACCCAGGCGGTGGCACAATGGGCACTCGAATATGTTCCCACGGTTCGAGAAGGTGTGAAATGGGTCAATGAGAAGGTGATTGTCAATCACGGTGACACCACAAGTTACTACTATACATACGAGATTTTGGGAAAAAAGCAAATTTGTCCCGAAATCGAAGAGAACCCTGATGATGGTTGCTTTGAAATGTGTCATTATTACACTGGTTCTCAAATAGATCCAGATAATGATAGCATTATCAGCATATTACATGAAGGTGGAGGAGGAATCGATAGCTTTAACAATTGGCCCTATCAGAGAATATGCGCTGAAAATCGGAATATGATTAAACGCAGTTGTATAACAATCTATGATTTTGATATACTCTATATGTTTTCATATGCGATACCAGGGGATATGGTTTCAAATTATGTTTATAATCAAACTGAGCCTCAGATACTGACCACGGATAACCTTATCATTGCAGATCCCATAGTGATTGATGGCAAACTATGTCAAAGACGATTAGCCTACATCGGCGAGCAGGGCGACACGCTGGCCTATGTCGTCGAGAGTATCGGTTTTGACAGTTATGACATGGGTGATTTGTTGACTCCGTTCACACGCAAGCCCGACCCAAATGCCGATTACCAGGAATGGTGCGGTCTGAGCCATGTGGTAAAAGACGGCAAAATCATCTACAAAGGCATGCGCTATCGTGAGGGTGCCTTCGACGGCGTCGATGAGGTGGTGGCTGAGCCGTCTCGTAGCCCTCAAGATACTGATTCATATTATTACAACCTGATGGGAAAGCCCGTGGGCAAGGATGTGCCGACAACCCCCGGCATCTACATCCACCAGGGCAAGAAAATCGTCGTCAGGTAAAACAACTGAATTATCTGAGTTCTCTGATGGGTATCGGCGTTCCTTGGACCTCACGCTAAGTCGCTAAGCCGCGAAGATTTTTGGGGTTCGCGCACTGCCGAGTAAGCAACACAAGAAGTGCAAATGTTTGATTTTCAACAAATTGCACTTCTTGTATTTTTGTTTTCTTATATTCTATATATAAGCTTGTTTTTGGGTGTATTACTTCTTAGAGGGGATAAGAAGGTCAAGAATCCAGTTAACTATCGTGAGAGCGATGCTGAATCCAATTGCCCAACCCAGGTTGGCGACGTCGAAGTGCGGTGCCAGCAGCCATGCGCACAGCAGTACCATCAATCCGTTGATGATAAAGGTGAAGAGGCCCAAGGTGAGCATGTTGATGGGCAACGCCAGCAACTTGACAACAGGCTTGATAAACGCGTTGATGAAACCGAGCACGATAGCAATGACAAAGGCCCACCACCATGGGGTCACGGTTACACCGTCAAGGGTATAGGCAGCAATGAGAACCGCCAGCGCCGAAACAATTAATCTAGTAAGCATAATAGTATTTCTCTATATAATATATAATGAGTCACTGTTTGTTAGAATAACGCCATGAGAACACATTTATTTTAACTACATCGGGAATTCTCAGTGCAAATCAGTGAAATACGGAAAAAAATCAGTAATTTTGCGCCGAAATTTCTAAATCATTCCAAAAACTATGACAGAAAACACAAGAAAAATATTGAACAGCGCCCAAGATTATGTGATGATTACCTTGGGCCTGTTCTGCTACGCCTTTGGTTTCACGGCGTTTATCCTCCCTGAGGAAATCGTGATTGGCAGTGTGACGGGTTTGTCATCGCTCATCCACTTCTGGCTCGGATGGAATGTAGCCGTCACCTACTATGCCATCAATATCATCCTGCTGGCCATTGCCTTTCGCAGTGTGGGCAAGCAATTCGTGCTGCGCACGGTCATGGGGGCTACAATCGCCACCATCATGATTGGCGTGCTGCAACCCATGTTCCCCACGCCCATCATTGAGCAGCAGACGTTCATGAACGTCATCCTGGGCGCCGTGCTGTGCGGTCTGGGCTTGGGCGTGGTCTTTACCCACAACGGCAGCACCGGCGGCACCGACATCATCGCAGCCATGGTGGCCAAGTACAGCACGGTGTCGTTTGGCCGCACAATGATGTATTGTGACGTGCTCATCATCTGCTCGTCGTGGCTGCTTTTCCACTCGATTGACAAAATCGTGTACGGTCTCATCTTCATGGTCATCTATTCGGTATCGGCCGACCGCGTCATCAACAACACACGCCAGAGCGTGCAGTTCCAGATTATCAGCAAGAAATGGCAAGAGATTGCCGACAACGTCATTAAAGAAGCACATCGTGGCTGCACCATCCTCGACGGCACCGGCTGGTACACCAAGGATCCCGTCAAAATCCTCATGGTGATGTGCCGCAAGCATGAGAGCGTCAATATCTTCCGCATCATCAAGGAGACCGACCGCGAGGCCATCATCACCCAGAGCAACGTCAACGGTGTCTACGGCTTCGGCTTCGACGAGTTGAAGGTGCGCGTCCACAACAAGAAAAATGTCAATTCTACTCATCAGACCACAGAAGACAAGAAAAACACAGAAAACTAATAGCAAAAATACAAAGCGTCATTTTAGAGGGCTTTTTAGCTAACAATCTAAAAAATTTTAGGCACAAGATATCATTTTTGTGCCTAAAATTGCATATTTTTAAAAAATATTATATTTTTGCACACTTTTCGTCCCCAAGGATGATTAAGATATATCATAAAAACCATAATAATATTTATCAACATTAACATAAACCAATGAAGAAATTTTTAATTTTTGCGTCTGTTTTGCTAGCGACGCTAGCGACAGCGACAGCAGCGCCTGTGACACCGAGCCAGGCCCAACAGGCAGCCAAGCAGTTCATGCAGGAACGCCGTCCTGGCGTCATTGTACAGTCCACACCCGTTTCACGCACACCCCGCAAGATGAACGGGCACGCAACAGTGACCCAACCAAATTACTACATTTTCAACACCACAAACGACAAGGGTTATGTCATCGTTTCGGGCGACGACCGCACGACGAGCATCCTGGGCTTCACTGACAGTGGCTCATTTGACCCGAACAACATACCTGCCAACATGAGAGGTTGGCTGGAGAACTATGACAAGCAGATTCAGGCTCTTGATGAACTTGGAGTGCTCGGCACCGGTTTCTCGACCCCGCGTCCCACCCGCAACAGCATCTCCCCGCTGGTGACCAGCCACTGGGACCAGGGCGCTCCCTACTGGGACCATTGCCCTGAGTTCATGGACATCACCGAGGAGGGTGACACCGTGGGCGAACTGGCTTATACTGGCTGTGTAGCGACCTCGATGGCGCAGATTATGAACTATTACAAGTTCCCGTTGAGCATCTCACAACCCATTCCTTCTTATCTTGTGACCTTCTACATGAACGAGGAATATGGCGTTTTTGAAACCGACATGCTGGAACCCATGTACTTTGATTGGGACAACATGAAGGACCGCTACACCGGTGCCGAGACGCAAGCCGAAAAAGATGCCGTGGCATGGCTCATGCTCTATGCCGGTTGTGCTGCTCACATGCAGTACGGATTGAATGCCTCGAGCACCAGCGACCCCTATATTCCCACAGCGCTCAACGACTACTTCAACTATGACGCAAAGCTGGTTTACCGCAGCGACTATGACCAGGCCCAATGGGAAGATATGATTTACAACGAGTTGGTCGAGGGCCGTCCCATGATTTACAATGGCCGTGCAGGTACGGGTGGCGGACACTCGTTTGTGTGCGACGGCTATGCTTATGGCGACTATTTCCACATCAACTGGGGCTGGGGTGGCCTGGGTGACGGCTACTTCGTGCTTTCGGTGCTCAACCCCTATGCTGGCGGCATCGGTGCCACAACCAGTCTGGAAGGCTACAACATTGACCAGACCGCCATCATCGGCATTCAGCCCGGTTACAGCGGCCAACCCGAAGAAGTAGACCACCGCCTGACGGTCTGGAACATGTATTATACCGGCACACGCTCGTTTGAGCGCAGCGATGACGGCTATTTCAAGCTCAACAAGCGCCGCTACATCAAGGTGACCGCCGAGGACCACATCGACGACGGCACCAAATACCTGCGCGGTATTGCCTTGTATGACGCCAACGACAACTTCATCGAAATCATTGCCCAGACCTACTACGGCACGAGCTTCATTTCCATCACCGACAGTTGGCCCGAAAACCAGAGCTCGATTACCTACCCCTTCGGTAAAGACCTCCCCAACGGTGACTATAAGATTGTTCCCGTGAGCAGTGTGCAGGGCAGCAACGACTGGAAACCGATGATTGAAAGTGACCGCTACTACATCCAGGCCACCATCAACGGCAACATGATTACGATGACCGACCACCCGATTGTCAACCTGGAGGCCACCAACTTTGAATTTACCGGTGGCGAGAAAGTCGGTCTTGCCGAGCAATGCCATGTGACAGTCAAGAACAACAGCGGCGACCGCTACAGCGGACGACTGTTCCTCTATGTTGACAATGAGCCGATGGACGAGTACGGCGAGTACACCACCGTCGTCGAAGCCGAGATACCTGCCGGCGGCACCAAGGTGGTGACCTTCAACTTCACCCCGAAGAATGCCGGCAACAAGAGCGCCCACCTGTCCACCTTCGACAGCTCATGGAATTCCGGCATCCCTGGCACTGGTTCGGTGAACATTGCAGGCTCCACGGTATATCCCATGAACCTGAGCGTTGAAATCAATGCCCTGAACGCCGATGAGAACATGGTCATCTATGACAGCCACATCAAGTTCAAGGTCGAAGTCACCAACAACAATACCGAGGGCGAGTACAACCGTTACATCCTGGCTCCGTTGTTCATCGTTGACGAGAACAACCACGGCACCATGATTACTTACCTGAGCCGCAACGTGCTCATCCCCGCTGGAGAGACACAGACGTTCTACTTCGAGTTTGACAACCTGGCCTTCGGCTCTCGATATGCGCTCAACATCTTTGGCCGCAATGAGAACGAGGTGACTACCAACCTTGTTAATCCCGGTGAGTCCAAGTATTATACCATTGACCGTGGTATGGTCGTATGGGACGGTAACGGCAACCGCGTGGGCTACAAGCCCTACAACGGCATCCGCGTGCCCGAGAATGCTGCGGCTGTCAGCATCGAAGGCCTTGACCTGACCTCGTTGATTCCCAACGAGAATCCCAACACGCTGTACTACATTGGCAACTCTGAGAAATACATTCCCGCAGGTCTTGAGGCCAGGAATGTCATCCAGAACCATGTGGCACAACGCGACATCATCCTCAAGCACGGCTATGACTTCTATGCTCCCTACCGTTTCTCGGCAGCCAATATCAGCTATGAGCGCACCTTCACCCGCGGCCGCCACGCCGGACAAACGGGCGGTTGGAGCACGATGGTATTGCCCTTTGCTGCCACCAGTGTCACTGCCGACGGCAACGCCATCGACTGGATGCATAGCAAGGCAGACGCCAAGGGGCTGTGGATCTGCAACTTCGACAAGGAGGAAGACAGCGCCGACGAGGCACGACTGCTCGCCGAATACATGGGCAACCAACTCGAGGCCAACGTACCCTACTTCGTGGCACCCTACGATGGCGCCAACGGCACCGACATGCGCGGCAAGACCTATGTCTTCAGCGCCAGCAACGTGACCGTGAAACCCAATCCCAGCGCCATCACCAGCGGCACCTACCACATGGTGAACGGCGAATATGCCCAGAAGACCGTGGAGGATGCTTACTTCCTTAACAATGAAGGTAGCTTCTTTGTGAAAGCAGCGACGGGTAAAGTCAACGCCTTTGAGGCCTATGCCGCAAATATCAAAACGAGCGAAGCCACCCAGTTCCAAATTGTTCTCGACGAGAACGCCGAAGATGGTCCTGACTTCCTGCTCGGTGATGTGAACAATGATGGCAAAATCAGCATTACTGACGTGGCCGATCTCATCGACTATCTGGCCATGGGCGAAGAATTCGTTACCATCAACTTGGACGCTGCCGACGTCAATGGCGACAACAAGGTGAGCATTGCTGATGTGGCAGACCTCATTGACCTCGTGCTTGGCATGGAGTAATCAGCGACAAACCCAAGACACCTGATACAACATGAGAGGGCGCACCGTCGATTGCGGTGCGCCCTCTTGGTATCTTCAAGGTGATGGAATCAACGCAATTTCAATGGACTCTTGGGAGCGTAACTGCGGTCAATCAACTCGGAGCAGCGGTAAGTGAGGATATGTACCCCGTCATAGTAACTGTGCAGGTCATGAATCAGAGTGCTGTCGTTGCTGAAATCGTTCACCCTGTCATCACCCATGATTTCGCACATCAGGGCATGGTCCACTGGCGACAATGGCTGACTGCGGAAACGTGGGGGCACAATCACCACATAGTCAACATGGTTGTCATGCAACAGGGCTGCAATGTCGCGCAGCAGCGACTCATTACGGGCATCAATGCGCAAGGGCAAAGCGTTGGGCAGAGGCTGCATGTCAATCAGCCAGGGACGCTGCTCCTTGTAAAACTTGTCGGGGTCCTGCAACAGAACCGAATCCAGCCCCGCGCTGGAGTCCTCATTGGTCACCTCGTCACGACCGCTGGGAATGGTGGTCATCTTGCCGTCCATCAGCAGCTGGTCGGCCATGCGCTTGGTGGGCCATAACTGATAGAGCAGCATATCCGGGTCACGAAAGGCATTGAAATGCACACGCTGGAAATGCAGCCACGATATCTCAGGCGAGACGTCATAGTGCGGCACAAAGGGCATCTCCTCGTAGCGATTGGGGCGCGTGAACATTTCTTCCTCGACAATCAATAGCGCATGGCGGACAGGATAGCCATGGGTGATGAGATAATTCAACTCGTCGCGGATACCGGTCAGGGTCTCGGCACCAGCAGTGAAGTGATAGACACTGGCATCAGCAGGCAGATGCTTTTTCCACGCTGCAGCAGTAAAATTGGATGAAATCGACGACCCGAAGATGAATGAGTCATAGTGATGCTCTGCATTATAGAACTTCAGGCCCTCGATGGCGACATACCGCTTGTTGGGCATGCGCTCCAAGGTGTCGCCGGGAGCAATCGAGATGCCGTCATAGCGGTGAACCACCTTGAAAGGATCCACCACCAGATAAAGTGCGACAAAAGCCGCTACTGGCAGCAATGCCAGCAGTGAACGACACACAAACTTTTTGAATCCCTGACGCATCATCGTATATAGGCTTTAGGCGCTAGATGAAAACTAGAACTGGAAATAGATAAACTGCATGTTGCGGTCCAGGCTGGCAATCGAGATGCCCACGAGCAGAGCCCAATAGATAATCCAACGCACCACCGTGGGGAACGGCAGTCGCATGATGGGGAATTCCTGCTTGCGTCCCAGCCACTCAATGATGAAGAAGGGCACGATGTAGAAGATAGGCTGCCCAAAGACGGGGCGCATGCGCCACGAGCCGTTAACAATCACGTCACATATTTCGCCCAGGTGTGCGATTCCGTTGGCACGGAAGGCGATAAACACCATGGCGAACAGGAAGAACGTCAACAGACAGCGTGGGATGTCACGCAGCGTAGCATGGTCGCTCAGCTTCTTGCGAGGCAGGAACACATAGGGCAGCAACAGCAGGCCGTTGACGGTACCCCAGATGACGAACGTCCAGTCGGCACCGTGCCACAGACCCGACAGCGAGAACACTATCATCATGTTCAACGCGGTGCGCCACTTGCCGCGACGCGAGCCTCCCAGCGGGAAATAGACATAATGACGGAACCACGTCATCAGCGAGATGTGCCAGCGCTGCCACAGTTCCTTCATGTTGCGCGAGAAGAAAGGATAGTTGAAGTTGGCCTTCAACCTGATGTTGAGCAAGCGCGCCGAGCCGATAGCGATGTCGCTATAACCCGAGAAGTCGGCATAAATCTGCACGGCGAACAGGATACCCGCCCATATCATGCTCCACGAGCTGTAATAGTAGGGGTTGTAGAGCAACTGGTCCACATAGTAGCCCACACTGTTGGCGATGATAATCTTCTTGGCAAGTCCCCACAGTATCTGGCGCATGCCCACCACTGCCGTATCGTAGTCAAACTCCTTCTTCCGCAGGAACTGCGGCAACAGGTTGGTGGCACGCTCAATGGGGCCGGCAACCAGCTGCGGGAAAAACGCAATAAACACACAGAACGCCACCACATTGCGCGTCGGCTTGATGTCACCGCGATACACGTCGATGGTGTAGCTGATGGCCTGGAAAGTGTAGAATGAGATACCCACCGGCAGCAGGATGTTGATTGTCGGCCAGTCGGGAGCCACACCGAACAGGCCCAACAGGTCAACAAAACTGTCGCGCAGGAAGTTCAGGTACTTGAAAACACACAGGATGCCCATGTTCAGCACCACATTGCCTGCCGCCAGCAATTTGTCGCCACGCGAGCGGTTGCCCTTCATCAGCAGCGCCGTGCCCCAGGTGGACAACGACGTGAGCAGAATAAGGCTCAACATGCGCCAGTCCCACCAGCCATAGAACACATAACTCGCAACCAGCAGGAACAGGTTCTGCCAGCGCAGATGCTTGCGCAGCCCCCAGTAAATAAAGAACACCAGGGGAAGAAACAGGGCGTATGTATAAGTGTCAAATTGCATAAATCAGCCACAAAGGTAACATTTTTTGCTCAATAGACCCATTGGCACATTAAAATTATGCTCGCGTTGCTCGCGGTTTAGAGTTTAGGGTTTAGAGTTTAGAGAGGCTTACGCGTTCTTTGGCTCTCACGCCAAGGCGCAAAGCCGCGAAGATTTATATATGGCATCCGCTTTGTATTTGTTGTACTTATTGTCTTTTATTAGAAAAAACATCGTGTCTTAGCGTCTTAGCGTGAGGCACAAAAGCGCTATGTTATTTTTGCTTCCGTACTTGTTTTTTGTCGGCGAATTAAGTGGATTATGCGAATTTGGCATCCGCACTGATGCTCACGTTGCTCGCAGTTTAGGGTTTAGAGTGACATCAGCATCCGTAAATATGGGGTAGATGTGAATAACTGTGAATTGTTATACCTTTGTAAAGTATATATCAATAAACAATAACAACTAAATCATTCAAGGTATGAAAAAGACAATACTATTTGCAATGTTAGCCCTGCTGGGGATGACCCAGATGGTGGCCCAGGAATACGAGTACGTCCCGTTTGTTCGCGAGGGCGTAAAGTGGGTGTATGCTTTCTGCGGTGATTATCAGCCAATGTCAGATACACCTTCTGAAGTTTCGTATCTGAACCTTGAGTTCAAGGGTGATACGGTCATTAATGGCAAGACCTATAAACTCATGCACAAGTATCATGGTGAATCCATCAATAGCGAAAGTGACACGGTACCTGTCTGTATGCGTGAGGAGAATAAAGTGGTATATGCTCTGGTTCCCGATGGGAAGACTTATTACGACTGTCCAATATATGGAAACTATTGGAAGCCCAGTGACTTGGAATCCATCCGAGAAGGAAAGGAGTTCATACTATATGATTTCAAAAATCCAATAGCCTACTGGATGGATTTTGCAAATAGTTATATGACTACTTTTGAGCTTATTTTTACAAATATTATTACAATTGGCAATCATCATGTAAAAAGATATGGTGGAGATATTCAATATTTAGGTGGCATAAGAGTGATTGAGGGTATTGGCATGGAAGCCCGAAACACTTATCCCCTATCCTTTTTTCTGCCGATGTATGCGGGTAGCTCTGGATACATGGCAGTTAAATTGATTCGTGTCATAGAGGATGGAGAGATTATCTATGATCCTGATGATTATGATTGGAATGAAGAAGTAAAAGATCGGATCGGTTACAGGTATGTGCCGTTTGTTCGCGAGGGCGTGAAGTGGGTGTACTACTATAACAACCCCTTTGCAGATGGAGTTTTAAATATGCCTGAGGGTGTGCAGTACTACTCATTTGAGTTTAAAGGAAGCAAAGTCATCAACGGAAAGGAATACAAGCCCGTATTGTTGAAAAGCTATAATGCTAATGGCGAGTCAGTAGATCTGGATTTTGTTCCAGCTTATCTTCGTGAGCAGGATAAGGTGGTCTATGCCTTGCTGCCTGAAGGCAACTGGTATCCTCAGTGTCCTGTTGGCTTGGGCAAGTATGTAGGGTATGAAGGCATTTCTGGTAACGTCATTCCAGATGAAGAGTTCATTCTGTATGATTTTAATGACCCGATTGAGCTGTATGATGGTTTGTTCCCCCCAATATGGTGGGATGAGTATGAAATGTATATTGATCAAATCATCTATAATAATACCGATATGCTCTCGATAGGTGATAGATCAAGAAAATGTCATCACTATCGCACGATTCACTATAATGATGATAGAATAATAGAAGGTATCGGTTACGATGGTTACGCGGGCTTCCCCTTGTTCTATTTTGAAAAACTAATTGCGGGATTTCAGGTGGATTACCGTTTAAGTCATGTAGTCGAGGGTGACGAGATCATCTACAAGGGTATGTATTATAATCCTGACATCCACGTGGGCATCGACGAGGTGGTGGCCGACAGGTCTCCGCGTCCGCAGGACGACAACTACTACAACCTAATGGGTCAATCCGTGGGCAAGGACGTCCCCACCGCCCCCGGCATCTACATCCACAACGGCAAGAAAATCATCGTCAGATAGTGATGCTCGCGTTGCTCGCAGTTTAGGGTTTAGTGTTTAGAGAGGCTCCGCACCCGATTTGCCTCACGCTAAGACGCGTGATGCTCGCTGCGCTCGCAGTTTAGGGTTTAGAGTTTAGAGTTTAGAGAGGCTCCGCACCCGATTTGCCTCACGCTAAGACGCGTGATGCTCGCTGCGCTCGCAGTTTATGGTTTAGAGTTTAGGGTTTAGAGGGGCTCCGCACCCGATTTGCCTCACGCCAAGACGCGTGATGCTCGCTGCGCTCGCAGTTTAGGGTTAAGAGTTTAGAGGGGCTCCGCACCCGATTTGCCTCACGCTAAGGCGCGTGATGCTCGCTGCGCTCGCAGTTTAGGGTTTAGAGTTTAGGGTTTAGAGGGGCTCCGCACCCGATTTGCTTCACGCCAAGACGCAAAGCCGCTAAGATTTATATATGGCATCCGCTTTGTATTTGTTGTGCTTGTTGTTTTCCATATTATATACTTTGCGTCTTTGCGGCTTAGCGTGAGGGCGTACAGTGGCGGCCACGCCAAGGCGAGGCCCTACAGAATGGGAGTGTAGCGAGCATCACGCTCGCTATTGTTTTTTTTCAAAAAATCATAAAAAGGTCGGTATTGTGCCTGATTGTTTCCATTTATTGTGTATCTTTGTAAGTTAAACACAAAACCTCTTACAATCATGGCAGTACAGCGACTCACACAAGAACAGAAGCAAACGCAACGCTTGGCACTGGAACAGCAACGCCTGTTGGGCCTGGTGCTGGAAAAAAGCGATGCCGAGATGGCCGAGTTTATCGACAACAAGGTCAGTGAGAATCAGGCGCTTGAAAAAGTGTCGGACGATGAAGACAATGAGCAGAACCCCGAGAACAACAGCCGTGCCGCCGACGAAAGGCGCGCTAACGACGACAGCGTCAACGAGAACAGCGGTGACGATGATGCCGTGGCTTGGTATCGCTTCATTGCCAACAACCATAGCCGTGACGACGAGTATTATGCCCCCACTGCGGTGAGCGAGAAGACCTTGCAGGAATACCTCGCCGACCAGCTGGGCGAGCTGGAACTCGACGAGACCCAGCAAATCATTGCCAACGCCATCGTGGGCAACCTGGAGGATAGCGGCTATCTGCGCCGCAGCGCTTCGGAGATTGCCGATGATGTGACCTTCAACGATGGCTATATGGTCGATGCCCAGCAGGTCGAGGAGATGATAAAGGTCGTGCAGTCGCTGGATCCGGCAGGTATCGCCGCCCGTGACCTGCGCGAGTGTATTCTGCTGCAACTGCGCCGCAAGCCGCACAGCGAGAATGTGGACCTCGCCATCACCATGGTTGACAAGTACTTTGATGACTTTGCCGCCATGCGGTTTGATGCGCTGGGGCGCAAGATGGGCGTGGAATCGGGTCGTCTGGAGGAGGTGTTTAAGCATGAAATCAGGCGCGGGTTGAATCCCTATCCTGGCAGCGCCTTCGGTTCCCGCAACGACGGCAACCAGCAGGTGACGCCCGACTTTGACGTCGAACTTGACGGGGAAACGGGCCGCTTGACGGTCACCCTGCGCAACAATATCCCTGCCCTGCAAATCAGCGAGAGCTACGCCTTGATGAACGATAGATACAAGAAGAGCTCGAGCACCCTGAGCGTGAGCGAGAACAAGGACAAGAAACGCATCCAGGACGCCTATCAGCGCGCCAGCATGTTCATCGAGGTGCTCAAGCAGCGCCAGGAAACGCTGTTCAACACCATGAGCGCCATCGTCAAGTGCCAGCAGGAGTATTTCTACAGCGGTGACGAGCGTGACCTCAAACCGCTGGGACAGAAACAGATAGCCGACATGATTGGGAAGGACGTCTCGGTCGTGTCGAGGGCGGTGAGCAACAAGTATGTGCAGCTGCCGTGGGGCGTGAGGAGTCTGAAATCGTTCTTTGGCGAGGACATCAACGGAGCGTCAAGGCACGAGGTGTATGACGACCTGAAGAAGATTGTCGATGCCGAGGACAAGCGCCATCCGTTGAGCGATGACGCCCTGTGTGACCGCCTCAAGGAACTGGGTTACCAACTGGAGCGTCGCACGGTGGCGAAGTACCGCACCACGCTCAATATCCCCAGCAGCACCGTCCGCCGCAAGATGGCCAAATGAGTTATAGACTATAGACAAAAAACCGATAATGCCAATTACAAGATTCACAGTCAATAAATGCATCGCTGGACTGGCCCATTTCCTGTCCACGGCGTTGACCCCGTTGATGATGCCCACCTATGGCGTCTTTTTGGCGCTGTGGGTGTCGGTGTTGTGCCTGCTGCCCTATGGCACCCGTGTGTCGGTGCTGCTGGTGTGCATGGGCATCACTTGCATCCTGCCGCTCATCTTCTTGAGTGTGCTGCGGCATCTCAAGCTCGTCAAGGACCTGCACGTCAACATTCGTGAGCAACGCCTGTTCCCTTACCTGTTCACGGCCCTGTGCTACGCTGTGGCGGCCTATTACCTGTATTACTGCCATTCGCCGCAATGGTTCATGATGTTCATGGTGGGCTCGGCGATTACTGCGCTGCTCATGGCGCTGATTAACCTCAAGTGGAAAATCAGTGCCCACATGGCGGGCATCGGTGGCGTGATAGCGCTCATTTATCAGATTCATGTGATGGGATTGAGTGCCTTTGACCTGCTGTGGCTGCTGTGTCTCTCAATAGTGGTGGCGGGTGCGCTGGGTTCGGCAAGGCTGGCGCTCAGGCGTCATGACATATTGCAGGTGTTGGCTGGCGTTGTGCTGGGTTTCCTGTGCGTGATGCTGACGATGAGATTTCTAGGATAAAATAATATAAACAGCCGTTGGTTCTCGGCTCTGAAGAGGGGCCGCTAAACCTGCTAACGGCAGACTAAAAGTTAACGACCGATTATGAACAAAACATTCAATTATACCAGGCGTAAGACCGTGAGCGTCCCCGTGGGTGGTATCGCGATGGGAAGCGACTACCCGGTCAGGGTACAGACGATGACTAACACACCGACCGACGATATTGAGGCGAGTGCGGCTCAGTGCCAGCGTGTCGCCTACAGTGGCGCTGAATATGTCCGTCTCACCGCTCAGGGCGTAAAACAGGCCGAGAGCATCGGATTGATTTCGCGCCTGTTGCGCTCACATGACTGCAACATTCCCCTCATTGCCGACATCCATTTCAACCCCAAGGCAGCGTTGGCGGCAGCCAGCGTGTGTGAAGGCGTCCGCATCAATCCCGGCAACTTTGTCGATCCAGCCCGCACGTTCAAGCAGCTGGATTATACCGACGAGGAATACCAAGCCGAACTGGACCGCATTCATGACGAATTGTTGCCCTTTATCGCCGTGTGCCGTGAACATGGCACCGCTGTGCGTCTGGGTGTGAATCACGGCTCACTCAGCGACCGCATCATGAGTCGCTACGGCAACACGGCTGCGGGTATGGTCGAGAGCGTGATGGAGTTCCTGCGGGTTTTTGTTCAGGAGCAGTTCATGGATGTCGTCATCTCGATGAAGGCTTCCAATGTCGTGGTCATGGTCGAGGCTGTGAGGCGTCTGGTTGACGCCATGGACAAGGAGGACATGCACTTCCCGCTGCATCTGGGCGTGACCGAGGCCGGATTTGGCGAGGATGGCCGTGTCAAGAGCGCCGTGGGCATTGGCGCCCTCATGGCCGAGGGCTTGGGCGACACCATCCGTGTCTCGCTCAGTGAGGAGCCCGAGGAGGAAGTGCCTGTAGCTCGCAAACTGGTGGACTACATGGCTCAGCGCCAGGGACATGAGCCTATCGAAGGCGATTACAGTGAGGGCTATGACTATCTGTGTCCCGAGCGGCGATTGACTGTCGAGGTGAACAATCGCATCGGCGGCACCTGCCAGCCTGTGGTCATTGCGGGTTATCGGCCCGACCAGCTCGACGATGCTGCTTTGCAGCCCGATTTTTACTATAGCGCCGATGGACTGATTGACGGCATGCATCAGTTTTTAGTACCTTTTAACAGTTGGAAGGGAGAGCGCAACGTCTATCCCTTGCTCACACTGGGCGAGTGGGACCGTTGCCCGTCAACACCATTGCGTTTCCTGCAGCTGCCCGCCACCACGCCCGCCAGTAAGCTGGAATTCCTGCGCGGCCGCAGCGACACGGTTCTGGTCATCACTCCCGTGGGTATCAATATCCCCGGTGAACAGCAGGCGTTGACCCATGCGCTTGACAAGGCAGGTATCAACTGCCCCGTCATTTTGCGCAACACCTATACCGACAGTTCCAACGAGTGGCTGCAGGTCAAGGCGGGTGCCGACTTGGGCGCTGTGCTGCTCAACCGTCGCGCCGACGGCATCTGGCTTGAAGCCCCCAACTGCCACAGCGGCGGCGAGGTGGTGCGCTATGCCTTTGCTATCCTGCAGGCAGCGCGTCAGCGCATCAGCAAGACGGAGTTTATCTCCTGCCCGGGCTGCGGCAGAACGATGTTTGACTTGCAATCGACCGTGCAACGCGTGCAGCAGGCGACCGCCCACCTCACGCATCTCAAAATCGGCGTGATGGGCTGTATCGTTAACGGACCCGGCGAGATGGCGGATGCCGATTATGGTTATGTGGGTGCTGCTGCGGGCCATATCAGCCTGTACAAGGGCAAGGAGTGCGTCGAGATGAACATTCCTGAAGAGGATGCCATCGACCGCCTTGTCGAACTGATTAAACAGAACAACGACTGGCGTGAGCCCTAGCGTGGAACAGCGCCATTATCCTGATAACAAAAGCATGACAATGAAGACTTTACAATATCTTGCACTCTTGTTGTCGCTCACCATGGCGATGGCTTCGTGCAGTGGTGACAGTTTCAAGATTGATGGCAAACTCGCTAATTTCGACAGTGGTATGGTGAGGGTGATTTTCCCCACCGACTCGGGTATGGTCGATGAGTGGGTCAATGTGGACAATAAAGGCAAATTCTCCTATCAGGGAGCGGTGGCCGACCCCGTCATCGTCAGTCTCCTGGATAGTCGCAGTCACTTGCTGGTGATGCTCGTGGCGACTAGTGGTGACCACATCAAGGTCAAGGGAGATGCCGCCCAGCTTAAAACGATAAAAATCAAGGGTAGCAAGGTGAACGAGGATTGGCAACTCTTCCGTGACGAGCATGCCACTTTTTACTCCAATCCCAATCCTAGCCGCCTGAATGCCGCTATCGAGAAATATGTGCGTGAGCATCCTGCCGATATGCTCTCCACGGTACTGCTCATGGCGGATTACAGAGACTACGGTGACGGTGAAAAGGTCAATGCAATGCTCAAGGGGATAGATGTCAAGGTTCGGCCTGGGTCGTTGGTTCAGTCGTTTGACGGAAACTCGGTGCGTGCCCGTGGCAAGGGTCTGCCGCACATAGTAACCCTTACATTGCTCAAGCATGGCGGTGATTTTGAGGAAATCAGCTTGGTTGACCACATGACGCTCATCAGTTTTTGGGCTAATCCGCAGGACAACCGTTCGGCATTGATTAACAAACTGAGTGGTGCGGGAGAGGATATCCGTGTCATTGATGTCCTCACCGAGAGCGACACCCTGCGTTGGCATCAGACTATTGCCGCTGACCCCAAGGAATGGAAACACTATTGGGCTCCTGGCGGTCCCCTGGAGCAGGGCGTCCTGTTGCTGGGTATCAAAACATTGCCGTGGTATGCTGTAACCGACAGCACGGGCCATGTCACTTATTCGGGGCCTAACCTGGATGCCGCCCTAGGGAAAGTAACAGTCAAGTCTGAACAATAAAATCAAGAAAGGGAAAGGTATATGAAATCAGATTCTTGGAGACTGTCCGTACTGTTGCTTTTTCTGATGTTTGGCGTGGCCACAATGGCTGCGCGGCAGATTGGAAACCGCCATCAAGGCAGCGCTCCCGCGCTTGACGGGAACATATATGTGTTGACCTGCTACATATCCGAGACGGGATGGACCGACACTGAGTATGAGCAGTACAGCGCCATGATTCAGGAGGCTGAGGTTTGGCTCGTGGCACAAGCTGCCACCTACGGCAAGGAAGTGTCGTTCCAGAATGGTGTGTACGGCATTGAAACGCCGCTGCTGTATGACAACATCGTGAGCGGCAATGGGGTGGGGGATGAACCCGTGGATTTGGTATCTAAACTGATGCCCAAAATTGGCTATAAGAATGGGCTGGAGTTCGTTGATTGGGTTCACAAGAATACCGACTGCACCGGTTGCCTGGTGTTGATTGCCGCCAATAAGCCCGGCAGGGGCTACTCGATGGCTTATAAAGATGAGTATGACAGGAAGAAGTACTTCCTGGAGGGTACGATACTTTATACTTCCTACGAGGAAGGGGTGCCAGGCTGTGCAGCAGGCATCGCCCATGAGTTGTGCCACCTGTTTGGAGCCGAGGACTTGTATGCCACGTTCATACAGACCGCCGAGAACGAGGCGCGCGCCCGGGAACTGTTCCCCGACGATATCATGCTCAGGGTCTCGTACGACATCAGTACCCAGAAGATTGACAAGTTGACAGCCTGGCTAGTAGGCTTGACCGACGATATGGAAGACTGGTACATGTCATTTCTGTATGAATAACTAAAGTCTAAGGTCTAAAAACATAATAGTTATGTTAGCGAGAACGATAGCAGCAGCCGTGCAAGGCATCGACGCCATCCGCGTCGAGATTGAGGTGACAGTGGACTGGGGCTCAGGGTTTATGGTTATCGGACTGCCCGACACGGCAGTCAAGGAGAGCGCCGAGCGCGTGCGTTGCGCCATGCAGCAGACGGGCTTCAATTTCCCGGGCAAGAAGGTGATGATCAATATGTCGCCTGCCGACATCAAGAAGGAAGGCTCGGCCTATGACCTGCCGCTGGCGGTGGGCATCCTGGCGGGTGACGAGAAAATCAGCACTGACAAGTTGGACCGTTATATGCTCATGGGCGAACTCTCGCTCGACGGCAGTCTGCGGCCCATCAAGGGCGCTCTGCCCATGGCAATCCTGGCGCGTGAACTGCATCTTGACGGCTTTATCGTTCCGCGTGCCAACGCTATGGAGGCCGCTGTAGTCAACAACCTCAACATCTATGGCGTGGATAACCTCGTCGAGGTGGTGCAGTTCCTCAACGGCGACATCTCACTCACGCCCACTGTCGTGGATACCCGTGCCGAATTTGCCAAAGCACAGGGCGTTTTCCCCTACGATTTCGCCGATGTCAAGGGACAGGAGAACGTGAAACGCGCGTTCGAGGTCGCCTGTGCCGGAGGGCATAACATCCTGCTGGTGGGCAGCCCGGGCTCTGGTAAGTCGATGATGGCGAAGCGACTGCCGTCCATCATGCCGCCGCTCACGCTGAGCGAGGCGCTCGAAACCACCAAAATCCACAGCGTAGCGGGCAAACTGCCCCAAGGCACCACGTTGATGACCGTGCGTCCTTTCCGCAGCCCGCACCACACCATCTCGCCCGTCGCCCTCGTCGGTGGTGGCAGTTTCCCCATGCCCGGGGAAATCAGCCTGGCGCACAACGGCGTCCTCTTTCTTGATGAACTGCCAGAATTCAATCGCTCCGTTTTGGAAGTGATGCGCCAGCCGTTGGAGGACAGGATAATTTCGATTTCGAGGGCGAAATACTCAACCGAATACCCAGCCTCATTCATGCTTGTGGCGAGCATGAATCCTTGCCCGTGCGGGTACTATGGGCACCCCAAGAAGAAATGCGTCTGCAACGAGTACCAGCGCACCCACTACATGAGCAAGATTTCGGGCCCGTTGCTGGACCGCATTGACCTGCAGATCGAAGTCCAGCCCGTCGATTTCGACCAGATGTCCAGCAAGGCCCCAGGCGAACCCAGCGCCGCCATCCGTCAGCGCGTCATCGCCGCAAGGATGCTCCAAGAGCGCCGCTTCAAGGACGAACCCGGCATCCACTGCAACGCCCAGATGACCCCATCCCTCCTGCACAAATACGCCGAGCCCAACGCCGCCGGCCTGGAGAAACTTCGCGACGCCATGGAGCGCATGAACATGAGCGCCCGCGCCTACGACCGCATCCTGAAAGTCGCCCGCACAATCGCCGACCTCGAAGGCACCACCGACGTCTTCGACCACCACATCATGGAAGCCATCGCCTACCGCAACCTCGACCGCCCCACCTACCTCGGCAACTCTATATGAGATAATTCCAAAACATTCACTTATATCATAATATCATCGTCAGAACCATCCCTATTCTCGTTAGAATTTCCATTTATCATTGTAATTAGAAAATGGTGTTTTTTAGATTAAGAGTTTCGATATATGCAAAAAGAAGAAAATATTTTTGAAGAAGGATTTTGGGTATTTATTTCACACTCAACAAAGGACTTTGATCGGGTACGGCTAGTAAGAAACGCTCTTGAAAATAATGGTTTCCGTCCAATACTTTTTTATTTGAAATGCATGGAAGACGAAGAAGAAATCAATGAGCTTATAAAAAAGGAAATTGATGCCCGTAGTCGCTTTATTCTATGCGATAGCCCTAATGCACAAGCGTCAAAGTATGTACAGTCCGAAGTCAACTACATTCAATCCAAAAAACGCATGTACGAGATTGTGGATATTTCTCAAATTGAAATCAATAGCCCTGAAATAGATAAGGATGTGCTGAACCTTATAAAACCTTTCAGACGTAGAACAAGTGTGTTTATTAGCTATAACAATATGGACCGTTCTTTAGCCAAAGAACTTGAATCAGAATGTTTAAAGTATGGATTTCATGCATGGGACATGGACTATTATTTAGATGTTTCAGCAAATGTTAATTGGAGTTTTCTTGCGAGGATGTCAATAGAGTCAACGCTGAGTAACGGGTATTTTATATGCCTTTTAAGTAGCAAATTACTCACATATACGGTTAAAGAGCTAGAGTTTGCTTGGGAAATTGATTCTTCTCGTGTATTACCAGTCATAATAGATAAAATAGCTGATGAAAGAATCCCTATCAGTATACACAATAAGAATATTCTAAATGTGTGTAATATAGTCTCTCCCAAGGAAAAAGCCAAAACTATAGTGGAAACACTTATATCAATGGACTTAGATAATCAAACTCTTAATAATCATGAACATTAATAAATCATCCGTTACAGAAAGAGGAACCTCAAGTAATAACAACTTTTAGTATACTCCCATCAGTCTAATCCAGGTTAGGAAACTGAAAGACGCCATGGAACGCATGAACATGTCCGCCCGCGCCTACGACCGCATCCTCAAAGTCGCCCGCACCATCGCCGACCTCGAGGCCTGCGCCGACGTCCTCGACCACCACATCATGGAAGCTATCGCCTACCGCAACCTCGACCGCCCCACCTACCTCGGCAGTAGTTTATAGACCTCTATATTCCCTGAATTTTGATAAATTTGGGGATTAGAACGATTATGCCCGCATCATCTCCGACTTCGAAGGCACCGCCGACGTCCTCGACCACCACATCATGGAGGCCATCGCCTACCTCAACATCGACCGCCCAAGCTATATGGGCAGTACGCTAAAATTAAGAATGCAAAAAATGCATTTAAATCGCTGCTACATGTGTTTTGGATGTACTCTTAAAGATGAAGATCGTGATTGGAATTAAACATCAAAAGAACCTATACATGTTTCTTTAATAATTATATTTCCGATATTAATAAAACATCATAATCCCTCCAAACCTTCTACTGGCTCAGATTGTTTCTCTCTTTCAAGTAATTTTTCTTCTAAAGACACGCACTCTGCAAATGCAGTATTTTTTATAATTAGTAAATAATCCAATTGTGATTTACCTTGTCTATCGTAATATAAACAATCAACTAATAAGCATTTATGGAGTGGATTATCTAGATTCCATTCATAAAAAGTATCAATTATATCCCATTTGCCAGCTTTTGAATCATCAACAAAATCTGCTGAATCGTATCCATATATAGAGATCAATTCTTCGATATATGATCTGAATCGATGAATCTTATCTTTAGGCTTCCCATATTTTGTAAATAAAGATTGCTCTATTTGGTAATTTGAATTATTCACATAAATTGCGTACAACGTGTCATTATAAAAATATAAATGAATATCTCTGAAAGTATGCCCTTTGATAGGGGTGTATGAGTTTAATTTATATACTTTCTTAAACGTGGAAACATCATACTGTTTAACAAGTTTTTGAGGAAATAGGCCACGAACTTCATTCAAGGTCATATCAAGGTGTAACTTCCCTATACCATCAAATCCTTGAGCTTGATCACCCAAAGAAAATAACACAATCAGTGAAATCAATAAGTATCTCTTCATAGCGATATAATTTTTTGCAAAATTAAATAAGTTTATCCAATTTCTGCATCGTAATTATTAATAAGATTACAAGAGTATCGACTCTGTTTATTCCTCACGTCGTAAGCTTTCTGAAGATTTTTAATGTTATAAATTGTCTTTGCACTATTTTCTAGTTCCCAATCTATCTATATTCATAAGTAATTTGATATTCGGAGTTTCAAATTCCCATCTTGGAATAATAGAATCTCTGTTTTCCATTATAGAATTGTACAATTTTATGAAATCGTCTTTAGTGTTGTAGTCAAAAACGACTTTCATTGAATCCAAATAACGTAAAGATTCGGCTCTTGCGAATATTTCAAATGGTCGTCTCATATTGCATGCATACAACAAGTTATGGGGATACCATCTATGCACAGATAAGATATTATTTTCAGGATGCCCTAGATAATACAACCAACAAACGAAGTCCGCTTGGCAGATATCAGTAATATCTAAGTATGTGCACGATGCCATTCGATCATAGAAAATTTTCGCTTGCAATGAATAATATGGATTAGATCTTCTTTTATTTTGATTGTGTAGTGAATACAAGTAGTGATTAAAGACACAATAATTATAAGTAGCCTCATTTTCCGAGGATGAATATTTGTTATAAAATGTCCCTTCTAGAATAATTGATACTTCTTTGAAGCACTCTTTCCTGAGTAAAAGCGCAACAAAGCATAGCATCAGTTCATATTCGATGAACTTCATATTATCTTCCTCTTGTTGATAGGGATGACTAATAGCAGTTCGATGGAAAGTATATTGGTGTATATCTTCAAAGAATCTAATATAGTCATTCATTACATCAACTAATAAACCATTGTTACAAACTGAGTGTAAAATATCAAGCCACTCCTCCCTATAAGGTGCAAATTCATTGATATTATCAATTACTTGATTATAGAAATTTTCACCATTCTTATAGGATGGGAGTTGAAACGCAGATAAATTGGAAGAAAATCGGGATAAGTATTCGCGTACTGCACCAGAAGCGTTAGAGCGACCTTCTAAAATAAACGATTTAGCACGTCTGTATGTAGCTGTTGTTCCTAACGACTTTTTTTCTTCAGATAATATGTAATCTGGTACCCTGCCCAATTGAGGTTTTACGTATAATGGCTTATTGAAAATCCAGCGGATCAGCTCCTCAAATTTTGTCGCATATTTGTTTGAATCTGTAAAGTCTATATATTTTCGAGACCCATAGTAAGTCGGCAGGTATGGTTTACCTGTTTCTTCATTCATCTCGAAAGCAGCAACTACAAATTTTCCCTCATCTGTCTGTTCATATATTTTTCGCGAAATTATTTGTGCTTCAGTACCAGCACCCCCAGTTCTTTTGTCTGATTTTTCAGAATACTTCTTGTCACAAATGATGAGGACTTTTTGTATCTCAGGATTTGCAACCATCTGTTCCATAAATGCGTCAGCATCATCACCTTCTTTTAGGTCCCATTTGTCAAGAATTACATCAACGCCATTTTCAGCAAGCTCTGTTGCGATATCAAGGACCCGTTGCTCATGCTCAGGACTACTCCAACTATAAGATATAAATACTTTGGGGCTATTCATATGTGTATTTCTTACGTTATTATTATCAAATTTAGATTATTTTAATATTTAATAATGAGATACAGTTAGAAATAACTGTAGTGTTTCCTAATTGCAAATTTAGTTATTTTTTTTGATATTTTTGAGAATTGTAAATAACTTTGTAATTGTGAATGGCTTTATGGTACATATTTGGGTCGTTTTGGGGACTTTGTGGTTAACTCTAAGGCTATTGCAATGGGGCAAGTCGTTCCACTTGGATGAGCTGCCTATATTTAATCAAATCTTGGAAAAGTGTAATTTCTTTAGATTATTTGAGTGGCAAATCAATGTATTTTTCGATAAATTTGGCACTTGAATCCATATAAAAAATGCCAAATCTTAGCAATTTTCAATAATCATGACACTTGAATATAATAGTTTTCCTATATTTGCAAAGCAATAATCATTAGGTTCATTATGTTTTGTAAAAAGTGCGGAAAAGTGATAGCGGCAGATTCTATGTTTTGCAAGTATTGTGGTGCGAAACAGGATCTTGATATAGTTGAAGAGAAGCTGCAAAAAAAGAACGATATTAAGGTCAAAGAGGATGTCCTTGATATGCACAAACCTGAAATGGAAAAAGAGGTACAAAAGAACAAAAGCGCATTTGCTGATGAAATGGTTGCCATAAGTAAACTATTGTTTGTTGCACTTCTTTTATGGGGCCTGTATATGGCTGGTTATGTTGTTTATCGTTCAAATGATACAAAGCGTTCACCTGAATTACCATTTGGGGCAAGTTGTTATGATCCAGAATTGATAACTGGTAACTACGTTCTTAATGAGGATGATGCAGAAAGTAAATTCAAAGAGTTGATTGCAATTGAAAAAAAGAATCTTGAACGTCATAAAGGGGAGATCATATTGGATGAAAATGGCAACAAGGTGAGTGCAGAACCCTATTTTCGACATTATACAATCATGACTGAGCAAGAAAAAGAACAATGGAAAAAGCAAGAAATTGAAAAAGGCCAAGCAGAGTGGAATTCAATGATAAATTCATATAGGTTGGATGGTTATGAAAATGAATTAAAGAAAAATTCATGGTATTCCATATTAATAATTCTATGTGTGTTCCTTACAGGGCGGTATGTATATAAGTCGGTGAATTGGGTAAACAAGAACAAAACAAAATAAGTAAAAAGCCCAAACTTAACAATGATACATCAATAAGATAAAAGGAACGATTCTTTTGATGTAATGATTTGTGTCTTTGTGTTTTAGAAACATTTATCTTTGTGGTTGTGAATGGTTTTATGGTACATGTTTTGGTTGTTTTTGGGGACTTTATGGTTGGCAATGAGGCTGTTGCAATGGGGCAAGTCTTTCCACGTGGATGAATTGCCTGAATTTTCTAGAAATGTGTTGGAGGTGATGCGACAGCCGCTGGAGGACAGGATTATAAGCATCAGTAGGGCGAAATATTCGACCGAGTATCCTGTGTCGTTTATGCTCGTTGCCTCGATGAATCCGAGCCTGTGCACCCTGTCAAATAACAGTGACAACAGAACATCAACGGGAACAACTTTCTAGCAAACAACTGATTCATCTGAGATTTCTGATAGCATTCAGGTCTAACCTTCAGTCCCCAACTTGGGAAGCTGATGCTCTACCAATGGACTTTATATGTCAAGAATATGGATAAGCAGTGGGATTTTTAAGCTATCTTGCATAAAAGAGACAAGATATTTGTTATCAGTTTTTTAGAATGTTTATTATGATAAACTATTGTTGTTTTATCTTGATAAAGCTGCAAATAGATGTAGATATATCTCCAACTGTGGCAATCTTGAAATTACTGCCGCGTTTACTTCAAAGTCGCCTGCACCATCGCCGACCTCTAAGGAATTTCAACAACTGATTCATCTGAGATTTCTGATAGCATCCGCGAACAAGGCACTGCCGACGTACTCGACCACCACAACAGGGGCGTACATTGCCTTATCCAACCCTGGAGAGCCAAGCTAACCAGGCAACAATATTTTCTTAATATGTCAGAGATAATAAAATTATATGTGATAGAATGGATGGGACCTTATAAGTCCCTCGTGGCACGGTTATAAAAAACTTATAGTTATGGAGATATTACATCAATACTATTACCGGAAGGGGTTGGCGACATCGAAGGCGGTCGCCTACGTGATACTGTCAGTGGCTTTGGTCGCTCTCGGTGTGTTCTGCTTTGCCCATTGGGACCTGTCGTTCCTGTTTGATGACTGGCATGGCTACGTGATAATCATTGTCTATGGCCTGATTACACTTGGCACGATACTGTCTACTGTCGAAAATTTCCGAAGGACCGATAAAGCCCGCCACGGTATACCCGCATTTGCCGTCGGCGCTGACTTCTTCGTCTTCTACGACAATGACGGCTTGGCCACAACGATACCCTTTGCTGACTGTGAACAAGTGAGGTTCAAGACTGTCTTAGAATTTCGCATTCCCACGCTTAAGTTCATCGTGAAATATCATGAAAAGACGGACCCCGAGAACACCCTTCGTTACGAAGTGAAGTTAAAAGAACTCGACCGTCCCATCAATGAGATTGACAAACAGTTGAAAAAAGTGTATCAGAAGTACAAGAAAACTCTTCCAGACCAATGATACTTATTGGCCGCATTAAAGCGTAAGGACTAAGAATGAGTATAGGCGGTAGTATGTTTTGAATCATTAGGGTGTCCGGTGAAAGCTCCGTCAGGAGCGAGCAGGGTATAGGCAGGGGTGTAACGAGGCGAAGCCGAGTGCAACCCCTGCAATCGTGAACATTGAAGTCTTAGCCCCATCGGGGCGGCAGTAACGTGCCGCCCCTAATGGGGCTATTGCTCGTGTGTGGCGATTAATTACAGGAGTGCAGCGAAGCGGAACTCCTGCCTATAACCTGACAGCCCTAAAGGCTTAAAAGACTAGCTGATGAGGATACTAATCGTTCTGAATCAAATGCCTGTAAAACCAATGTTTGTCGGTTCTGCAGGCATTTCTTCTCCTGCTATTTGACCTAAAGGTCTGTTTTTTATTGATAGAGGAAGCGTTTGATGGTTCTCTTCGGTGTTTTTTCGAAGGGTTCTGCCTTCATCTCCACTTTTGTGATTTTACTGTAAGCGGGTAGGGACTTGTTGGCCTCGTCGCGGATTTGTCCAGGGATAGCAGCCTTGGTCGCCTCGTCCATGTCCTCGGGGAATTCGGTGTAGATGAGTGCTGTGATTTTCCCGTCGCGGTCCACTACCAGGCACTCATCCACATACTGGCAGTTGGCCAAGACGGCTTCAACCTCTTCGGGGTAGATGTTTTGGCCCGAGGAGTTCAGAATCATCGACTTGATGCGTCCACGGATGAAAATGTTGCCCTTAGCGTCTATAATGCCCAGGTCACCGGTGCGGAACCATCCGTCCTCGGTGAAAGCCGCAGCAGTGGCTTCGGGATTCTTATAATAGCCGATGGTGAGGTTGGGACCCTTGGCTTGGATTTCTCCTGGTATATGTTGCGGGTCATCGGAGTCGATACGCAGCTCATGGACGGCTTTCCCGCAAGATCCAGGCACAAATTTGGTCCACCACTCATAACCCAGCAGCGGGCAGGCTTCGGTCATGCCATAGCCCACCGTGTAGGGCAGGCGAATCTTCTTGAAGCACTGTTCGGCTTCAGGGTTGAGCGCAGCGCCACCCATGATGAAGCATTCCACGCTCCCGCCAAAAGCCTCAATCACCTTGTTGCGGGCTTTGCGGTAAATCAGTTTGTTCAGTCCGGGAATGGCCAGTAAGGATTTCGCCTTCTCAAGCGCCGGTTTGATGGCATTGGCATAGATTTTCTCCATTACCAGGGGCACCGTGACCACCATATAGGGCTTGATGTCCTTCATTGCCTTGAGCAGGGTGGTGGGCGATGGAGTCTTGCCCAGGAAATAAACGGTCACTCCATCGACGTTAGGATGGATGAACTCGATAGCCAATCCGTACATGTGAGCCAGGGGCAACATTGAAACAATCGTTTGACCGGGAGTGTTCGGGAAATGCCTGTTCGCGAAATCGTCGGTATCGGACATGGCGTTATAGGTGAGCATCACGCCCTTGGGGTTGCCCGTGGTTCCTGACGTGTAGTTGATGATGGCCAGGTCATCACCATTGTCGCCGGGATAGGACACCTGCTCGGGATACATTCCGTTGGGATATTGTTGTGTGAATGCTGCCTTGCGGTTGTTCCAGGCACTAGCCACATCCTCATCCTGGTGCCACAGCAGGTTGCCGTCCTTGACATTGATGGCCGCCTTGAGGTTAGGCATCTCGTCAGGGTTCATTTTTGTCCAGATGTCATCGTCGACAAAGAGCAGAACGCTGTCAGAATGGTTGGTGAGGGTGGAAACCGTGCTAGGATGAAAGTCGGACAGCAGCGGAACCGCCACACAGCCATTGACATTGATTCCCCAAAAGGTCATCGCCCAGCGGGCGCTGTTGCGGGCGCAAATAGCGATTTTATCCCCTTTGCCGATGCCGACAGCAGAGAAAAAGATGCGGAACCGCTCAACGTTGATAGCCAGCTGTGCATAGGTAAAAGAGTCGCCGTTGTAGTCACACAAGGCTTTTTGGGTCCAATGCTGGCGCACAGTGTCTTCTAGATTCTTCAGATAGTGCCTCATAAATATTTCGTTTTATCAAATAGTCATCAATTCAAGTAATCATCACAAAGGTACAACATTTTATTGAATTATTGCATAATACTGAAGATTTCTTTGCTTTTTATTAGTCTCTATCTTTAATTTATGAATTTGTATCTTGCCCGGCCTCACATATTACTCGGTTTATACCCATGATTTCTGTACCCTCTTTCTTTTACACTTTTTTTCATGGTTTTTGGGGATGATTTGCTACCTTTTTGACTACTTTCACGTTGTCCGATAATGAGGAAAGGCTCTCGCTTTCATATAATTAAAGTATAATACTGGCCATGTGCTCAATGTATCTGTTATAGTGAAGAGGAGTAACCATAGTCTTATAAAAAAGAAATAAACAATAAAATATGCTTTTTTTGTCTTTTTTCCGTTCATAGAGTAAAAAAACGGTATTTTTTATATACTTTTGCAATTACAATCAAAAAGAATTTGATGATTTGGCAATTTGTCATAAATGGATTAATAACTGGAATCCTCTACTCGCTGTTGGCGATAGGGTTTGCCTTGGTGTTTAATACGACTAAGATATTCCATATAGCTGCAGCCGGTATATATGTGTTTGCGGCCTATATGTTCTGGTTTTTTGTAGCTAGTGTAGGGCTGCCTGTCATTCCTGCCTCTCTTGTCGCATTAGTGTTGACCATGCTGCTCAGTCTTTTGACTGAAGTGCTTATATATCGGCCGTTGAAAAACAAAAAGGCCTCACTCAATGTGGCAATGATAGCCTCCATTGGTGCGATGACTGTCATTATCAACACCATTGCCATGTTTTTTGGCAACGAAACCAAGGTGATAGATAACTCTATTCTGCAACCGTTGACTTTTGGGGATATTATCATCACTTCCCCTCAAAAGTATCAGGCCTTGATAGGTATTACGGTACTGATTATCTTCATGGTATTGTTGCAACGCACCAATTGGGGTTTGAGGTTGAGAGCATTGAGTGCCGACGAGACTTTGTTTGAGACACTGGGTTACGATACTAAAAAAACTAGAGTCCTCGTGTTTCTGGTGAGTGGTGTATTTATTGCCCTTGCCAGCTGCCTGACTGTCTATGATGTAGGTCTTGACCCCAATATGGGTATGAATGTGCTAATCAGTGCAGTTGTGGCGATGATTATAGGCGGTGTCGGTAGGTTCAGCACCTGTATCCTTGGCGGACTGACATTGGGTGTCCTGCAATCGTTGACGGTCTATCATTTTGCTTCCAATTGGCAAAACGCTGTAACGTTCTTGGTTTTGATTATTCTCCTTTTCTTGCGGCCTCAAGGCATAGCGGGATATAAACAACGCACTGTGTAGTATGGAGTATGTATTTCATATCATCATCATGCTCAACATATACATCATGTTGACACTGAGTGCGAACTTGACTATTGGCATGGCCAATTTGCTGACCATGTGTCAGGCTGCATTCTATGGTATCGGTGCGTACATTGGAACATTTTTCCTGATGCAGTTCAATCTGCCGTTTCTTTTGGTCGCTGCACTGGTGATGTTGTTTACTGGTGCTTTTAGTTTCCTTGTTTCTTTTGCTTCTGTTAGGTTGAAAGATGACTATTTCGTGATTGCTACGATGGGATTCCAACTGATTGTTTATACGATACTTTACAACTGGACAGATGTAACGCGTGGTCCATACGGCATTCCGGGCATCCCTGGCATCAGACTATTTGGGATGTTTGAACTCACTGGTGTGTATGCCTATCTCGTTTTGTCATTAGTACTCATGGCAGTCGTCGTCTTTCTGTTTCACCATTTGGTGGAGTCTCCGTTTGGCAGGGTACTGAATGCTATACGTGCCGATGAGATTACAGTGAAGTCGATGGGACGCAATATCGTTAAGTTTAAGTCACTTGCTTTCTTCCTATCGGCAGCCGTAGCAGGATTGGCAGGCATCATTTATGCGTCTTATGTTAGCTATATAGACCCAACCAGTTTCACGCTTGACGAAAGTATTTTTATCCTTAGTGCGTTGTTTATAGGTGGCATAGGCAATACCAAAGGACCCGTTCTTGGTGCCGTGTTTGTTGTGTTATTGCCTGAGCTGCTCCGTTTTGTGGGGTTGCCAGATTCCGTTGCTGCCAATCTTAGGCAGATTATCTACGGACTGGCCCTGATTCTTGTGATGTATTACCGCCCCCAAGGTCTTTTGGGAAAAACGATAATGAAGTAGCGATATGATTTTGCAACTGAAAGACATACGCATCAGTTTCACGAATGCCCAAAACGAGTCATTCGACTTATTGCGTGGTGTTAACCTTGATGTTGAGAAGGGCAAAATCACTGCACTTGTTGGTGGTAACGGCACGGGAAAAACTACTTTGTTCAACATTATCTCGGGGTTTGAGAAAAACTACACTGGAGAGGTGGTATTCGAGGGCAATGACTTCAACCGCATCCCCGCTCACCGCATCTCGCTGATGGGCATTGGACGCTTGTTTCAGGATGGCCAGCTAATGGGTGGTTTGACTCTGATGGAAAACATGAAGTTGGCATCTGACGATACAACCGGTGAGATGCCCTTCTCATCGCTGTTGTTCCCGAAGAAATGGAAAAAAGCCGAGCTGCAGAAGGAATTACAGGTGCGAGAGGTTCTTACACGCATTTTCGGACAAGACAACAAGTATCTGAATATGCTTGATAAGGATGCCTCTGAGTTCTCTTATGGAGAGCAGCGCATTCTCTCCCTTGCACGATTGCTGATGGGTGGAGACCGTCTGCTATTGCTTGACGAGCCAACATCAGGTGTTAATCCGATGTACATAGAAATTATTGAGCAGATAATCCGCGAGATGAAGGAACAGGAGGGCCTGACCGTCCTGCTGATAGAACATAACATGCATTTTGTCCGTAAAGTGGCCGATGTCTGCGCATATCTTGATGAGGGCATCATTGCTAAAGTTGGTCCAACAGCCGAGGTGCTTGATGATAAAAATGTGAGAAATAGTTATTTGGGCTTATGAGCGAGATACTGAAGATCAATGACCTGTGGGGGGGCTACCTGGAGGGATTCGACATCCTCCGCGGCATCTCTATTGATGTGCAGCAAGGTGAAGCTGTAGGTATCATTGGCCTTAATGGCTCGGGTAAATCTACCTTAGGAAAGGCCATCATGAACATGCTACCTTTCCGCAAGGGAGATATCTTCTTTGAAGGTGAAGACATCACTTCGCTGACAACCAGCCAGCTATCTCATCGTGGCATCTCAATTATGCAGCAGGGAGGCAGAGTATTCAAGAACTTATCGGTATGGGATAACCTGCAGTTATCCCTGTCCAGACAGCCTTCCAATACCCTTGACGTTCTCAAGAACATCATCCCTATGTTGCAGCGCTCCAAAAAGGAACTGCAACACACAATGGCAGACAAACTGAGCGGTGGACAGAAGCATCAGCTTTCTCTAGCAATGACCCTGGCTACCAACCCTCGCCTCGTCATCCTGGATGAGCCTAGCGCTGGTCTCTCACCCAAAGCCGTAGAAGAGATGTACCAGATACTCTGTGATATCAGGGCAAAGTTCAATGTCACCATCATCCTCATCGAACAGAACATCGCCAAGGCCGTGAAGTTCTGTGAGAGGTGTATGATGATGGGGGATAGAAAAATTTTGTACGTATTTGTTGATGAGCTATTAAGCTTGTCGGAAATTGAAAGTCTAATGTTTAAAAATAGAGAATATGAAAGCGTTTAAATTAATTGCACTGCTGTTTTTTATTTTCATAGCTTTGATTATTGGATATAAGTCTTGTAATAAAAAGGACTGTCAGACTATTAAAATTGGAGCTATACTGCCTATGACAGGAAATCAAGCCGGCCTAGGAACGTCAATGAAGGCTGGTCTTGAGTTGGCCATCGAAGAATTGAACCAAGCAGATAATCCCATTAAGTATGAATTGTTGGTAGAAGATGTCGCTAGCGAACAGCGAAATGTTCTTAATGCTTACAATAAACTTAAGACTATAAATGGGGTATCAATTTTTGTGACGGCTGGCAGTGCATATTCTTTAGCTTTAAAACCTGTAGTTATTAAAGATGATAAATTGTTATTTTGTGTGGCATCACATCCAGATATTACTTCTGGAGGGGAATATAATATTTTTAAGATTGGCAACAGTTCTGTAGATGAAAGCAACGCAATCATTGAGGGGATTAACAAGAGTAATTATCAGAGAATAGTTTTGTTCTATCCTAATACTGAGTACGGTATCCCTTTTAATGAAACTCTTATAAAAAAAGACGATGCATTAAAGAGTATAAAATATGATGAGTCAAATACAGATTATAAAAATATAGTAGTACAGGGATTAAAAAGAGACCCCAATGGTATTATTGCCATCGGTTTTTCTTCAGCCCTAGGTGTCTTGATTAAATCAATAAGAGATTTAGGTTATAACGGTCCTATTCTGTCAAATACAGGATTTACCAGTTCTGATGTTTTGACAGCTGCTGGAGAATCTGGCAAGGGTGTTGAATATATTGATTACAAGATAGGTGATTCAGATTCTACAAAAAAAAGAAATGATATAATACGCAGCAGGTATAATATTGATTTTTCGTCTATATGTTTCTTGGCTTATTCAATACCATATTATTTGAATGAGGCACAAGAAGGGAGCATATATGTGAAGCAAATATCTAATGAGATTAGAAACAATGATTCATTGGTGATTTCTTCTGAATATATCTATTACATATCGAAGAATGGAGATATTAAACCTTCTTTGACACTAAAAAAATATCAGTAGTTTCTTTAATATTATTATACTGATGTTAATAGATAGAAGAAAGCGAATAAATGATGCATGGGAGAGAGTCTATGAAAAAATTGATTCTATTCCATTTCTGCCATGGGTTAATACTGCGTTACCAAAATATCTGCTGGATGGATTGGTAGACAAGATAGGCGACAAAAAAACTATTCGCATTTTGGATTATGGATGTGGTACAGGTAGATTAGGTAAGTACATAGCAGATACTTATTCATATTGTGATGTTTACTATTATGATGTGTCCTATAATGCTCTTAATTATTGTATAGAATATGAAAACATTAATGTAAACAAGGTCATTTTCCCGACGAAAGAACCGGAAAAAATGTTTAATGATAACGAATTTGATGGCGTTATTTGTTGGGGCATATTTCATCATATAGATCCAGAAGATTGGAGAGAATATAGGAATCAGTTATTTAATATTGTTAAACCTGGCGGTATATTGCTATTTGGGGATTTTACACAAGAGGATGACTTGTTTAAAAGTGATGGCAAAAGAATATCTGAAACAACAAAAATAGAATCTTATGCCGTCTCTATCCTGGAATTGTTTGTTGAAAAGTTCTATATAGAGGAAAAAGGGATTTTTCCATTTATAGAGAATATGACAAATAGGAATCGAATAATCAGTTATATTATTGGAAGGAAAAGATGTTAGATAAGCAAAAGTTAGAGAACGTAAAGAATGCAATTTCTGTTATATCTAGTGAAGTTGGCGTCGCTTATTGTCATTTTGTTGAATATGATTTCCAAACGTCACTTGAAACACCGAGAATCAAATCGGTTAATTATGATATATACGCCCCTAAAACATATGATGATGCAAAGAGAATATGGATGGAAGGTTTAGCATCACTGAAAGAGTACGACAACTTTCAGGGAACGGATCTATTTTATAAGAATTTTACTGAAGAGTTGTATTTTAGTGGAAGCAATCGAATATCTTTGTGTATAAATGGGGCATTGGATATAACTGCATCGAGACCGATAACTATTGATGTTAAAAGACTTCATACGCCATCAAACTATGAATATTATGAGATTCATTTGAAAGTTTCTAAACTTATTTCCGCAACTTATTCTATTAAAACTGGAGTTGGGAAGCTCAGTGGACAACACCAGAAGTTTATGGCAGAAGTTAAAAATGATTTGAAGAAGATGCCTCGAATTTTGGCTTTTGAAAAAAATGACTTTGAGAATTTCGACGATGAAATCAACGAGAAGTTTGCGAATCACCCCGATTTACTGAATGCAAAAGATGCCATAAAAATGGCAATATTATTTACTTGGCCAACAACAAAAAATAAAATTAAGTATTATGCAGCATTAATACCACCGGCTTTTGAGATTTGCAACGAACATGGAATAAAGCAAATAACGGCGGGTGGAATCGCATTATTTTCAAACAATAGCTTGACTCTTTCGTTATCAGTATTTGATTGTCTCCAAAATTGGGCATCCATTCATACAACAAAACAACTATTGAATTATTCTAAGAGTGAGGCAATTAAATCGGCAATAGCAGCAATTATGTCTCGCAATATGAGTCATAATCTAGGTAGCCATTACCTGTATTACACGAAATCCTATCTTGAACAAAAAGCAGCGGATGATGGAGATGTTGCGCCTGATATTAGGGGCGTGGCAAAGGTTTTAGGTTATCTTCAATCAAGAATGGATTTTCTTGCCACAATAATATCGAATGATAAATATTCGTATGGTCCAGTAAACTTTAAATCTCAGATTTTTGATGAATTGACGGTTGATGATTTTTCACATAGGCATTTTCCTGAGGAAACGAATAAAAGGACTACTAATTTCTTGTTGACCAACCTAATTCGTTCAGAAAACTTTACTCGAGACGATGTGAAAACGGATGACGAAAATTTGCGACACGAGAATCGATTATTTCTAAAAGTAAAATACTCAAATGATGGAGTGGTTTATCGTGATTTTACTGGTTCATGGCATGAGAATATAATATCACAAGAACAAGGGATTAAGAATGATCTATCAAGGTTGAATCTGGCTCTTCCAGGTGGAATCATGTCATCTCATGCTTTTTTTACGGTGCTGGAGAATTTCATTCGAAACTCTGCTAAAAATTTAAGAGAAGATGTTAGTGAAAAAGATGGACTGGTATTTACTATAGTGATTCGACCTTATTCGGAGCCTAAAAAGAATCATTTGGATATCATTTTCTATGATAATAAACGAAATGCAAATAAATATTCTGATGACAATGGCTGCAAAACTCTTTTCTTGGATTTATGTGAAAGGTTAGGCAGATTAGAAGTCATCGATAAATCAAATGTCCTTGCAAAAGAAGATAAAGGTCTTAAAGAGATGCTGTTGTCAACGATATGGATGAGAGCTTATATGTTTGGAGAAAATGAATCTTTTTCAGATATATTAACAAGAATTAATAATGAGGAAGATTCAATGAAAAAGCTTGATTTGATTGAATATTATGGCTTTAAGTTTGTAAAGGTTGTTGAGGGCGAAGGAGTCACGGGATTTAGAATCTATGATAGAAATAATAGAATAAAACATGTTGAAAGCAATTCAAATCTTGGACTTTTATTTACATTGCCGATTTATCAAACCTGTCAACAAATCAAATTGACAAATGATTCATCAACAAATGAACACGAGATGTTTAACGTGATGGCTGATGTCGTTGAGGTAAAGAAGACAGAACAGTTCATCGATGTCATGTGTCCAGACTTGCGAAAAGTATTTACAAGAGTCATTGAATATGATTGCGGAAAGAAGAAATCAGATTTAGAAAAGTTCAGACGCGCAATTAAAGAACGATTCCCTGACATTGACAAGTATGCAATTTGTTTTATGCGAGATGGCGAGCCGCCTTTATGTGAACCGCTATATAAGTCGTATCTTGAAGAAGGAGTGATGGGTGATAATTCGAACATACAGTACAGGATTTATTTTAAGTATCATTTGGATTCAAAGGAAAAACCAGGCAAGAAGAATAAAGGCTTGGCATATGTTGATACGGTTTCCGGAGGCAATTTTACGATAACTTTAGAGGAATTATTCAAAAATGCAGTAAAGAATGGTTTCAATCGAGATGACCATTTCAAAGAAGAAGCCGATGAATTGTTGGCGTTAAAGATTAAAGAATCGGCTTTGACCAGAATAACGATTATCGATGAAAGGCTCTTTAAGACGACAAAAGTGAAGAAAAATGCATTAGAATGGTTATCGTTGAAAAATATAAGACTTCTAAATTTTGATGAAAACTCAGATTCTACTTTAGGAGCTAATGAAGCTGCATTATCGCGTGTTTTTGTGGGGAATAGTTTCAATAATTATAGCAACGAAACTCATTTTTTGACGATACATTTAGGGCTTATAGAGAAGATTCTGAAGAATTCAAGAATAGTGAATGCTTATATAAACAATCTGTTGAATTTAGATGCAGATCAGATGCTTGAAAATAAACTGTCAAAAGACAGAATTGAGGCGTTTATGGGGATGTTGAAAGAGTATTTCGGAGAAGATGCGTTTATTGCGGTTCATTCTGGGAGGGGCAACAGTTTAAGCAAAGATATGAATGAAGCCTTAAGGTTGTATCCTTTTGTCAGCCTCTCAGCTTTAGAGAATGCATTTAATAATTCGAAGTTCCAACTGTCCCAATTGCTTTATAATACGATATATATGAGAAAGAAATCTTAAATTCAAGTAAAATGAGAGTATTAATTTTAACTACAAAACAGCCCGAAGCGCTCCGTAAGCACGATTGTAGACGATTCCTGAGCAAGCATGTTTGTAATACAATCAATAATTTATTAAATAAGAATATAATAACGATATTCGAAACAGGACAGTTGAACCCTTTTAAACGGCAACTTACAGACGATAGCTACATGTATGTAATGCCGTGTATCGCTAAGAGTCAAGTTAAGAATCTTGAGCTAAAAATGCGCCAAGATATCGTTGGCGCAATGGTTCGGGATGTTCTTGATGATTTTGGTAGTCAGAACCAAAGCAATAAGCTAGAGATTCTATTGGTCGCTCATGATGAAGATTTATTTAAGTTGGATTTTGCTTCTGAGCGCTCTTTTGCCCAAGATGATCTAGTGGTAGGAAGTATCCTTGATATTGTCAAAAGAGAGCGATCTGATGCCCTTTTTAAGATTTATGGCTATCAACATGACATGGAGGATAATGAGCGGGTGTACTCAATAATTTACATTTACCTCATAGAAAAAAATGAGTTGAATCCAAATACTGATATCATTCAATTAATTTGGAATAAAATTGAAACTAATGAAAAACCTTAATGATATATCAATATGATACCTTTGAAGTATACGATAAAAGAGGATGGAACCATTACTGTTTCAAAATTCCGTCCGTATTTATATAACGCAGCTGTTGACGGTGCAGATTACTACATTTATTGTTGGAAATTGATTTTTGAAATCAAGAGAGTATTGTCAGAAATAAAGATTGATCCTAGTTTGGCTGGCAATTATGAATTTGATGTCTTAATTCACCATGCTAATGATTTTCGCGGTAATGTTTCTCATGAGAGAACGGAGCGATTTATAAAAGATGGGACAAAAAGATATTACATGTACGGGCAAGAGCAGTTTATTTCGGGTATTTATAGTCCAATACTGCATTTCTGTAGGATGTCTTTTGAAGAACCTAGAGCAAAACGTTATGCTGCTGTTGTTGATAGTTCTATCTGGAATTTTTTTATTAAATTAGATGAAGATGTCATCACGTCACAAGTTTCTTTTGATGCCAAGAATAAGAAACAACTGAAAAAGGCCATTGAGGATATCACGTATAATATTAAAAATGGATTGTATGACTTAGATGTTGCTAAAGAATACGCAGAATTTAATGCTAGGAAGACACGAGAATCACATTTAAAGTTTGATAGTCATGGTGTGCATGTTAGTCCTTTTGTCTTTCATTCTGAGAGTAAAATTTTAAGCAAGTTGACTGATGATGCGGATAATAAAACAATAATTGATAGAATATTCAATTACAAGTGGCGTATCTTGTTGGTGGACGATAAAGCAAACTCTCCAATGCCCCCTTATAAGTCGCTCTCCGATGCCTCCTTGGTTTCTAAAGTGAAGATTATAGAAAGCCGACTAAAGAAAATGTTTGAGGGGATTAAGTCTAGGCCCTATCAGGAGAACTATGATACACATCTCGATTGTAATCTTCTGATTGAATATGTGGAAAACTTAAGTGGAGCAAAGAAAGCGTTAAAAAATAGAAAGTATGATTTTATTCTTCTTGACTATCTATTGGGTGAAAATGAATATGGCTACAAATTATTGAGAGAAATAGAAAACCACAAAAATGACTATATAATCGGTCCGAGAGATTGTTTGTTTTTCATGTTTATGTCCGCTTATCCGTCTGCAGTTCACGAGCGCTTGCTAGCTGAAGGCTTAAATCTGAATGAAGAGTATTGGCATATCAGTGTTGGGGCTTGCCCGACTAATACCCCTCAATTGTTTATGTACAATCTTATAAAGTTAATGGATAGAAGATTGGACCGTTCGGGTATTAATAAATTATCTGCAGATGAAATCATTCAAGGTGTCAACAATATTTATGATCCCGATAATTCCAAATATGACAATCAAACCGTGAGGGAGAGAGCCAGCAGCAAATATAGAGAGGTTTTGAGCCTCCAATATCATTATCAACGAATGCTCAAGGATGTTGAGTACCCAACAAATGGGAAAGATATTTTTAGTATTAAAGGCTCTGTATTGATAACCGACTTTGTGCAAAAGAATGAGTATCTTGGCGGTATGCTCGAGCACCTGACTCAGATGATCCATTTGACGGCGTTTGGCACAACTCGTCAGTGGAGTGATATATGGGAGGAGTATTTATATTTCAGAGATATGTTTGATGGGTATATATCGAGCCATGATGTTAGTCAGGAGACCAAAGATATGTTTATGTCGGCTTGTGGGTTTATTCGGCAGCATGTGATGAATCTGAAAAAAGAGCAAAGATGAGCAACGGACGTTTCTTCAGACTGAACCAGTCGTTGTCAAAGGTTGTCGACGGAGTGACAATCTTTGACTATATCGAAGTCGCAGCTTATGAAGGCTTGGAAAAGCCGATGTCTCCCAAGTATCCCATTAGCATGATTATTGATGCGGATTCGGTGAAATTCCGCTTGCACTATTGCGCTTATCGGGACGGGGCTGGTGAATCACCAGAATACCAATTGTCGATAGGAGAATTCACTCGAGCAGAACCAAAGCTTGGCCTTGCTCACATGGGTGAAGTTATTCTAGAACTTCCCTATGTCGAAAAGGCGTCTCTGGATTTAACAGACGTAATAAAAGGTGCCTATCTAGCCAAATTTCCAACTTTAGGTGGAAACGAGGTCGGCAGTCGATACTTTGATCAATTAATTAAAAGTGAAAAAGGTCTTCAGGGCAGGAAGGAGGAGGCATCCTATTCCACGCTTTGGTTAATGGACATGAGTGATAAGAATGGTATTATTGACTTATACAATAATTCTGAAGAGAAAGTAGTTGTAAAATTTTTACGGAAGTTAATTCTTGACTTCATGTTTGATATGAAACACTCAGATGTTTTCTGTGTGAGCAAGAATTATGATAGAATGTATACAGGACTGATGTCCAATTTCTTTTTCTCTTCCCTAATGCACAAGTGTGAATTCTATTATTATCGTACACTTGTAGAGAATGCTGTTGAGTGGTATGAAAAAGAAAAGGAAATGAATAAACAGCATCTTTCGGAAAAAAAGGATGAACTTATATATTTATACGGTAAAGAACTTTTTGATGCCCAGGCAAAATGGATTAATGACATCATGAACCCGATGTCCGAAACTTGTTTTGAACATGATTTCCCAAAACGTAGTACGATGTTTCGGTCGATTATATTTGAAATAATGAGCGGGCTCAGGTGGCCATCTTGGTTTGCCACCCCTGAAGAAGAAATGCGTCGAGTGCATTTCTCGGTGAAGGAATGGAATAATCAGCATAATTGCAATGCGAGGACACTGGTGGAGTACTTATCACTTGAGAAGGAACAAGAAAACCATAGGGATAGCGCAATCATTTGTTCCATGCTTGAATCAGAGCAAGAAAATCGTGTTCGGGTATCACAATGGTTTCTTGATCGATTTGATTTTAATGATGTAGTTCATCTACATGTGTTCAAGCATTTGAATGTGATCTTATTTGCCTTAACGCTTGTGTTTTTCTTTTTATTGTTTATCGGCCATAGTTGTGGAATTGATACCGTAAAAGGCGCATTTGAGTTTGTCATGACAGATAGCTTGGATTGTTATCATTTGATGGGGGCAGTTATAGTTATGACATTGGTTTTAGGGTTCGTATATTTTTATGTAAGGCATGATGGAACATGTTTGACTAAGATAAATAATAGGTTATATTCTAAACGTCTGATTGTTCTAATTATCGTGTCCTATTGGTTCGTGACATTTACTGCAAAAGTGTTACAGAGTAATGGTATAGTTGATTATATTTCTAAAAAATTTAATGAATTGTTTTTTAATGAATGGTCCTTTAATGAATGGTCCTTTAATGATTGGATTTTTGGGATTGTAACAGTTGTTGGGACAATTTATTTATTCTGCAAGTGGTTTTGGTGTTTAGGTCGGTTCAGACTCCCAAGCATTCACCCCATTAAAAGTTCTCACTTGTTTTTACCAAAATTGGTAGCTTCTATTACTACCGCATGGTTAACACTGTTGATGGGATTTGATGTATTCATTGCTTTTTATGATCGCCAATTCTCTGCGCCCATAGCATTTGCTTTGACAGTTGTTGTGTTTGGGTTTATTATGTCAAGAATCAATCGAACTATTCCAACATCTGATTCCATACTGCGCTCATTTAGGGCTTTGGAATTCTTGTTAATAAGCTACTGTATTTCATTTGTCATAGGGCTTTTTGTCATCAATTTTGTTGCGGATAGATACATAGCTAGGCATGGACACACACCTACTTTCTATGATTTGGAATTATATAATTCAGATGTATCACATACTAATGCAATCGGATCTTTTGATGTAAAAGAATTACACAAGTTTATAGATAAATGTGTTGAAAATAGGGAAACAACAAGACAACATGATGATACCATTTCAGGCTCAGTAATGACAAAAGGTACGGAGGGGAAACTGTCTCCTATAATTGGAAGAGTAGAGTCTATGACTCATGTGAGATTCAGTAATGACACGTCCTATTATATGGGACGGCTTGCTATCAGATACCATATTCCGAATACCAACCATGACTTATTCATCTTGCCTAAGTTTTTGGTTATGTTCTCGTTCTTTGCCATGTTCATTGGTATTTTCTTGCAGATGGTATTCTTCGATCGAAAACAGATGACTGATTTCTAGGGGTGTGAGATGAAATGAGGTTTCAAAATTCTTGGGTATGAAGTACTATATTGTTGATGCGTTTACGAGTGAGCCGTTTGGCGGGAATCCTGCGGGTGTCGTGTTGTTGGACCGGGATTTCCCTACTGACGAACTGATGCGGCTAGTGGCTGCAGAGTTGCGCTACAGCGAGACGGCCTTTGTACAGCAGAATGGCGCTACAGAGTTCACGGTGCGTTACTTTACGCCGAAGGGCGAGGTGGACCTGTGCGGTCATGCGACTATCGCTACCTTCGGGGTGCTGTGCCAGACGGGCATTTTGCGCGATGGCGATGTGTGCATGAACCACACGCTGGCAGGTGACCTTGAGGTGAGGATTGGTGAACAGGTGATGATGCAGATGGCAATGCCCCGCGTGATTGAGAAGCGTGTAGATACAGAGCGCTTGCACGGTATCATGGTGGGTACCACGATGCCTGGTTGGCCAGATATGCCCATAGAAATCGTCTCTACCGGTCTGCCCGACATCATGATGCCCGTGGCTACTGTGGATGACCTGAATGCCATGCAGCCCGACATGGACGCCTTGAGTGAACTAAGCCAGGAACTGGAAGTGACAGGAGTACATGCTTTTGCGTTGAGTGAGGATGGCTATACGGCTCATGTCCGCAATTTCGGTCCATTGTATGGCATTCCCGAGGAGTCAGCAACAGGTACTGCCAATGCCGCATTGACCCATTATCTGCATCGCAGAGGGCTCATTGCAGTGCCCTCCGCATGCCGTTTCCTGCAAGGCGAGACGATGGGACGTCCATCGGTAGTCGCCACCATGCTGGAAGACGACGGCACCATCTGGGTCGGAGGCAAGAGCTGCATCCTTGCTCAGGGTAATCTCATGTGCATTGACTAGCGCTGGGGCTTCTTTTCCTTCGAAAACTTGACGAGCACATCGACCACCTCGTCGAGGTCATCGGTGAGGGTGAGCAACAGGTTCTGATATTTGCCGGTTTCCATCAATTGTTCCAGCAGGGGGAAAACAGGCATCTCTGTGCACCAGTATTCCTTGCCCAGGAATATCATTGGACTTGCAAATCCGAAGGAGAGATAATGGTTCTGAACCGCTTCCTGGAAGATTTCCTGCATGGTTCCCGCGCTACCTGGCGTGTAGATTAATCCGCCATAAGCCAGCGTGAGGATGTTGTCCTCTCGCACACTGTTATCAAAGAATTTGGCAATGTGGGTGGCAAATGGTGTTGATGGCTCGTGACCATACAACCAGGTCGGGATGCCCAGGCTTATATAACGCTCCTGTGGATATTTCTTCAACACGCGAAACGATGAGTTCAGCCAACCTTTATCCCTGAATGACGGGGTGGGGGTGAGCATGGCCATCGCTTCGTCCAGTTCTTCACCAGTACGTCCAGCCATCCAGGCGCCTAGGTGGGTAGCTTCCATCGCTCCCGGCCCTCCACCGCTCAGCATGATGAAACCCTCCTCGGTGAGCCTTTTGCTCAAGACAGCGATATCGCAGAACATCCTATCGGTTCGAAGCATAGCATGACCACCCATAACGCCAACCCAGCGCTGCGGGTCGTGTTCCTCCATAAAAATCCTTAAAGCCGCATGAATGCCGTGGTCGTGCAGGCTGCGCGCCAACGATTCATTCGCACCAGGATCTTGCATCCCTGTAAACTGGTAATACTGGTACACCTTGCCGTCAAAGCACTTGCCGTAACTATCCTCATCGTCAATCTTGAAACCCTCATACAACTCGTTGGCGTCGTACAACGTCTTGCGGGTCACACAGTAAGGCGTCTTGTCAAGATAGCCCATGATTTCCTTCACCTCGTTTAAGCCTGTATTGGTAATCATTTTGCAGTGGTCACGTTTTATCGGTTCATGTCTGTCGCAAAGGTAGTAAAAATTCCAGTTTTTTGGAAAATAATCATAGTTTTTCATGAATTGGCCTAAATTTCAGCAAAACTGGTTGGCTATTCGCATTATTTAGCTATATTTGCACCAACAGAACAATTAAAATCATTAAATATCATAAGAGATGAAGAAGATTTACACGACAATGTTGGCAGCCCTGTTGCTGTTGGGCAGTGGCTGTACGATGCTCGGTAATATGGGCATGGGCTCGGGTACCAGTGGCGAGAACGGCAACGGAACCCTAGGCGACGTGTTGGGCAGTGTGCTGGGCGGTGTGTTGGGCACCCTGGGTTCCCAGAACACCGTTGACGGCCTGTTGGGGCTGGTGATTGGCAGTGTCAAGATTAATGAGCAGGAACTGTATGGCGCTTGGTATTATACCGAACCTGCTTGCGCTTTCACTAGCGAGAATCTGCTTGCCAAGGCCGGTGGCGCCATTGCTGCCGCCAACTGCAAGGAGAAACTGCTGCCTGTTTATAACAGTGTGGGTATCAGCGCACAGAATACGCAGTTCCAGTTTACTCAGGATCACCAGTTCGCAGGCAAGATCAAGGGCATTCCTTTGAGTGGCTCTTACAGTTATGACCCGTCCAGCGGTGCCATCAAGCTGCAGACTATGCTCTTTTCTACCACTGCTTATATTACCCGAACCTCCAACGGTTTGGGACTCACCTTCGAGAGCAAGAACCTGTTGAAGATTCTCCAGGTGGCAGCTGCCCTAAGTGGCAACAGCACCATTCAGACTGTGGGAGACCTCAGTAAGCAGTACGATGGCGTGCGTTTGGGCTTCGAGATGGCTCCTGCACGGTAATTTGCTGTTGACTCACATTGATGACAGACGACCTCAAAACGTTGTCCGATTGGTTTTATCGGGCAAAGTTTAGGTGTGTGGATGTGTATTGCTGCATTGAATCATAAAGAATTCATGAGGTGTGGTTTTGTTGATGAATATCAATAATTTGTTGAATTTAAAGCAAAATGCACAATGCATTGTGGTGTGATGCGTTAAAAAGTATATATATTTGCACCTCAAAATGGACAGCATCCTCAGGACATACGACCCTATTACCCTCGATGAGATGAGTGGTATCAAGCTGATGAACCGCACCGACACCAAATTTGTCACGACGGTTGACCGGCTCAAGGAACTGTTGATGATTGCCCATGACGACTATCGCGTTCAGGACATTGACGGTAATCGCCGAGCCTTATACTACACTGCCTACTTTGACACGCCCGACAATACCATGTATATCGTGCATCAGAACGGTCATGCCGGACGCCAGAAACTCCGCATCCGCTCCTATGTGGACTCGGGGCTGAATTTCCTGGAGGTGAAGACCAAGAATAACCACGGACGCACCAAGAAGAAGCGTGTTGATATGGTTGGTTTCGACCCAATGAACCCCGACCACGGCATCCGCTTCTTGCGCCAAGATGACCAATACAGGAGTTATGATGGGTTCCTGCGCAAGCATTTGCGCTACGACCCGACCATCCTGACTGAGCATTTGGAAAATAATTTCAGGCGCATCACCCTGGTCAATAAGGCCAAAACCGAGCGCTTGACTATCGACAGCGAATTAAAGTTCCATAATCTCCAGACGGGTCGTGACCGAGATTTGACAGGACTTGTCATTATCGAGCTGAAACGCGATGGCCTGCAACCGTCACCCATCTTGGGAATGCTGCGCGATTTGCGCATCAAACCGTGCGGTTTCAGCAAGTATTGCATGGGGTCGGCATTGACCAACCCAGACTTGAAACGCAACAACTTCAAGGAGCGGCTGCGAATGGTGGAACGCTTTTTGTCGCGCGCTCAACTTCAATGAGATCAACATTAACCACTTAAGATAAAGAGAAAAAACACAACTATGAGAGTATTACAGGATTTTTCACCAATAGAGGACGGCGCCGAAGCGATACAGGATGTCGTGAGTGGTGTAGTCCCAAGTTTCAGATGGTTTGATGCCGCTGGAGTGACCGAGATGTTGTTGCGCTTCGGTTTCTTTATGGTGGTGTTGTTCTTTATCGTCTATTTCTTGTATTACCGCAAGACACATCGTCGCGACTACTTCTTTACACTCGTGCTGCTGAGCGTGAGCATCTTCTTCCTGATTTACCTATTAGGAAGTGTAAAGGTGAAGATTGGTTTCGCCCTGGGATTGTTTGCCATTTTCGGCGTGTTGCGATATCGCACCGAGACGATTCCCGTGCGCGAGATGTCCTATATGTTCGGTGTCATCAGCCTTTCGGTCATCAATGCGCTGGCCGACTCGTTGAGTTTTGTCGAACTGCTGGTGCCCAATGTGGCGATAGCGTTGCTCATTTGGTTCTTTGAGACCTATGTGTTGCGCCGCAATCTGGCCACCAAACTGTTGCTGTATGACCGCATCGAACTCATCACGCCTGAGCGCCGCGAGGAACTTCTTGAGGACCTTCAGAAGCGCACCGGCTTGAAGATTACCAAGATTAATATTGGCTCCATCGACTTCCTCAAGGATACAGCCATCATCAAGATAGAATACGAGAACGATGGCGGAGGTGGAAGTCACGTGAACAACACGTTGAAAATTCAAAAGGACGAATGGCAAGAAGTAAAAGAAAACAACTGATAGCGTGCTTGATGCTGCTGGTCTGCTCAGCGCTTCTCCCGACACCGTCGCTAGCCGACGATGCCGGGTTGATTGTTTCGGCGGGAACATCGCACAAGTTTAATAAAAAGTTGACTGCGGGTTTTGATGCGGAATTCCGTTCCCGCAACAACTTCCGTACCGCCGAGCGTGTTAGTTTGGAAGCCAATATGAGTTACAAGCTGCTGCCGTGGCTCAAGGCGGGCGTCAGTTATGCCCTGCTCATTGAGAATAACCCGGAGACACTTTCCTATCATGACGACAACAGTTACAACAACTGGCGTCCCAGTTACTGGGGTGTGCGTCATCGTTTCAACGTGATGCTCACTGGCAGTTACAAGGTGCAGCGGGTGGAATTGAGCCTGCGTGAGCGCTGGCAATACACCTATCGCCCGTCCAAGATGATTGACAATTTCGACTTTGACGAGGGTGAGTGGGAGGACCACGAGGTGAAGGGCAAGGGCAAGAACGTGCTGCGCAGCCGACTGCAGTTGGACTGGGACATTCCCAAATGCAAGTTTGACCCCTATGCCAGCGTTGAATTCCACACGAGCAAAAAGCTGGACAAGACACGCATAATTGCTGGTGTGAACTACGCATTGAAAAAGAAACACAATTTCAAGCTTTACTACCGTTATCAATTGACCAATGGAGACCCTAATATCCACATGTTGGGCATGGGATACTCCTTTAAGTTTTAAACCGCTATGAACAAGAGATTTCATTACTTTGGCCTATTGATGACGGTGGTTATGCTGGCATTGTCATCGTGTGTGAAAGACGATACCGACCTCGACGAAGTCATCAAGCAGTATCAGATTCAACCCGTTGAGATTGAGTTGGACTTCTCTGCTCTTGCCGAGGCTGCCGATGTGCCCGTTACCGATGAGGCTGATACAACTTATAACGACTATGTTGAGAATACTGATTGGAACAGGGTCGTCAACATCACCTTCAATGGTGAAACGGCCACTGTTGACGGCAGCGTGCCAGGCTTGGCCATTCAGCGCAACGGTGCCCATTTGACGATAACCAACATAGTAGGACCAATCAAGTTCGTTGTGAGTGGCACTACAGCCAACGGTTCGCTCAAGTTCTATGGTGACAAGCGCTTCCAGCTGTTGCTCAATGGCGCTAACATCGCCAATCCCACGGGTGCTGCCATCAACAACCAAGGTGGCAAATCCATGTATATTGTGCTCGCCGAGGGCTCAAATAACCATTTGGCCGATGGCGCTGACTATATCATGGTTGATGACGAGGACCAGAAGGCAGCGCTCTTCAGCGAGGGACAGATTATCTTCAGCGGCAAGGGCTCGCTCACAGTCAATGCTGTGGGGCGTGGCGGTATCCGCAGCGATGACTATATCCGTGTGAGGCCGGGTGTTAAAATCCATGTGAACAGCACGGCTCTTGATGGTCTGCGTGCCAACGATGGCATCACCCTTGACGGCGGTGTCATCAATGTGGAAACCTCTGGAGCGGGTGCCAAGGGTGTGCGCAGTGGCGGTCCCTTGACCGTTAACGGCGGGCGGCTCACGGCCATCAGTCATGGCGACACCAGGATTGAGGTCGAGGATGTTACCGATACAACGGCCTGTGCAGCGCTCTATTGCGACATGTTGATGACTGTTAATAGTGGGATTATCAGACTCAAGGCGACTGGCGATGGCGGCAAGGGTGTCAATGCCAAGCAGAACGTAGTCATCTCCGGTGGTTCGCTTGAAGCTGTAGCAACGGGAACGGCCGAGGAGAAGAGTCCAAAGGGTGTGAAAATCGACGGCAACTTCAGCATCAGTGCCGGTTATTTCTATGCTTACAGCAAGCGCAGCGACCCTATAGACGTCTCAGGAACGACCGATGTCGCCGCGGGCTACAAGACTTTGGACCATGGTCCAAAGTTGTTGATTATCGCTTATTAACTGAACCTCAAGTTAAACGGGTTACTATCACAATATGAAAAAGCTTTTATTGTTGGCATTGTCGTTTGCGGTGATAGCATTTCACGCTTCGGCATTGAAAGGAGACGTGAATAACGATGGCGAGGTGACCGTCAGTGACGTGAATGTGGTCATCAATGCCATCGTGAACAATACTGGAAATCTGGACGTTGATGTGAATAAGGATGGAGAAATCACGGTGGGCGATGTGAACGCAATCATCGATATCATCCTTAATGGCCCCGTCATCGACGAAGTGGTCCCCAAGGAGATAGAACTGGACTTCTCTGAACTCAACGAGCCGAAGGAGACGTTCACCGATGATGAGGATGATCCTGATTTTGAGGACTATGTGGAGAATACAACCTGGTCAACAACTGTGATGATTACCTTTGACGGCGAGACAGCAACTGTGACGGGCAACTCCGCATCGATTATACCCTCTATCGATGGCGCCCATGTGACCATTACCAGCGCTGCCAAGCGAGTGCGCTATATTGTGTCAGGCACCACTACCAACGGTTCGCTTAAGTTCTACAGTGATAAGAAATTCCAGTTGCAGCTTAATGGCGTGGACATCACCAACCCGCATGGCGCTGCCGTCAACAACCAGTGCGGCAAGTCACTCTATGTCGTGTCTAACGAGGGTACAGTCAATACCCTGCGCGACGGTGAGAACTACGATATGGTGGAAGGCGAGGACCAGAAGGCAGCGCTCTTCAGCGAGGGACAGATTCTGGTCAGCGGCAAGGGCCCCCTCAATATCTACAGCGTCGGCAAGCACTGCATGGCGAGCGATGACTTTATCTTTGTGCGACCGGGCAGCAAGCTCTACCTCAACAGCACCAGTGGCCACGGCATCAAGGCCAAGGACTATGTCCACATCAAGGGCGGTGTCATCAACATGGAAATCGCTGCCGATGGAGCTAAGGGCATCAACTGTGACAGCCTGGTTTACATCACTGGCGGACGCACCACCATCATTACAAGCGGTACCTCCAGCCTCGAGACCGATTCTCTTGGTAATGAACTGTCTACCGGATGTGCTGGCGTAAAGGCAGACTACAATATCACCATGACAGGCGGCATTCTTAATGTGAAGTGTACTGGAGATGACGCCAAGGGTATCAATGTGGCTCAGCCTTTCCGCTTCACGGGCGGTGAGCTGAATGTGGTGCTGACCGGCAAGCAGATGAGTGTGGCGCCCAAGGGTGTGAAATGTGACACCGACTGTATTATCAGTGGCGGCTCCTTCTATAGCTGCGCACCCAACGGCAAGGCGCTTGACGTTGACGGCGAACTGACGGTCGCCGACGGATACACGACATACAACCACGAGGATAAACGTCTCGTGGAGATATACTACTAATCACAATCGAGTTATTGAATAAGAAAACACCTGATTTCATCGATGAAATCGGGTGTTTTTAAGTAAAAATGTAATAACATACCGGTTTTGCAAAAAAATAGTTACACATTATTAAATATAAAGCAAAAATAGTTTGCAATCAAAAATTATTATTATCTTTGCAGTTGGATGATAAGAACTCATGTGTATATATGGCTTATTATCAGCACGCTGGCGGTTCTTTCTGTCAGTTGCGGTCGTGTCCCCGACTATGACAAGCGTCTGGTCGAGGTGGATAGTATCGTGGCAACGCAGCCGGCTCAAGCCAAGGCGATTCTGTTGGATATCAACCCGAATGACCTCAATGATGCCGATGAGGCTTATTACAACCTGTTGCTTACCCAGGCATGCTATATCAACTATGATGCCTTGACAAACGCCAACGACAGCATCATTCAACGTACGTTGGACTATTACGCTGACCATCAGTCCGATAAGGAGAAATATACCCGCTCCAATATCTATAAAGGTGCTGTTTCTCAGGAACTTGGTAGGGAAGATTCTGCCATGTTTTATTTTAAGAGGGCGGAAGTTTATGCCGATGAAAAGGACGATTTTAACCGTGGCTATGCCCAGTTGCGCATGGGTAGTCTCTATAAGCGGCACCATGCTTTTGATGGTCGTGACATTGAGAAGTATGAAGATGCTGTAGAGAGTTTCAGGAAGGTAAAAAACAACCACTACCTGATTATCAGTCTGAAGGATTTGGGAGGCCTCTATAGATATCGCAATGCTGAGAAAGCGGAGGATATTTTGAATGAAGCTATCTTATTGGCTAAGAATGAAAAGGATACGGCGAATTATGTCCACTGTGTCGCTAATTTGGCTTATCTGTATTTCATGCAAAGTGCCAAAGTTGGTAAGGATTCATCCGCAATGGTTTTAAACAAAGCCTACCAGGAGTTGCAGCTGATTTTGAGATTAAATTATTTAGATAAGCTTGCGGATACTGAATATGCAACATTTGCTAGTGTATATGCTAACAAAGGTAAAGTGGATTCGGCTTCATTGTTCTTAGACTTGGCTGAGCGGCAATATGGTAGCGATCCATCTTTCTATCAATCGAATACCTACTTAGAGCCAATGAGTCAAATTGCTAAGGCTCGGGGTAATATGCGTGAGTATTATAAGTTGAGTCATGAATGTGATAGCGTATCTTTTTCTCTTTCCAGGGATTTAGGTGTACTCAAAGTCATGAACGCTGAAATAGATTGGGAAAAGCAATTCAAGGAGAAGCAGGATGCTGATCGTCGTGCTAGATATTATCTCATGGCTGGTATGATGCTGTTGCTGCTGTTGCTGGCATTGCTGTTCTATCGTCGGGCACACCGTTATGACAAACTGGTGCTTGAACTTAAAGATCAGTCTCGCAACCAAATGCAGGATTTGTCTGGCTTGCAAGGCAGCATCAATGAGCTGAAAATCAACGATGAGCGCCTCAAGAGCTTTATCTCTTCACACATGGGCATGATGCGTGAGATGATTGATGCCTGCTATCATGAGCCCAACAACCGCATTGCCGAGAATATGAAGCGCATCGTCAAGTTCCAGGACAGCAACCGGGAGAATTGGGTCAAGCTCTATGATTACATCGACATGGAGCACAACAATATCATGACACGAACCCGTGAACAATATCCTCAGCTCAACGAAAAGGACTTGTTGCTATTGGCTCTCACTTGCATGGGCTACTCTTATATCCAAACGGCAATCATCATGGGTTACTCCAATGCGACCAGCGTGAGTGTCATCAAGCAGCGCCTGGCCAAGAAGATGGGACTCGATTGTTCGCTCAATGAGTACATCGAGCGGAACGAAAAACGAGAATACCCTAGCGAAAAGGAGTGAAAAAATGCTTTTTTTCGAGCGTTTTTTTATGGTGAGGCTTTGTATTATGAATTTTTTTTTAACTCATTGAAATTCAATTATCTAAAAAAACAATGTATTAGCGTGTATTACGAAAAAATTTGGTCATTTCGGTAAATGGCTGTAATTTTGCATCAGAAAAATCTAAACAGCATTTTTTATTAATCTAAACATTTCGAAATTATGAAACGATTTTACATCATCACAATATTGGCCATCATCTGCAGTTTGTCTGCGATGGCTCAAAATAGACCGGATATGGCCCATCAGACTCCGGGTCGAGACCGAGATCAGTTTAAGGCTACTTTGTCAATGCCTAATGTGACGTTATCAAACAATTATATTACCGTAACTGGCATTTCAGGCTATTGGACAATGTGGATGACAGATGTGTCTGCAAATATGTATATGGCACCTGAGTCATTTGAAGGAGAGTTAGAACATTATCAGATTTCTGTTGATGTTCCTGAGGATATCAAATATTATCTATTTATTACAACCTCGTCTGGGAATACGTACAAATGGTCCGTATTTAGAGGTTATACAAATCTCATAGTAGGTGGTGAAATGCCATCAAGTAATACGGATTCATTGTTATATTTGATGTTCCTAGATTTACTAATGTAGAAGAATGTTTAGATTTTATAATAATTAGTAATCCTTAGGTTTAAGAGAGGAAAACACACATTTCATCATCCAAATAATTACCCGTCACCATCCTGACGGGTAGTTGTTTTTTATACCCCCATATGAATAACTGGCTTTCTTTTGCTGCATGAGGCGGTTTTGGGGTTTCTCACGAGATGCCTTATCAGGTGTTTCATGCGTGATGACAATCATTCCAATGAGAATGACCGTGTGCCACCAATCAAGCCAGGCAATCTCTTTCTGTTACCGCTATTAATGGTTTTTTTGGAAGAATTCACATTCCTTTTCACAACTATGTGAAAAATAATAGTTACTTTTGCAGATTGTAGCCCCAGGCATCGCGACCGGGGTATGCAAGGCAAAAGTCAATCGACGACAATAACTGAAAAAGATAATGATTAACCTGAGTGTAAATGTCAATAAGATAGCTACTTTGCGTAATGCGCGAGGTGGCAATATACCTAATGTCCAACAGGTGGCGATGGACTGTGAACGGTTTGGTGCCGACGGCATCACCGTGCATCCCCGCCCCGACGAGCGCCACATTCGCCGCAGTGACGTGTTTGCACTGCGACCCTTGGTGCGCACCGAGTTCAATATCGAGGGCTACCCCAGCGAGCAGTTCATGGAGCTGGTGTTGTCGGTGCGTCCCACCCAGGCGACATTGGTTCCCGATGCCCCCACGGCGCTTACGTCGTCGGCTGGCTGGGACGTGTTGCCCAACATGGAATTCCTCACTGGCATCGTGGACCGCTTGAAGGAGGCTGGTATCCGCACCAGCATCTTTGTGGGTACTGATTTGGACAATATCCGTGCCGCTGCCCGCACGGGAGCCGATAGGGTTGAACTTTACACTGGGCCGTTTGCCGAGGAGTTTGACGACGACCCCGAACGCGCCGTCGCTGCATTCGCTGCTGCCGCTATGGCTGCCCACAGCGTCGGTATGGGCCTCAACGCCGGTCATGACCTGAACCTGCACAACCTCAAGTTCTTCCAGCAGCATGTGCCGCACCTCATGGAAGTCTCGATAGGCCATGCACTCATTGCCGATGCCCTCTACTTGGGCCTTGAGGCCACCATTCAGGCTTATAAGGACTGCTTGAAATAAAACAGTGATTTTCACGTTATAATAATAAAGAAAGATAGAAACAATTAGCAACGCAATAACCAAATAAGATTAATATGTCAATTCTCAACATGATTCTCGCCCAAGTGACGCCTGCCGACACGATGATTCAGCAGGCCACCGACACCCTGCAGCAGGCTATGGACACTGCCGCTCAGGTAGTCACCGACAGCGCAGCTGCCATTGCTGCCGCCACAGCCCCCGTTGCCGAGGCTGCCGAACCCATTGTCAAGGAACTCTCGATGTGGGAACTCATCAAGGCAGGTGGCTGGTTCATCATGATTCCCCTCGCACTGCTGGCCATCGTGAGCATCTACATCTTCTTTGAACGCCTGTTCGCCATCAACCACGCGAGCCGTCAGGACCGTTCCTTCATGGACCGCATCAAGGAATACATCCACCGTGGTGAGGTCGACCAGGCACTCAAGTTGTGCCAGGACACTAACACTCCTTATTCCCGCATGATTGAGAAGGGTGTCACCCGCATCGGTCGCCCCATGAACGATGTCCTTGTCGCTATCGAGAATGTCGGCAACATGGAGGTCGCCAAGCTCGAGAAGGGTTTCAGCTGGCTCGCCACTACTGCCGCTGGTGCTCCCATGATTGGTTTCTTGGGCACCGTTATCGGTATGGTACAGGCCTTCTTCCAGCTCGCCAGTGCTGGTAACAACAGCAACGTCACCATCCTTGCCAGCGGTATTTATCAGGCGTTGGTGACCACTGTCGCCGGTCTGATTGTGGGTATTATCGCACTGTTTGCCTACAACTTCCTCACCTCGCGTGTCAACAGGGTGATGAACAAGCTCGAAGGCAAGACGATGGAATTCATGGACCTGCTCAACGAGCCGGCCAAGTGAGTTAGACTTTAGGGAAACGCAATTTTTTGCCTCTCTGATAACCGAAAACTGAAAACTGACAACTGAAATATGGCACTCAAGAGACAACACCAGACCCTGTCGATGTTCAGCATGGCTTCGATGACCGACATCATCTTCCTGCTGCTCATCTTCTTCATGGTCACTTCGACGTTTGTCTTCCCTTCGGCACTGGAGGTCAATCTGCCTCAGAGCAGTGAGCAGACCGCTATCAAGCCCTCCACCCGCATCTATGTTGACAAGAGTCTCAACATGTATGCCACACAGACCAACGACATTGGAGAGACCGACCTCATGCCGATAGCCCCCGAGCAGCTCGAAGGCTTCATGCAGGCTCTCAAGGCTGGTAATCCCAACGAGTTTGTAGCTGTCTATGCCGACGAGGAAGTGAGCTATGGCAAGATTGTCGAGATTCTGGACAAGGGCTCTAAGCAGGGCGTGAAAATCGTCCTCGCCACCAAGCCCAGCGAGGCTACTTTCGGTGGCCCCGTCACCGACCAGCCCGTCACCGAGCCTGTTCCTGTCGCTACCAACAACCTTTAATCATGCGTCACCACGATGGAAGAAAATCGCCGCAAAAATAGCCTCTGGGCCTTGTTGCTCACCCTGCTCATCACAGTGGGGACGATGGCGCTGTTGCTGCGTTTCTCGTTGCGCTACGAGCAGGACCCCAATATGCCTGACATCACTCAGCTGGCACAGGATTCCATCTTGTTTGGAGGTGAATACGTGATGCTGGGCAACACGCTCGACATGCTGCAGAACGACCTGATGGACCAGCAGGCCGCTGACCCCAGCGCCGCGCCCGAGGAGGGTGATGACCCCGACATTGATGCCGAGGACATGGAGGACGCCGGAGAAGCGACCCAGAAAACGCCGCCAGTGGTCACCCAGAAGGCCGAATCGCCTCACAAGGTGAAGGAGCAGCCTAAGGAGCCCGAGCCCAAGAAGTCAGGACCCACCAAGGAGAATGACAAGAAGGTAGAGAAACCCAAAGCCAAGGCCAATACCGCTGAGGCACAGGAAACCAAGTCCAAGCAGCCGAAACCCGAGCAGAAGAGTTCTACCAGCAACGCCACCGACAATAGGGTGAAAAATGCCTTCGGTTCAGGCAAGGGCAATGGCGGTGGACAGCAGGGAGCGGCAAGTGGTAACTCCAGTCAGGGCGTCCTCGCTGGCAAGCCCGGCATCAGCGGGCTCGTCGGCTACACCCTCGACTACTGGGCCAAACCCGTGCCCAACAGCAAGTGGTCGGGACGAGTTGTGGTGCGTGTCACTGTCAACCCGCGAGGACAGGTCATCAAGGCGAGCGCAGTGAGCGCTACAGGAGACCTTGCCTCGCATCCCGAGGTGCGTCGGGCCTGTGAGCAGGCCGCTCTCAAGTCCCGATTCTCGGTGCCCAAGAACACCATGACCGAGGGCATCGGCACCGTTACCTACATCTGGCATTAACACAAGGCGACAATTGCCTCTCATATCAAGAACCGCCCCTATTGCTGCCGCGATAGGGACGGTTTATTGATAGATATGCTTGAATGACTGAATTTATTTTGCGGTACAGGCTGGAATGATTATCTTTGCTTGACAATTAACAATAGCGTCACATCCATGAGCAATTACTTCAAGCAGACCAAGCAAGAAACCATCATCTACACGATTGTGTGGTTTATCATCTTCTTGGCACCCCTCTCGGAGTTTATCGTCAATTATGACCCCGAGCATCCGTTCTGGATCAAGAATGGACTGCTTGACACATGGAGCCACATGCTGCTATTCTTCATCGCTTTCCTTATCCACAACCACATCTTGGCGCCCATCTTGGTCAAGCACAAGAAAGTGGCTAAATACATCGTGGCATGTGTCATCGTGGTAGCTCTGTTCCAAACGGCCCAATGCGTCCATAAGCCCGTACACAGGCTTCAAGAACCCCAGCCCGAGAGAACCTTTGATTTCGAGCCCCCTCCTCCTAACGGACGCCCTCCCATCCACAGGCATGACATCACGATGTTTATTCTGGTAATTATGATGTTCGGTGCTAATTTGGGCGTGAAGACCTTCTGCCAGAATGAGGAAGAGAAAAAGCACCTCGCCAAGCTCAAGGAACAGAGCCTCAAGCAGGAGCTTGACTACTTGCGCTACCAGATTAACCCCCACTTCATCATGAACACGCTCAACAACATCCATGCCCTGGTTGATATCGACCCCGAACTGGCCAAGGACAGCATTGTGGACATGTCCAGGATGATGCGCTATCTGCTCTACGAGAGTGATAAGCACTGTGTATCGCTCAACAGTGCCATTACTTTTCTCAAGAAATACCTCAACCTGATGAAGTTGCGCTATATGGACACAGTGAATATCAACCTTGACGTGCCCTCGTCGTGCAGCGAGGATGTGGCGCTTGTGCCCCTGGTGTTCATCCCCTTTGTGGAAAATGCCTTCAAGCATGGTGTGGGCATTGGCAAGACATCGACCATCGATATCGACATTGAACACAAGAACGGACGCCTCCTGTTCCACTGCCATAACACCAAGAGCGGCATGAAGCACGAGTACGGCGGCGTGGGACTGAACAACGTCACCAAGCGCCTGGAACTCATCTATGGCAGTGACTACACGCTCGACATCAGCGACGAGGAAGACAGCTATGACGTGCGCCTCGACTTGCCCGCCAAATGTCCCGGGGACTTCAAGTCGCGCACTGACTCTGACGAAATAAACCGCTAAACTCTCAGATTGACAATGATTAAGTGTATTGCTATCGACGATGAACCGCTGGCCCTCAAGAAGCTGGTGACCTATATCAAGAAGATTCCGTATCTGGAACTCGTGGCTGAGTGCCGCAGTGCCATTGAGGCGCAACAGGTGATTGACCAGCAGCAAGTTGAGGCCGTCTTTCTTGACATCAACATGCCCGACCTCAACGGTTTGGACTTTGCCAAATCGCTGGAGAAGGACCAACGACACGGCCCCGTCATGGTGTTCACCACCGCCTACAGCGAGTATGCCATCGAGGGATACAAGGCCAATGGTGTCGGCTATCTACTCAAGCCTTATAGTTTCGAAGAGTTCAAGGAAGCGGCCCAAAAAGTGCGCGACATCTGTGAAATACGCCAGCAGTCCACGACCGAAGTTTCTGCCGAAATCGACAACGACGTCATTTACGTCAAGAGCGACTACAGGATTGTTCGCATCAGCATCAACAGCATCCGCTACATCGAGGCGATGAGCGAGTACCTCAGGATTACTTGCGATGACAGGGACAAACCCGTCATCGTCCTGCTCAGCATGAAGAAGATTGAGGAACATCTGCCCGTTAATAAATTCATGCGCATCCATCGCTCCTATATCATCAACCTGAGTAAAATCAGCGAGGTCAAGAAAAACCACGTTGTCATCGAGGGTGGCTTCTCACTCCCCATCGGCGACAACTACAAGGACGTCTTCATGAGCTACCTCAACAAGCGCATCCTCACCAAGTAACCCCCTTCATCTCATATTAGACCATCTCAAGCCGGCAGCCCCCCGTTCTCGCATGTGGAGGCTGCTGCAAAACTAATGTCTCATGAGATGAATCGCGCTGCGCGCGAGAAATCAAATAAAGCTATAATAAATAGTACCCGTTGGCGGGATTATAGAATCGATTTATTTGCCAGTCAATTGACACCCGAAGGGTGGCCTTTGTGTAACCCCCGATAAATCAGGCAGCAGAGCAGAGCGAAGGTGGCTGATTCAT
>CACZAC010000014.1 GCA_902779125.1 uncultured Bacteroidales bacterium | reverse complement strand
GGATGACACGTCGTTTATTAGGTTGTCACAGTTGATGGGACGTTATACGAGTCCGCGACCGTGGCAGTTCTTGTACTTCTTGCCGCTACCGCAGGGGCAGGGATCGTTGCGGCCAATCTTGGGACCCTCGTTGCGGATGGGACCTGTAGGACCCTGGGGACGCGGACCGACAGGTGCTGCGTTGGGACGGCTGGCATCAGGCTCGCCGCCGCGGCCCTCGCTGTAACGGGGACGACGCTGCTGGGGCTCGTTCTGGGGCACGTTCTGTTGGGGAGGTGCCTCGGGAATCTGTCCGCGCATGAGCACGGCGATGGACTTGCCGTTCATGACGGCTACCATCTGCTTGAACATGTTGAAGGCCTCGGTCTTGTAGATAACGAGCGGGTCTTTCTGCTCATAGCTGGCGTTCTGTACGCTCTGACGCAACTGGTCCATCTCACGCAGGTGCTCTTTCCAGTTGTCGTCGATAGTGAGCAGCATGACAGCCTTCTGCCATTGCTTGGTGAGGCACTTGCAGTGGGTGTCGGCGGCCTCCTTGATGTCGATGACGATGCCGAAGGTGCGTTTGCCGTCGGTAATGGGCACGCGGATGAGACCTTGGGGCTCCATGCCCTCGGCAATCTGATTCTGGACAATCTGTTGGATGATGGGATCAGCGACCTCGCTCAGTCGTTCCATCTTGCGGTTGAATGCCTTGAGGACGGCATCATACAGGATTTCCTGCTTCTTGCCGTCGTCCATGCGGCGATATTCTTCCTCGTTGAACGGGGGCTCGATGGCATAGGTCTTGAGAACCTGCATCTGGAAGTCCTCGTAATCGTCGGGACCGTATTTTTCGACCACATCCTCGACGCTGTCATAGAGGGTGTTGATGATATCCAGACCGATGCGCTCACCGATGAGGGCGTGGTGGCGGCGGGTGTAAATCACCTTACGCTGGGCGTTCATCACGTCGTCATACTCGAGCAGGTGTTTACGGATACCGAAGTTGTTTTCCTCGACGCGCTTCTGGGCATTCTCGATGCTCTTGGTCACCATGCCGCTCTCGATGGCTTCACCGTCCTTCAGTCCCATGCGGTCAAGCATCTTGACGGTTCGTTCGGGGGCGAACAGACGCATCAGCTTGTCCTCAAACGACACGAAGAATACTGACGAACCCGGGTCTCCCTGACGACCGGCACGACCGCGCAACTGGCGGTCCACACGACGTGACTCGTGGCGCTCGGTACCGATGATGGCAAGACCTCCAGCCTCCTTAACGGCGGGAGACAGCTTGATATCGGTACCACGACCTGCCATGTTGGTGGCGATGGTCACGACACCCTTGCCGTCGATGGATTGACCGGCTTGGGCGACGATGTCGGCCTCCTTCTGGTGCAGCTTGGCGTTCAGCACGTTGTGGGGAATGTGGCGCAGGTTGAGCATGCGGCTCAGCATCTCACTGATTTCCACGCTCGTGGTACCCACCAGCGTGGGTCGTCCTGAGTTGCGCATTTCCTCAATCTCGGCAATAACGGCATTGAATTTCTCCTTCTGCGTCTTGTACACGCGGTCCGACATATCGTTGCGGATGACAGGCTTGTTGGTGGGGATGGTAACGACATCCAGTTTGTAGATGTCCCAGAACTCACCAGCCTCGGTCTCGGCGGTACCGGTCATACCTGCCAACTTGTGGTACATGCGGAAGTAGTTCTGCAGTGTGATGGTTGCGAATGTCTGGGTAGCAGCCTCGACATTCACACCCTCCTTGGCCTCGATAGCCTGGTGCAGACCGTCACTGTAACGGCGGCCTTCCATCACACGGCCCGTCTGCTCATCGACAATCTTCACCTTGCCCTCGGCATCGACGATGTACTCGTCGTCACGGTTGAACAGGGTGTAGGCTTTCAAGAGCTGGGTGACGGTGTGTACGCGCTCGGCCTTGACCGAGTAGTTGGCGAGCAACTCGTCCTTCTTGTTGGTCTTCTCCTCGTCGGTGAGTGGCTCGTTGGTCACTGCCGACAGCTGAGAGGCGATATCGGGCAGGATGAAGAATTCGGGGTCGTCGGTGCCCCTGGTGAGCACGTCGATACCCTTATCGGTCATCTCCACAGTGTTGTTCTTCTCATCGATGATGAAGAACAGGGGATCGGTTACCGTGGGCATCTCGCGGTTGTTGTCCTGCATGTAGAATGCCTCGGCCTTGAGCATGGCGGCTTTGATGCCCTCTTCGCTCAGGAACTTAATCAGAGGCTTGTACTTGGGCAGACCCTTAAAGGCACGGTAGAGCCTCAAGGTACCTTCCTTAACGGTGGCCTCATCGTCACTGTTCATCATCTTCTTGGCATCGGCGAGCAAGCCGGTCACCAATTGACGCTGAGCATTATAGACACGCTCCACATTGGGCTTGAAGTCGTTGAACAACTGGTCCTCGCCCTTGGGCACGGGGCCAGAAATGATAAGAGGGGTACGGGCATCGTCAATCAACACGCTATCGACCTCATCGACGATGGCATAGTTGTGAGGACGCTGCACCATGTCCTCGGGGCGCATCGCCATATTGTCACGCAGGTAGTCAAAACCGAACTCACTGTTGGTACCGAAGGTGATGTCGCAGTTGTAGGCGGCGCGGCGTTCGCTCGAGTTGGGCTCGGTCTTGTCGATGCAAGAAACGGTCATGCCGTGGAACATGTACAACGGACCCATCCACTCGCTATCGCGCTTGGCCAGGTAGTCGTTGACGGTAACCACATGCACACCGTTGCCCGTCAAGCCATTGAGGAATACAGGTAGGGTAGCCACCAGGGTCTTACCTTCACCAGTTGCCATCTCGGCAATTTTACCCTCATGCAGGACGATACCACCGATGAGCTGCACGTCATAGTGCACCATGTCCCACTTCATGTCGTTGCCGCCGGCAATCCAGTGATTGGTGTAGATGGCCTTGTCGCCGTCGATGGAAACAAAGTCTTTACCCTGGGCTGCCAAGTCGCGGTCGAGCTGGGTGGCGGTTACGGTGATGGTCTCGTTCTCGGCAAATCGCCTGGCTGTTGATTTGACGATAGCAAACACGGTGGGAAGCACCTCGTTGAGTTTGTCCTCGAGGATGTCGAGAATCTCCTTCTGGATATCATCGACTTTCTTCCACAGTGGTTCGCGCTCCTCGTAGTCGAGGGTCTCGATTTCAGCCTTGATGCGCTCGATTTCGTCGCGCTTGTCTTGTACCGAGTCATTGAGTTGCTGACGGATGTCGGCAGTGCGCTGGCGCAGGCTGTCAATGTCCAGCGCGTCAATCTCGGGATAAATTGCTTTGATTTGGTTGACAACAGGCGTGATTCTCTTGAGGTCACGCGTTGACTTGTTGCCAAACATTGATTTCAAAATGTCACTAAGTCCCATTTCTTGGTTTGTTGTTGGATGTATTTATGTTTTTGTTGTTATTTTTCAATTCAAACGGCAAAGATACACTTTTTTAGCCGATTAGAGCCTATGATACAGGCATAAATCGCCAATTGAATACAAAAATGGCTATTTTGGTTGCTAGATGCCAGTCGTTAGGCTTGAGGTTTTTGGCATGCAGATTGGAAGAAGAGGATTTAATGATGCGGATGCCAACTCCTAACTCCTAACCCCTAACTCCTAATTAGGAAAGGGTGGGGCCTCGTGTGGGCTTGCCCAGGAGCCACACGTTGGTGATGGAGCGCATTACCAGCGCAGCCATCAGCGGGAAAAAGGCGATGTTGCCCACCTGCGGTTGCCAGGGCCATGCCAGCATGAGCAACGCCACGATGGCGGCATTGAGGGCATGGAGCCAGCGGGCTGCGGTGCCGGTTTTCTTGAACCAGGGCAGCACGGCCAGCAACAGCAACAGCGGGTTGAGCCACACGATATTGATGTTGGGTGAAGTAGCTTCGTGGGTGGAGAAGAATATGAGGAAAAACAGGATGCAACCTGCCAGGCCGCCAGCAGTGAACAGCACGGTGTCCAGCCAGCGGGATACGTCGCGGTAGCGCCAGTCGCGGCACGTCACGAGCAGCGTCAGCACCAGCACGAGCAGGGCAAAGGCCATAGGCGAGAGGTACCACGGCGTGGGTGGCCTCACGTTGCCCTCGGTACTCTTGTCGATGGGCACGGTGGTTGCCTTGACAAAGGGAATGGCGACGCTGTCGGTCTGGATGGTGGCGCCTGCCACGGCATCCATGAGCAGCATGGGGATAAACATCGTAGCGCGCTGGTCAAGCACTGTGTCCACATCCCATCCTAGCACCAGGTCGATGCCGAAGCGTTCCCATGCATAGTTGCGGCAGTAGTGTGCCAAAATGTCACGATAGGTGACAGTCGTGTCGCCCATCGCGGGATATCTTAGTCCTTCGCCAGCCGCCATCTCGAGGATGTCGCGGGGGCGGGTGGAGCAGTTGTCGCTCAGGAATTTATAGCGGTAAGTGCAGTTCTCGGGTTGGGCATTGTTCCACAGGAAGTTTCTGACGGCGATGGCCCTGTCCTGCGTCAGGTTGAGTTCCTGTTCCACCATGCGCCGCTCCTCCATGCCCACTGTGGCATAGAAACGGGGCACGGGCTGGCACATATAATCGGTCTCTCCCATCATGAAACGCCACATGAATGCAGGCGCCTGGAAGTCAAACACTCCGTAGTTAAAGTACAGGTCCACAGGGCCTTGTTGGACACGTATCTCGCTGTGTCCCCAGATGTTGTGCGGCTCACTGCCAGGATAGAACGTGACAAGGCTCACACGCACCGAATCCTCCTGCTGTTCCTCCTGAGTCGGAGCCGACTTTGGCAGAGGAAGTTCGGGCGCAGCTTCAAGTGTACCCGTAGCACACAGGGCACACAACACCATTGTCAAGCCATATTTCTTCAGCAGCCGTTGCATCTATACATTAATATATTGGCAAGAATAATGCCAACTGACAATTCAATAACGTGAAACCCGTGCGCGATAGTATATTTACGCCTATGTCCTCTCCCATTTTTTTGCCGTTCTGGATTAAATGTGTAATTTTGCAATGAGTATTTAGAGGATATTTTTATTTCATGACGACAGGCAATAGACGAGACTGGACAAGGGTGGGGAAGGATGCCTTCTCGATTACGGTGGGCTCACTGCTGTCGGTAGCTCTATACGGGTTGATGTATTGGGCGGTCGGCCTTGGCAACATCCGTTTCTCGATAAGGATGGTGGTGTCAATTGCTTGGATGGTTGCCACCGTCATCCTGTTGAGGAAATCGGTCCGGGAGGTGCGCCATCAGGTTCGTTCGAGAAGAGCGATAGGCTTCCGCTATGTCATCTACTTCGTGTGGGCTCTTGGTTTGTTCGCTGGACTTACAAGCGTCGGTGATTGGGCTCATCGTAGCATGTCGTCCTTCTACCTGTGCGATAGCCTCACCAGGGACGCCATTGCCGGTCACGAGTATATCCAGACGCGGCAGCCAGTAGAGGTAGACACCGACAAGGTGGGCTATTTCTATTATTATGATATCCGTTCTTATACACGTAGAGACTCGAATCATATTACTTTCAAGGCCTGTATCGCTGCGCCAGTCAAGGGCAGCAAGGGCGTCTATACGGTCTATCAATTCGAGGGTCAGGAACAAAAATACTTCAAACTCGATAAGGACAAGGTGGAGGAGTTTCATCATGACTTCTGTGACGCCTTGTGTGACACGTTGCACAACCACCATTATGATGCCCAGTGCAGGACATACCGCCTCATCACTCCCCAGAACAGCGATGATGATGACTACGAACATTACATGCGGGCCGTCGAGGATGCGTCCATGATGAGCAACGACACAGCCCTCTCTGTCCAGAGCAACCCCGTCATCATCGAGCCCATTTATGATGTGCAACTTGGCTCGCAGGCTCGTATCGATGTCGGGTATGTGATTGGGTTTATCATCAGCCAGTTGCTAGTGTGGTTGGCCTTGTTTTTATCCCATGCTCTGTCAAGAAAGGGGAAAGATGTAGCAGAACATGATGCCGACCTGATTGACGAGGTCATCAGGTTTGTCAAGACACCCGCCAACTGGTCTGGCGTGCTGATTGCCGTCCTGCTTGTGGCCTATTATGTGACAGCAATGGCTATGGGCTATACTCATTCATCGATGCTTCTCGACTATGGGGCCATCACAGGCTATCACTTGATAACGCTGGGTGAGTGGTGGCGGTTGCTCACGTCAATGCTCATGCACGCCGACTTCATCCACCTGGGCCTGAACCTGTTTGCCCTGGGCGCTGCGCTGGCCTTTTTCGGCAAGTTGCTGCAAGGGTGGCGTGCCCTGCTGGTGTTTTTCGGGACGGGCATCGTGGGAGCCCTGTGCGGTGCCATCCACAGCGACGGCATTGTCACTGGCGCTTCGGGGGCCATAATGGGTATGTACGGCTACTGTATCAGTGCCATCTTCTTTGATAAGACCCGTGCGTGGCGCATGACCTATAGGACCGTTAGAGTGTCGTTCACGGTGGCCATTATCTTTTTAGTTTTCACGATAGCGACGAGGGTGCTGCCCGGCATGAGCATGTCGGCCCATCTTGCCGGCTTCATGAGTGGAGGCCTTGCTGGTGCGGTCCATGTCCAGTGGATGCAGAGGGGTCTTCCCGGTGATGAAGATGAATAGTGGCGATTGAGAACCATCGCTGCACCTTCATGAAATCAACCTCCTGCTGTTCCTCCTGAGCAGGAGCAGATTTAGGCAGAGTAAGTTCGGGCGAAGCTTCAAGTATACCCGTAGCACACAGGGCACACAACACCATTGTCAAGCCATATTTCTTCAGCAGCCGTTGCATCTATACATTAATTACAAAGCAAGAATAATGCCAATTACTAGCACTCAGCTTTTAACACCTAATATATATAACGTGTTGTTTTTTTCAATTGTATGTTTTTGAGCCAAAATGTATTGCTTTCTCTCTTTGGCATTACATTATTATAATAATGATTTTTCTTTTGCTGTATTAATTGTTTTCGGACGTTTGCAATGTTGAGGTTTTTAGAGTATTTTTGCACGATATGAAATCTTGATAACGCCAATAACCATAAAAATATAAGAATCATGAAGAAGAGACAACTGCTGAATATCTTGGCGCTACTTATGAGTGTGATGTGTACACTTAGTGCTAGCGCCTACGACTTTGAGGTCGATGGAATTTATTACAATATAACATCCAACAACACAGTCGAAGTTACACATAACATTCTTAATAATGACTGGTATTATTGCACCAATTATCGTGAGTATAGTATAGTTGTTCCAAACTCTGTCTTTTATGATGGTGTGAGTTATAAAGTTACAGCGATAGGAGACAGTGCATTCTGGAGAGCTGATGTATGTGAAATCACAATACCAGAAGCTGTTACTTCAATAGGCAGAAGTGCTTTCTATGGTTTACAAAGATCATTAAAACTTTTTTTAAAGCCTGTTGTGCCCCCATCTATGGAGGATGCTTTTGATGCTTATGATGATTATGATAATGATAAATCTGGCAATAATCGTTTTTATTATGATGAATTACATGATTTTCCATTTGATGTCTATGATTACAATGATATGTATGATGGATGGTATTGCGAAGGATACTCTATGGAATTCATTGGTTGTTTTTCTATTGTTCTTTATGTTCCATCAGAAGCCTATCAGGCATATAAAGAAGTAAATGAAAGACATCATCTCGTTTCTTGGATTTATGGCTATGATTGGGAGAAAACACCAACACCGCCAGCAACGATTAAATGTTATTATTCAGTTGATAAACTCGTAAATATTACTGTGACTTTCCAACCAGCTGAGAATTGTAAGTTGTATGCCGAGGCGTTTTATCATGGGCTCCGTTTATGGTGGCCACTGTCTTTAGATTATGAAAAAAAAGATAATGGGGAAGTTGTATTTAGTTTGTCTTATTCGACTTATGAAGTAGTAGAAGGACCACCAGCTCGTTATGCTTTTTTTATCCATGCTGTTGAGGAGGGAAAATTGCCAAGCGATAATTTGATACTTGAATTAGGTGAACCGTATGGTGAACTGTGGCCACCCTACGATAGAGTGGATTTTGATTTCATGGAATCAGGGATATGTTATAGGTCTGATAAGTATAATTATTATCCATATGATTGGTATTATGATGATTATGATTATGATAGTGATGAGGTTTATGTTGCCTCCCCAATTTATGGAAATTCGTCTTATAATTACCATAGGTATGTTGAATATTCTGGAGATATGGTAATACCGACTACAGTTATAGGAAAAACCGTCATGGGAATAGATAACGGGGCATTGGGCAGAGGTAATGCATTTGAGAACTGTGTTGACTTGACAGGTATATCTATGCCCAATACTATTAAAGATATGTTTTGGAGTGCATTCACTGGCTGCACAAACTTGAAACGAATGATATTGCCAGTAACAGTTAATAAAGATTGCATTACTGAAGACTACGATAAGAATGATTTGATGTGTGAGTTGGAGTCGTTGTACTTCACAGGTGATGGCAAATGGTATAGTGGACCGTTGCCAAGTCTTAAAACATTGTATATTGGCACTGGCGTTACTGGAGTGGAATATATGAATGTTAATCCAACGACGATTTATTCTTATGCGACGACTCCGCCTATTTGTAACGGTAAAGGAGAGAATTATTATGATTATCCATCTTTTACGGATTATGATGCTGAGTTGCATGTACCAGCGTCATCTCTGGCAGCATATTTTACTGCACCATATTGGTGCAATTTTACCAATATCATTGGGGATATTACACCAATATCGGATTTCAGTCTTGGTCAAGATTCGATAAGCATATTGAAGGGCAGCCAATTTACTTTTGACCCAATTATTACCCCGGCCCATGTTGTACCTGACACCATCATCTGGCAATCCACAAATAAGAGTGTTGCGACGGTGAAAGATGGAGTCGTCACTGCCGTTGGAACAGGCGAATGTGAAATCCAGGCCATCTGTCAAGGCAAATTTGTCATTTGCCGCGTTTTCGTTACAGAGATTCAGCCGACCGAGGTCGTATTGAGTCAAGAAAACGCCAAGTTGGAGGTAGGTGAGACCTTGCAACTGTCGGCGACCGTGCTTCCTGCTAATGCTACCAACAAGACCTTGTATTGGTCAACGAGTGATAGCCGGGTTGCAACTGTTTCTAGCAATGGCCTAGTCACTGCAATTGCACCAGGTAATGCTACTATTACCGCTTCGACTGGATACGGAAGTAACCTAAGAGCCCCGTGTACTGTGGTTGTAACCGACAGATTAAGTGATTATGACAACTATCTATCATTGAATGATGTTGAAGTGTTCCATGGCGATACAATAGTCATTCCTGTGGCTATGACTAATGCAGAACAAGTCGTTTCTTTCCAGACAGACATTCTATTGCCCGAAGGTTTGGAGATTGTTAAGGAAGATGGGGAATACCTCATTGATCCGTCGGACCGCATGACACGTACCCATAGCATCATGAGCAACGATGTCTCCAGTGGAGCTGTACGTGTGATGTGTTATTCGTCGAACTATAAACCTTTCACAGGTAATAGTGGCGATGATCTGTTCTACATCACTGTCAAAGTCAACGATGATGCCAAGGGGGACTACATCATTCAGCTAGAGAACACGTTGTTCACGACTAGTGACTTCGAGGAGATCGCTGCCCCAGATGTGGCTGCCATCCTAAATGTGAAGGCCTATCTATTAGGTGACGTTAACGGCAGTGGTGCCGTGACAGTGACCGATGTGGTATTAACGGCTCAATATGTGCTGGAGCAGAATCCTCAACCGTTTATCTTTGAGGCAGCCGATGTAAATGCTGATGGGAACATCACTGTGACCGATGTGACTCGCATCGCTTGGATGGTGCTCAATCCTACTCAGAATGCTCCCCGACGTGTTCCCGCAATGTGGAACAGTGGTGACTGCATGAGCGCCGAAGCAATCACACTCAAGCCTGGTGAAACCCGCAAGGTGAGCATCATGCTTGACAATACAATGGCCTACAGTGCTTTCCAGTTTGACCTGGGCCTTCCCGATGGCCTTATTGCAGGCAACTTCCAGTTGACAGACCGTGCAGGTGGTCATGCCCTTGCCGTGAATTCATTGGGTAATGGTGACCTGCGCGCCTTGTGCTATTCTCCCGCATTGGATGTCATCAGTGGCCATGATGGCGCTTTGTTGACCTTTGATGTAACAGCAGGTGCTGCTATCGAAGGTGCTATCGGCGTGAAGGACATTGAGCTAGTGACTGCCGATTGCATGACCGTGTTACTCGACGGCTTCGCTATCGGTGTAAACAGCGAAGCTACCATGAGCGAACTGAATGGCACCAAAGTTATCGCCCGAGTAGATTACTACAACCTTGTCGGACAACGTATCGAACGTCCCGAGAGTGGCGTGACCCTAGTTGTTACCACTTATACCGACGGTACCTGCACCACTGCTAAGGTTATTAAATAAACTGCGTTTTTTACAGATTTAACTAATTGTTCCTAGTGCACAAATTCGTATGATTTGCGTATTTCTTAGTTGAAGAAGCTAATAACTAAATAATAATAACTAACAACAATGAAACGAATTATCCAAACAATTCTCTTGTTGCTGGCACTCCTGCTGCCAGCTACAGCCACTGCCTATGACTTTATGGTCAATGGCATCTACTATAACCGTAGTGGCAACAAAGTACAAGTGACTTATAAGAGTTATGTCAATGACTCCTATTCCAGTGATTACAGTGGGAACGTAACCATTCCCTCAACCGTCACTTACGGAGGAATCACCTATACCGTTGTTTCAATCGGTTATCGAGCGTTCTCTAACTGTAGTGGATTGATTAGTGTTACAATCCCTAATTCAGTCACTTCAATCGGTAATTATGCTTTTTACTATTGTAGCGGGCTAGTTAACATCAATATCCCTTCGCTTGTCACAACAATCGGAGACAATGCGTTCAATGGCTGTAGCGGACTGACTAGTGTCAATATCCCATCGCTTGTCACAACAATCGGTGACGATGCGTTCTTTGGCTGCAGTGGACTGACCAGCATCAACATCCCTAGTTCTGTTACTTCCATTGGCTATGATGCCTTCGAAGGCTGCAGTGGAATGGCCAGTGTTCAGATTACTGATTTGGAGGCATGGTGTAATATTAAGTTCAGTGATAATAATGCTAATCCTCTCTCCTGCGCGCATCATTTGTTTTTAAATGGTGCGGAAGTCAAGCATCTGGTCATCCCTGGCTCAATTTCCGTTATTGGTAGCAATGCATTTTATGGCTGCAGTGGGTTGACCAGTGTCACGATTCCTAACACTATCACGTCCATTGGCCCGGATGCTTTTTCAGGTTGCAGCGGGTTGACTAGTATCACAATCCCTAGTTCTGTTTCTTCAATTGGCAACTCTGTGTTCAATGGCTGTAGTGCTCTGACTAACGTCACAATCCCCAATTCTGTCACCTCTATTGGTAATAATGCGTTCTATGGTTGCAGCAGTCTTACTAGTATAACGATTCCCAACTCTGTTACTTTCATTGGCAATAGCGCCTTCGAAAACTGCAGTGGGTTGACAGGCATCAATATTCCAAACTCACTTGCTTCAATCGGTTATCGTACGTTCTATAAATGTACTAGTCTGACAAGTGTCACTATCTCCAACTCTGTTATAACTATCGGTGATTATGCGTTCTATAACTGCGATAGATTAAAAACTGTCATTTGGGATGCTGTGAATTGCACATCTATTGGAAGTACATCTTTTAATACTTCGCTCACTACCTTGCAATTCGGTAATGGAGTAGAAAACATCCCTGCTGGGATGCCGACATTGGCGATGAGCGGCAAAACTTTAGTGTTGCCCAATAGCGTGAAAACCATCGTTTCAGGTGCCTTTAAAGGAACTTGCGGCGCCGTGGTCATCGGCGATAATATAGAAAACATCGCAGCCGGGGCTTTCTCCAATGGCATCAGCGTTGCTTACGTTTCAGCAACAGATCCGCGACCTTGTGGAGAGGGTGCTTTTGCCAACCCGCAAACGCTCTATGTGCCTGCTGGAAGTAGAATGAGGTATTTTACATCCCAGGGTTGGGGTGAGTTTGCTAACATCGTAGAGGAGGCGTATGTGCGTGCCGTTATTATCAAGTTGAACAAGTCCTCAGTCGCGATATCCAAGGGTGAAACCGCACAGCTTACAGCCACTCTTCAACCTAGTGGTGTTACCAACACATCTGTGACCTGGTTGAGTATGAATCCTGCTGTAGCTACGGTGAGCAGTACCGGTCTGGTTACGGCCGTTGCTATGGGTGAAACCGACATTGTGGCTATGATTGATAACGTGCGTGTCGCCTGCCATGTGACTGTCTCACCGTTGCTGGTAGAGAGCCTTACGCTGAGTGATAACCAACTTTCTCTCGAGCCCAATGGCATGCACACGCTTATTGCAACTGTGCTGCCTGCTGACGCAGACAACAAGACGTTGGAATGGATTATCCCCGACAATGACGTGATAGTGACTCAAGTTGTGAACAACACACGCCTCAATATCGGTGCCGTCGGCACCGGGACGGTGACTATCACCGTGCGCACAACCGATGGCAGTAACTTGAGTGCTACATGCACGGTTAGTGTGCAAGTCCATGCCACTTCGATAGCTCTGAATATGAACAGCGCCGAGATGACTGTGGGCGAGACCATGCTGCTAACAACAACTATACAACCCAGTAATGCTACGAATAACGCAGTTACCTGGTCCACTAGCAATAGTGCGGTTGCTATTGTTAACAATAATGGTCTAGTAGCAGCAGTTGGTCCAGGAGTTGCGACTATCACAGCCACGACAGCTGATGGCTCCAACTTGAGCGCCACATGTGACCTTATTGTCAAACAATTGGTTGTATCTCTTTATTTAAACGAGAGTAGCGCCGAACTGGCTAAGGGTGAAACTTTACAATTGTCTGCGACTGTGGTGCCTGCTAATGCTACCAATAAAACAATAGCATGGACGAGTAGTGATCCTGTTGTTGCAAATGTTGATGATAATGGCTTAGTAACCGCGATTACTCACGGCACTGCCATCATCACCGCAACAACTACCGATGGCTCCAACTTGAGCGCCTCTTGTGAAGTGACTGTTTTGCCAGACTTAAGTGACTTTGACAATTATTTGTCGATGAACGACACCAGCGCGTTCAGTGGAGAAACGATTGTTATCCCTGTTATGATGACGAATACTGAAAGCATTGTCTCGTTCCAGACAGACATCTTCTTGCCTGAAGGTCTGGAGATTGTGAAGGAAGACGGGGAATATCTCATTGATCCTTCAGGACGCATGACACGCACCCACAGCCTTATGAGTGATGATGTCTCAAATGGTGCTGTGCGAGTGTTGTGCTACTCGTCAAACTATAAGCCATTCACGGGCAACAGTGGCGATGACTTGTTTTACATCACCGTCAAGGTGGCAGATAATGCCGAAGCCGATACCGACTACAGCATTCAATTGAAGAACACTTTGTTTACCAACAGTGACTTTGAGGAACTCGCTGCCCCCGATGTGGCTGCCAATGTTCATACGAAGGCCTATCTATTGGGTGATGCCAATGCTAGTGGCACCGTCACGGTGACCGATGTGGTAGTCACTTCACAATATGTGTTGGAATTGAATCCCTCACCGTTCATCTTTAGCGCTGCCGATGTGAATGGTGACAACAACATCACCGTGACCGATGTGACGCGTATCGCTTGGATGGTGCTCAATCCCACTCAGAATGCTCCCCGACGTGCTCCCGCCTTGTACAACAATGGTGATTGCATGAGCGCCGGAGCCATCACACTCAAGCCCGGCGAAACCCGCAAGGTGAGCATCCTGCTTGACAATGCGATGGCCTACACCGCCTTCCAGCTCGATTTGGATATTCCCGATGGCCTCACGGCTAGCAACTTCCAGTTGACAGACCGTGCAGGAGGTCATGCCCTTGCTGTGAATTCCTTGGATAATGGCGACATACGCACTTTGTGCTTTTCGCCTGAATTGGACGCTATCAATGGCAATGATGGTGTTCTGCTGACCTTTGACGTTACGGCAACGTCCTCTAATGAGGATGTTATCGGTGTGAAGGACATTGAGCTGGTGACCGCTGACTGTCAGACTGTATTGCTCGACAACTTCACCATCGGCGTGAACAGCACGACCAATATAAGCGAGCTGAACAGTGCTAAGACCATTGCCCGTGTGGACTACTACAATGTGGCTGGCCAGCGTGTTGACCGTCCTGAGAGCGGCGTGACCTTAGTCGTAACTACCTACACTGACGGCACCCGCACTACATCTAAGGTAATAAAATAATTAACCAACTGCCTGCGAACTACTAGTTCGCAGGCAACAATTATAACAAGAAAATGAAGAAGACAATTGCATTTCTGATGATGGCGGTCATGTCGTTATTTGCCGCTGCCACCAACCGGTTTTATATTGAAGATTTTACCATAGCCCCAGGTGAGAATCGCACTTTAAGCATCCTATTAGATAATGAGGTGTCATATACCGCTTTCCAATGTGACCTTTATTTGCCCTACGGGCTGAGCGTGGAAGAGGAAGACGGGGATTACATTTTTGACCTTACAACCCGCAAAGGTCGTGATCATAATATAGCGTCTCAGGTGCAAGCCGATGGAGCCATTCGAGTGATGTCCTATTCGCCCACTATCAAAGCCTACAGCGGCAATAGCGGTGCATTGGTGACATTTAACGTCATTGCGAGTGTGGACCTTGAGGGACCTGCCACTATCCAGTTAAAGAATATTCTGTTCACCACAACAGCAGGCTCCGAAGTGGCATTTTCCGATGAAATATGCAATGTGACAGTTCCTAATACTAACCTCAAAGGTGATGTAGATGTTGATGGTAGCGTGAATATTGCCGATGTGAGTACTTTGATTGATTATTTGTTGGGAACTGATGTCGTGCCGTTCAATGTTAATAATGCTGATGTTGATGGCTCAAATGATATTTCCATTGCTGACGTGACAACCCTGATTGACTATCTGCTAAGTGGCAGTTGGCCTTCAGAGCCAGAAGAACCAACTCAACCCTTGACAGAAACATTTACAGTGAATGGCGTGTCTTTCACTATGGTGGAGATTGAAGGTGGCACCTTTATGATGGGAGCGACACCCGAGCAAGGTGATGAAGCAAGGGATAATGAAAAGCCTGTCCATAAAGTAACCTTATCGAGTTTCAATATTGGACAGACTGAGGTGACTCAGGAGTTGTGGCTGGCTGTAATGGGTAATAATCCAAGCCACTTTGTAGGCGACCTGCAGCGCCCCGTTGAAAAAGTTTCCTGGGTGGACTGCCAGGAATTTATCGCTGAATTGAACCGACTGACAGGTAGGACTTTCCGTCTGCCTACAGAGGCTGAATGGGAATATGCAGCTAGAGGCGGCAACAAGAGCCAAGGTTACAGATATGCGGGAAGCAACGACATGGACGCTGTTTCGTGGCATTCTGCCAACTGCAACAACATGACTCATCCTGTGGGCACAAAAGCATCTAATGAATTGGGTCTTTATGATATGACGGGAAATGTATGGGAGTGGTGCAATGACTGGTATAGTAGGTACACCGCTGATGACCAAACCAACCCTACTGGTCCAGAAACCGGTAATAATCGGGTGTTGCGTGGTGGATGTTGGAATGGTGGAGATAATTACAACCGTATCTCGTTCCGTGATAACTTCACACCAACAGGCAATAATAGCAGTGGCGGCTTGCGCCTTGTCCTTGATGTTGACCATCCTGATGTTTACACGGTAAATGGTATATCCTTTACAATGATTCCCGTGAAAGGTGGTACTTTCACGATGGGAACTACTGAGGAGGAAGATAGTGACCATACAGTGTTTGTTGCCAGTCCCCCACATCTAGTAACTCTGTCGGACTATAGCATCGGTCAGACCGAGGTGACTTGTGAATTGTGGTATGCTGTCATGGGTGGCAGCCCCAGCAATAACGATGACTTGCAATGCCCGATGTATAATGTGAGTTGGAATGAATGCCAGATGTTTATTAATCAGCTCAATGAATTGACGGGTATGAACTTCCGCTTGCCTACCGAAGCTGAATGGGAGTTTGCTGCACGGGGAGGAACCAAAAGCAAGGGACATGTTTACGCTGGTAGTGATAACCTTGACGATGTGGCGTGGTATAATGAAAACAGCAACGGCACATTCCATCCAGTGGCTACCAAGAAACCGAATGAGTTGGGTCTGTATGATATGAACGGTAACATTGAAGAGTGGATAAATGATTGGTATTCATTATATACTGCGGATCCCGTCACTAATCCGACTGGTCCAGAAACGGGCATGAGCCGTGTTCATCGTGGCGGCCGATGGAACGCAAGTTACAAGGTTTGTCGCATCACGCGTAGAGATGGATTCTCGCCAGGAGTAAAAAGAAACTACATGGGACTACGTTTGGCACTATAACTAGCCGTAAGCTATTATGAAGAAGACATGACTAAGCGAGACGATATTATACCTAAATAGCTTTTCTCTCAATTCTCTTTGTCTTTTTAGAGAATTGGTATAATTATGAATTGCGGGCTTTTCATTGCGAAAAGTTCGCAATTCGACTTAACTGGACTAAACATTTTGCGGAAACGGCGTTTTTACCAGGAGCCGTAGTTGCCGCGGTCGGCGTCGAGGCGCAGCAGGATGAACAGGAGGAAGGTGAAGCCCCACAGCGAGGAGCCACCGTAGCTGAAGAAGGGTAGCGGGATGCCGATGACGGGACATAGACCGATGACCATGCCGATGTTGACGGCTAGGTGGAAGATGAGGTAGGACGCGACGCAATAGGCATACACACGAGTGAAAGTGGAGTGGTTGCGTTCGGCAAGGGTGATGACGCGTAGGATGAGCGCCAAGAACAATATCAGCACAGTCACGCTGCCCACAAAGCCCTGTTCCTCGCCGATGGTGCAGAAGATGAAGTCGGTGTGCTGCTCGGGCACATATTTGAGTTTGGTCTGGGTGCCCTGTAGGAAGCCTTTGCCCGTGATGCCGCCGCTGCCGATGGCAATTTTGCTCTGGTTGACGTTGTAACCCGCACCCCGCAGGTCCTCCTCGATGCCCAGGGTGACCTTGATGCGCGTCTGCTGATGCGGTTCCAGCACCTTGTTAAACGCGATGTTCACCATGAACATAAACATCACTGAAGCAGCAGCAAAGCAGACGGTCATGAGCACCTTCTTAAGGTTGATGTCATGCAACATGCCCCACAACAGATAGAGCAGCGACAGAATGATGACGGTCAGGAAGAAGGCATAACCGTTGACGTTCACGCCAGCCAACGACAAGCCCACGGCGATAGCACCTGCCACGAGATAGCCGATGAGGACGTTACGTCCCAATATCCATGAACGGCAATAGACCAGCAGCATACCCACGATGAGTGTCATCACCATGATAAAGGCGATGACCATGCCCAGCGGGATACCCATGAAGGTCATTGCCGCAAACTTGAGAACTACAACAAAATAGACCACTGCCATCAATGCTGCAAACAGCACGAAACCCGACATGCCCTCGCGATAAAGGACAAAGACAAGAGCGGTGTAAACCAGCGCAGTACCTGTTTCTCGCTCCAAGATGATGCACAGGATGGGCAGCAGGATGATGCCGATGGCAATGGCATAGTTGCGCCAGCCGTTCAGTGTGAAACCATAGGTGCTGAACAGCTTGGCCAGTGCTAGAGCCGTCGCCGCCTTGGCGAACTCTGCCGGTTGCAGACTCACGGGGCCAAACACGAGCCAAGAACGGGAGCCCTTGATGTCAGGGGCGACAAAAATGGTGGCTATCAGCAGCAATATCATGAACCCGTAGATGGGGTAGGCGTAGGCTTCATAGATGCGCCTGTCGATGAGCAGCAACGAGAAACCGATGAGGAACGACAATCCAGCCCACATGAACTGCTTGCCCGAGAATTCGCTCAGGTCAAACATGCTCGCCTTGTCATAGTCATAGGTCGCGGCATAGATGCTCACCGCTCCCGCTACGACCATGATAAGGTACAGGACAATGGTAAACCAGTCCACTGACCTCAATAGGTTGGTGTTTTCATCTTCATTCCTTACTTCCATCGCTAGAAACGGGTTTTGATGACTTGTTATTGGTCTTATTGTTGTCGGCCTTAGTGTCGGAGGTGGTTTTCTTCACCTTGGGATATGTGATGGTGTGGCGGCTTGCCATCGCACGGCCCTGTGCCTGCAGTCCAGGCGAGTTGCCGCGCAGGTAGCGCTGAATCATCAGCGCCCCGATGGGTACACCGAATGCGGCGCCGAAGCCTGCATTCTCGACATAGACGCAGATGGCGATTTTGGGGTCGTTCATCGGCGCAAAGCCCATAAATACCGAGTGGTCACGACCATGGGGGTTTTGAGCCGTACCGGTCTTGCCGCACACGTCGAGGCCAGGGATGTTGGCGCGGGTACAGGTGCCGCCCAATACCGCCATGCGCATACCCTGGACGATGTCGTCATAGTAGAGCTTGTCGATGTCTGTATCGTGGCGCTCGATGTTCTTCTTGAGCACGCCGACGCCCTCAATGCTCTTGACAACGTGTGGGGTGATATAGTAGCCACGGTTGGCGATGGTGGCGCTCAGGTTAGCGATTTGGAGCGGGGTAGCAAGGATTTCGCCCTGTCCGATGGCATCGCTGATGATGGTCTGTCCCACCCATTGCCCTGCACCATAGATTTTGTCATAGAACGCCGTGTTGGGGATAAAACCGCGGCTCTCGCCGGGCATATCGATGCCCAGTTTGTACCCGTAGCCCATCGACACCATGTGGTTCTTCCACACCTCAAATGCCTTGCCCGTTGAGCCATACTTACTGCGCTTGTCCATCATGTACTTGAATCCCCAGCAGAAGTAGGCGTTGCACGATGTCTGCAGGGCGGGTTTCAGGTTGATGGGCGAGCCGTGGCCGTGGCAGCCCACACGCAATCCGGCGTTGACATAGCCGCGGTGGCAAGGGAACATGGTGCTGGTGGTGATGATACCCTCTTGCAGGAAAATCAGACCCTGACTGGGCTTGAAGGTCGAGCCGGGAGGATAGGCTGCCATGATGGAGCGGTCATACAGCGGCTTGAGCCTGTTATTGACCAGGTCGCGGTAGTTCTTGCCACGCTCCTTACCCATGAGCAGTGCAGGATCGTAGCTGGGACTGGAAACCAGTGCCAAGATTTCGCCCGTCTTGGGCTCGATGCAGACGATGGCGCCCACTTTGCCTTGCATGAGCAATTCCCCATAGGCCTGCAGGCCGATGTCTATGCTCAGTTTCAGGTTATTGCCTGCAACCGGAGAGACGTCATCGGCACCGTCGTTGTAATGGCCCTTGATTTTACCCGTCGCGTCGCGGATGAGGATTTCTTTACCCTTGACACCACGCAGCCAGGTCTCGTAGCTCTTCTCGATGCCCAAATCGCCCGTATAATCACCGGGGCGGTAGTAGTCGTCGTTCTCGATGTCGCGGGCGTTGACCTCACGGATGTCGCCCAGCACGTTGGCAGCGACAGGATAGTTGTATTGCCTGAGGATGCGCTGCACGACATAGAAGCCGGGGAAACGGTACAGTTTCTCCTGCAATCGCCCATAATCCTCGGGTGTGAGGTGGTTCATGAACACCTGTTGGGTGAATGCCGAGAAACTGCGCCCTTTTCTCATTTCCTGCCAGCGATGGTCAAACTCCTCGCGGGTGATGCGCACCGTGTTGCAGAAGTCCACCGTGTCAAACGGCGTCACATCCTTGGGAATCATCACCAAGTCATATTCGGGCACATTATAAACCACCAGCGAGTCGTTGCGGTCATAGATAAGCCCTCGCGACGGATAGATGACCTTCTCCATGAAGGCGTTGTTGTCGGCATGGGCCTTATAGGTGTTGTCAAGCACCTGCAGCTGTATCAGGCGAATGATGTAGATGATGACAATCGCCACGATAAAGCCACCGATGACCAGTTTGCGCTTCTCCAGGTTATAATCTTTTCTCACGGCGTGTGCTCACTAGAGTGTCCAACCCAAAGATGATAATGATTGACAGCACACTGCTGGCGGCGATGCGTGCCAGGGTAAGCACGATATCGTGGAGCGTGAATGCCTGGATGAGGAAAATCAGCGTGCAATAGAGCGTCACCAGCGTTGCCATGTACTTGAAATAGTCGCCCACGCCCATCGAGTCCACCGACGGGATGGGGATGTTCATGTCGTTTTCACGAGAGATAAAGGCGTTGAACACGGGGCGGCGCACAGCAGCGATGATGGTGCATGCCAGCGCATTCATGCCGGGCGTGTTATTGAAGATGTCGATAATCAGTCCCGAGAAAAACGCGATGGTCAGCACCCAACCGCCATGCAGGTTGACCGGTAGGCGCAGGATGAGATAGATGAACACTACAGGCATTGCCACGTTGAACAACACAATCTTGTTGCACACCAGTTGCACCACCACGAGGGCGAAAAAGAGGGCTATGAATTGCAGTACGGTCTTGGTCATGGCTGTTCTTCTCCTCCTTGGTTATTATCGGGTTCGACGGCTTGGACGGGTTGGGGCGACTGGACCTGGTTGGGTTGGGCAGGTTGGTCGTGCTTGGAGTCCGCCTTCTTGGGCTTCTCCTGGTCGGGAACCACGTCGATGATTTCGGGTTTGATTTCGGGACGCGTCTCGATGTTGGCAGCGGTGTCGATGCCTTGCTCGGCACGTCTCAGGGCGTCAATCTGCTCCTTCATGCTGTTGGTAATGACGCGCACGCTGCTCAGCTGGCTGAAGTTGGTCGTCAGCTTGATGCGCAACGACACGAAGCTGTCGGTAGTGCCTCGTGCTATGCCTTGAATGGTGCCCACGATGATGCCCGGCGGGAATACTGCCGAATAGCCGCTGGTGACGATGGTGTCGCCGGTATGGTATTTCACATGCTTGGGCAACTCCTCGAGCACAGCATATTGCGGGCTTTTACCGTCCCACACAAGACTGCCGTAGAAGTTGGAATTGCGCAGCTTGCACGATAACCTGACGTGCGGGTTGAGCAGCGAGATGACCCTCGATGCATGAGGTCCCACGACGTTGACGATGCCCACCACGCCATTCTGGTCGATAACGCCCATCTCAGGCCTGATACCGTCCATGTGCCCACGGTTGATGGTGATGTAGTTGTTGGGCTGGGCGATGCTGTTGCTGATGACCTGAGCCATCACAAAGGAATACTGCTTGAGAACGGGTTGGTGCAGCGAGTCGGGCGAGAGCAGCTCCAGTTCGCTCATCTGTTTGCGCAGCTCAATCAGTTCCATCTCCAGCGCAGCGTTGCGTTCTTGCAGGCTCTCGTTGATGTCACGCAGGTGGAAATAGGACGTGACATTACTGAACGCCTTATAGACGGCGGCGCTCACCGAGTTGGCCGACGTCAGATAGACGCTCTGCTGGTATGGATTATCCTTAAACAGCAGCACGAGGCTCAATATCACGTAGATAGCGAAAATGAACCACGCACTGTGTTTGACGAAAAAGTTGAGCAGATTATTCATCAGATGAGCTTTTAGCTTTTAGCAGATAGCCATTAGCCCCTCGCGGATACCCGCTAAAGTCTCAAAATCAGCGCATGAGGAACTTGAAGTGCTTGATGTTCTTCAAAGCGATACCGGTACCCTTGGCGACAGCGTGCAAGGGATCCTCAGCGACATGGAACTCGATGCCGATTTTGTCGGTCAAGCGCTTGTCCAGACCACGCAGCAGGGCACCGCCACCAGTCAAGAAGATACCGTTGTGGACGATGTCCTGATACAGCTCGGGAGGAGTCTGTTCCAGGGCGCTCAGCACGGCAGCCTCAATCTTGGAAATCGACTTCTCGATGCAGTGGCACACCTCCTGATAGGTCACGGGAACCTCCAGAGGCAAAGAGTTCACCTGGTTGGGACCGTGGATGATGAAGTCTTCGGGGGCCTCAGCGCCCAGGTCGGTCAATGCCGAGCCGACATTGATTTTGATGGCCTCGGCAGTGCGCTCACCCACGCGCACGTTGTGGGCGCGGCGCATGTGCTCCTGGATGTCCTCGGTCAAGTCGTCACCGGCGGTGCGGATGCTCTTGTTGCTCACGATACCGCCCAGCGAGATGACAGCGATTTCGGTCGTACCGCCACCGATGTCCACAATCATGTTGCCCTCGGGAGCGAGGACGTCAAGACCGATACCCAGTGCTGCAGCCATGGGCTCATAAATCATATAGACGTCGCGGCCACCGGCGTGTTCTGCCGAGTCGCGGACGGCACGGATTTCGACCTCGGTCGAACCCGAGGGGACGCATACTACCATGCGCAGCGAGGGCGAGAACCAGTGGTTCTTGGCGCTCACTTTCTTAATCATGCCGCGAATCATGTGCTCGGCGGCGTTGAAGTCGGCAATTACGCCATCGCTCAAGGGGCGAACGGTGCGGATACCCTCATGGACCTTGCCGTGCATCTCGCGGGCACGTTCACCCACGGCGATAGGCTTGTTGGTCTTGGAGTCGAGTGCTACGACCGACGGCTCGTCGATGACGATGCGGTCGTTATGGATGATAATGGTGTTGGCTGTTCCTAAATCGACAGCGATTTCTTGAGTGAATGAAAACCATCCCATGATTGTTATCTGTATGTTAGAGTGATAGTTATATAAATCTTAATAAAATACTCGCGTTAATTGGACTGCAAAATTACTTAAATTTCGCCAATTGATTGCTATGTTTTTGTATAGTTTTTTTGAGTATGATATGTTTTGGCTTGACGGGGTAGAGGGGATGTCGTGTTACAGCATTTCTTCAAGCGAGTCCACTGCATGGCGCACGCAATCCTCACAGGAGCACAGCACGCCACGGTCGCTGCCCACGCCCTTCAGGTCCTTGCATCGGGTGGCTCCGCAACGCATCTCAAATTCAGCCCTCAACTGGCTTGCCTGAGGGTTCATGCGGCGGTTGTCAAATTTTAGCAACCCCTGCGCTATTTGGGCGCCGCACAGGGCACCGCACGTCTCTTCCATGCAGCCCATTCCGCTACCGAAACAGGCTCCCATCGCCAGCAGTTTTTCTTCAGGCAACTGCAGTTCGGGAGCGAAGGCCAGCAGCACTGCCTGGCAGCAGTTATGGTCGCGTTTAAACATCACCGCGCGCTCACGGCGCGGCATTCCGTTCATCTCGTTCTGTTCCATGTCTCTTATATATTAATGTGAATTTTGTTCCTGCAAAGGTAGTGTAACCCGGACACAATGCCAAATTCATCTTCAGTTATTTCGCCGTTTCCGGCCATGTGCGGAGCCTATTTAGTCTGAGCGGACCTTGTTTTTCCGCATTTTGGAAGATAAAAAAATAATTCATCCTTTTTTGTGGTTTTATCAACCAAAATTAGCACTTTTTTATACTATCTTTGCACCAATATCAACATAAGTTGATGAAATAAATGACAGACGAACAAAGAACTACATTATTAATTTTTTAAACCATTTAGATTTATGAAAAAGTTATTATTCAGTTTTATCATCGTTGCTGCAGGTGTGTTTGTGACCTCATGTGGCAACAAGAGTGCAGAAACCGCCACAGAGGCTGAACAGACCGAGCAGGTAGCAGAAGAGGCTCCCGCAGCAGAGGCCGAACAGCCGGCATCACTTGCCGACATTGTGGCAAAAGCCAAGGCCGAAGGTGCCAATTGGAGCGCTGACGAGTGGAAGGCACAGTTTAAGACGGCATTGGAGGGCTATAAGTCTTTTGCCGTAGCAATGAACGAGGCCCAGCCCGCAGAGCTGGAAGAAGTCACCAAGAAATATGCCGATGTCCCCGCGTTGATGGAGGAATTGGCAAGTCTTGCCAAGCAATCTGAAGGTGGCAAGGTGATCACCGACGAATGGATCCAGACTACCATGCAGGAGCTTGGCATACCCGAGTTGTAAGAGTGACCTAATGATAAGCAAATAAGAAAGTAATCTGTTGATCATTGAGATAATGAAAAAAGTTTATCTATTCGCGATTATGATTGCAGCAGCCATTGCTTTCACAGCTTGTGGCAACAAGACGGCCCAGGACGGCGAAAATGCCGAAGGTGCGGCAACAGAACAAACTGCCGAGGCAACCGGTGAGGTGAAAGAGGGAAGCAAAGGCCCCTGCACCGTTTCCTGTGAGAAGTTCAGCATCGACATCCCCGAGGGATGGGAGGTTCGTGTCATCAAGGATAACGAAATCAGTGCCGGCCAGGAATATAAAGAGGGTTTGAACTTCGTCTATGACGAGCAAGCCAACTACAAGCAGTCTCAACAGATCGAGATGGACATCAAAGGCATGGAAGACCTTGGAGAAAAGACCCTCGGCAACAACACTTATGCCACATTCCTCTGGAAACAGGAAGCAGGCGACGCCTTCTCTGCCATCCTGAAGATTGGCGACGGCGAGAACGGCATCATCAAGGTAAACACTACCAACGTGAAAACTGCCGACAACGAGGTCGTACTGAAGGTAATGGAATCGCTGAAGCTGAAATGATAGCTTTGCAACCTAAAAGGACTCTCCACGCCCTCGTTTTCGAGGGCGTGGAGTTCTTTGTGCCGTTGTTTGTCGCCTCATTGGGGGACGTTTCACAAGAGATGACAAGAAAATTTGGCTTCAGGTGTTTGCCGAAGGTAGGCGGCGCATTAACAATGCTCAAATAAATTTGGCATTGTCTTCGGGTTGGATAAATTCCTCACGCTCGACAATGAAAACAAGCTTTCATTGTTCTCGCTTAATCGGAATTTTGCACTACCTTTGCAGTTTAGATAGAATATTTAACCAGCTATAAACTTTTGACGATGAAACGACCATTATATTTCCAGAATTCCATGGGCCGATGCCTGATGCTGCTGTTGCTGATGCTTGTATCAATTGTAGCCACGGCACAAGAAGCCTACTCGGTATTTACCGAGGCCGACAGCACGCTATCGTTCTACTTTGATGAAATGCGCAGCACCCGCCAGGGCACGTCCTATTCATTGAATACTGGGGACGGTGTTCCCGATTGGCATGGGAACAGGTTTGGTATTACTCGGGTGGTGTTTGACCCTTCATTTGCAACTGCCCGTCCCACTTCCACTCACTATTGGTTTAACCAAATGTATCGCCTTCGTTCCATTTCTGGAATCGAATATTTAAATACCAGTTCGGTGACAGACATGGGTGGCATGTTCTATTATTGCTATTCTTTGACATCTCTTGACGTGAGTGGCTTCAACACCTCCAGTGTGACAAACATGAGCAGAATGTTTTTTGGTTGCTCTCATTTACCATCGCTTGACTTGAGTGGTTTCAAGACCTCCAGTGTGACAGACATGAGTGCGATGTTTGCTGGTTGCTCATTTTCATCTCTTGATGTGAGTGGCTTCAACACCTCGAATGTGACTAACATGGATTCCATGTTTTTAACATCCTCGCGTTTGCAATCTCTTGATGTGAGGGGCTTTAATACATCGAAGGTGACAAGCATGAAAATGATGTTTGCTGGTTGCTCATTTTCATCTCTTGACGTGAGTGGGTTCAACACCTCGAATGTGACAAACATGGAAATGATGTTTGCTGCTTGTGAGTCTTTGGCATCCCTTGACTTAAGCGGCTTCAACACCTCGAATGTAAAAAACATGGCATTCATGTTCAGGGGCTGCGAATCTTTGAAATCCCTTAACTTGAGTGGTTTCAACACGTCGAGTGTGACAGACATGAGTGGCATGTTCGAAGGCTGTGACTCTTTGCCATCTCTTGATGTGAGTGGCTTCAACACGTCGAGTGTGACAAACATGCGTGAGATGTTCGCCTCCTGCCATTCTTTGGTATCCCTTGACTTGAGTAGTTTTAACACCGAGAATGTGACAAACATGTGGGGGATGTTCGGTGCGTGCACATTTTTGAAATCCCTTAACTTGAGCGGTTTCAACACGTCGAGTGTGACAGACATGAGAAGGATGTTCGAAAGCTGTGTATCTTTGCCAACCCTTGATCTGAGTGGTTTTAACACCTCTAATGTGAGAAATATGGAAAGGATGTTCTATGGCTGCAAATCTTTGACTTCCATAGGCTTGAGTGGCCTCAGCAACTCAAGTTTAATAGACATTAGCGAAATGTTCAATGGCTGCGAATCCTTGCCATCGCTTGACCTGAGTGGTTTCAGCACCGAGAGCGTGAGAGATATGGCATACTTGTTTGGCAATTGTCAATCCTTGACTTCTATTGACTTGAGCGGCTTCAATACCTCGAATGTCGAATCCATGGCACTCATGTTCTATGGCTGCGAATCATTGTCATCCCTTGACTTGAGCGACTTCAATACTGAGCGCGTAACAGATATGCCAGGCATGTTCTATGGCTGCGAATCATTGTCATCCCTTGACCTGAGTGGTTTCAACACTGAGCGCGTGAGAGATATGGCAGGTATGTTCTATGGCTGTGAATCCTTGTCATCCCTTGACCTGAGTGGTTTCAACACTGAGCGTGTTGCAGAGATGAGATTTATGTTTGAAGGCTGCAAATCCTTGACATCTCTTGACTTGAGCAGCTTCAATACCTCAAATGTAACGCACATCTGGTCGATGTTTGATGGCTGCGAGTCCTTGACTTCCCTTGACTTGAGTGGCTTCAACACTGAGAATGTGGGAATCATGTATCACCTGTTTGCTAACTGCAAGTCCTTGACTTCTCTTGACTTGAGTAGCTTTAATACCACGAATGTCTGGAACATGGATTCCATGTTCTATAACTGCAGTCATCTGGAGTCAATATATGTTGACTATAACTGGAGTACAGATTCCGTGACTGAATCCAGCAACATGTTTTATGGATGCACCAAGCTTGTCGGTGAGCAAGGTACAGTCTATGATGGGAACCATGTGGATGCCACCCGTGCCCATATCGACGGTGGCTCAAGCAATCCGGGTTATCTATCCTCCACAGATTTGTCCTATGCACTGCTTTCCAATGATGAAACGACGCTGACTTTCTACTACGATGAAGAGCGCAGAACCCGCCCTGGCACGCCATATTCGCTGAATAAAGGCACAAATCAGCCTGGTTGGTCTGCTCATGCAAGGAATGTCAGACATGTGCTGTTAGACAGCACCTTTGTCGCAGCCCGTCCCATATCCACTTACGGTTGGTTTAGCGGAATGGCTGAGCTGGATTCCATTACTGGAATCAATCGTTTAAACACCAGCTCAGTGACCGACATGAGAAGAATGTTCGCTGGTTGTAAATCGTTGAAATCCATTGATTTGAGCAATTTCAATACCGAGAATGTGACAAACATGTGGGCGATGTTCAGTGACTGTGATTCTTTGACTTCGCTCGACCTGAGCGGTTTTAATACTTCAAGAGTAACAAATATGGCGCGCATGTTCTCGGATTGCGATACTTTGACCTCCCTTAACCTGAGAGGCTTCAAGGCAGATAATCTGAAAGACATGGCTGGCATGTTCGCTGGCTGCAAGTATTTGACCACTATTGACTTGAGCGGCTTCAATACCTCGAATGTGAAATACATGGGTTATGTGTTCAGTGGCTGCAAGTCCTTGAATGATATTGATTTGAGCGGTTTCAATACCAGGAATGTGACCGAGATGGAATATATGTTCCAGGGCTGCGATTCCCTGCCATCCCTTGACTTGAGTCGCTTCAACACCTCAAGTGTGACCGACATGGGAGGCATGTTTGCTGGCTGCAAGCATCTGGAAACAATATTTGCCGGCAAGGGCTGGAGTACAAGTAACGTGACAGAGTCCAGTGAAATGTTTGCTGGCTGCACTAGTCTTGTCGGTGGCAAGGGCACAGTTTATGATGAGAAACATGTGGATGCCACTTATGCCCGTATTGACCGCGGTTCAAGCAGTCCTGGCTATCTCACGGGAAAAGTTGATTCACTCAAGGGTGACGTGAACGCTGATGGCGAGGTGAGCATCGCCGATGTGAATTGTGTTATCAGCATCATACTGGGACATCCTGACATCTATGAAGGCCGAGCCGACGTGAACAGCGATGGCGAGGTAACTATCGCCGACATCAACGCCGTCATTGCCTACATCCTATAGGCTGTGGCATATCTCAAGTCTGGCGCCTCTCGGCTTGCACTATTGTTTCCTGGTCGGGGCAATAACCAGTGTGGCTTCACGTTATATATATAAAGAAATATCAAGTGCGCACTATGAACAAGAGAATGATTTCGCTCATGGCAGCCGCGCTGGCCTTGTTGTCGGCGAGCGGCCAGGTGGAGTTTACTGGATATGGAGAGTATCGTCCCATTGAGATAACCTTATCGGATAACCATACCAGCCTGAACAAGATATATGTCGTGTACGATACCGATGGCGTGAGAATGAGCGTCAACTCATCGACCGGTGAACCGGCGACATGGGAAAGCTATAACTATCATAACGGTAATCTTGTTATCGAGCCTGTTTCTGATATCCGCTGGAACGGGATGTCAACCACGCTGGATAAGATTATACCCAACACCGGTTACAAGATACAGGAGGGCAACAACGCTCCATACTACTGTTGGGTGGTGAATTATGCCGACTACTATCTGGAACTGAATGACATGTTCATCAACAATGAGTTGCCGTGCAACCTGTTGACGTTTAACATTGACGGTCATGGGGACGCTATCCCTTATTATGACATTGACGGACGACGCCAAGTGCTGGACCGCGAGATTGAACTGGTCTACAATGACTTAACGCTCGTGTGGAGCGACTCGATTCACGGCAGTTGGGAACAGAAGGAGGTCGTCGAGAACTTCGTTGCTCTGGATCAGGGTGTAGAGATTGCGCCTCCGCTGTGCGATACCGAGTTCCGGCTCAGCGGGGACCGTTTCCTGAGGGAATGGGGTATTGAAGAAGTGGCCATCGAGGATGTCTATTTCTATACCCAGGCCGTGAACTGTAACTCTGTTGCTGTTCTTATAGACCACGAAGGCAAAACGACGAAACTGGAAGGCGGATTAACGGGTGGCTCGGCCCCTGCTCACTTAGTGTTTACCGGTTACCCCTCTGATGCAGTGGTCTATCGTGAGTGGGAAATGGCAACGGACCCCGATTTTGAAAATGTCATCCTGCAGTTTAACCAGGATGAGGTGGATTACTCGTTGAGCGATGCGGGCACTTACTATATGCGATACATGGTTGCCAATGCTTCTGGCACTTGCGAGGCTTATGGTGAAACCTATATTATCTCGGTGAGCGAGAGCGAGTTGGAATGTCCCAACGTGTTCTCTCCTGGCTCGACTCCTGGCGTTAACGACGTGTGGAAAGTGCACTATAAGTCCCTCGTGGAGTTCCATTGCTGGATTTTCAACCGCTGGGGTAATCTGGTGTGTGAGTTTACCGATCCGAGTTCTGGTTGGGACGGCACCTATCATGGTAAACTCGTCGATACCGGTGTTTACTTCTACGTAGTAACGGCTACGGGAAGCGATGGTGTGAAATATAAGAAACGTGGTGACATTTCCATCCTGCGCTACAAGAAAGGCGCCGCGGGCACTTCAAGTGATGTCACTGGAGGTACAGGATATTAATGGTATGAAGAAAATCATTGTGATGGCTGCGCTGGTGATGGCTTGGTCATGCGTAGCGCAAGCCCAACTCAAGCGAGAATACAGCAATGCTGGCACGTCATCGCCAGTGTTCAGCGTAACGGCAAGTCCTGACATCCCGATGAGCGTGACTTTTGCCGGAGATAAAATCAGTTTTGACCGTTTTGACATGGCCGAGCGCCTGGACCGCGAGTTGACAGGGGTGATTTATGGTCAGACGACGTCAGAGCTGTGTTTCAAGCGCGCCAACCGTTATTTCCCGGCATTGTCCAAGATATTAAAGGAACAGGGTGTTCCTCTGGACTTCCTGTATCTTGCAGTGACCGAGAGTTCGATGGATTATAACGCCTATTCCAGCGCTAAGGCCGCCGGATTGTGGCAGCTGTTGGCTGGCACAGGACGGGACTATGGCCTGGAGGTGAGCGACGAGGTGGACGAGCGGTTCGACCCTGAGAAATCGACCGTCGCCGCCTGCAAATATCTTAAAGCCGCCTATAAGAAATATGGGAACTGGCCTACTGTTGCTGCAAGCTATAATGCTGGAATGCAGCGCATTACAAGTGAATTGTCAAAACAGAAAGTGGACAACTCATTTGACCTCTATCTGGTGCAGGAAACGTCAAGATATGTGTTTCGCATCATCGCTTACAAGTTGCTGATGGAGAACCCCAAGCGCTACGGCTACCGTTTTTCGCGCAAGCATTTGTACCAGCCGGTGCCCTATACCACTGTTGACGTTACCGGAAGTGTTGCCAGTTGGGTAGACTGGGCCAAAGACAAGGGCATCACCTACGCCCAGTTGCGTGAGGCCAACCCGTGGATACGCTCGACCAAGTTGACCAATGCCTCGGGTAAGACCTACAAGGTGCGCGTGCCGAAACAGGGCAATCTGTTGCGCAGCAAGTGTACTTACACCGTTTATAACAAGGACTGGGTCATCGATTAAGTATTCAAGTTGGTAACGTGTACACTTTATCAACTTGAAGTTTAGAGTTTAGGGTTTAGAATTTAGAGATGAGAGATGACGGCTCTTGTCAAAGATGATAGGCGGTCTTTCTTTCATCATTAAATAGTTAAGAGTCTGAAAATGAAACTGAACGGGCAGGATATCGAGAGTGTTGAGGTGCTGGGCGCGCGAGTCCATAACCTCAAGAACATCGACGTGGAGATTCCCCACTACAAGTTGACTGTAGTGACGGGATTGAGTGGCAGCGGCAAGTCGTCGCTGGCATTTGACACGGTGTTTGCTGAGGGACAGCGTCGATATCTCGAGACTTTTTCTTCCTATGCCCGCAATATGCTTGGGATGCTGGAGCGTCCCAACGTGGACAAGATTTCAGGCCTGTGCCCCGTCATTTCGATAGGGCAGAAGGGCGTCAACCGCAATCCCCGCAGCACTGTAGGCACCACGACCGAGGTCTATGACTACCTGCGCCTGCTCTATGCCCGTGCAGCCGATGCCTATTCCTATGTGTCGGGTGAGCGCATGGTCAAATATACAGTCGAGAAAATTCTCGACCTGATACTCAAGCGTTACAATAAGCACAAGGTTTATATCCTCGCGCCGCTGGTCAAGAACCGCAAGGGTCACTACAAGGACCTGTTCGAGAACCTGCGCAAGAAAGGCTACATCAACGTGCGTGTGGACGGCACATTGCGGGAAATCACTTTTGGCATGAAGCTAGACCGCTATGTCAACCACAGTGTGGAACTTGTGGTGGATCGCTTGAAGGTATCAGACAAGGATTGCAAGCGTCTCGCCGACACAGTGGACCTGGCCTTCAAGCAAGGCAACGGTCAGCTGATGGTCCTCGATGATGCCGACGGCAGCGTGGGCTACTACAGCCGTTCGCTCATGGACCCCTCCACAGGACTGTCCTACATGGAACCGGCACCCCACAATTTCTCGTTCAATTCCCCGCTGGGTGCCTGTCCCCGCTGTAAGGGTCTGGGATATGTGAACATCATCGACCGCGACAAAATTATGCCCGACATGACGCAGACCATCCGCGCGGGAGGCATTATGCCGTTGGGAAAATACAAGAATGTGCAGATATTCTGGCAGATTGCCGCAATCTGTGAAAAATACGGGTGTACGCTCGATACGCCGTTGAACGAGTTGCCCGAGGAGGCGCTCAACGACATCCTGAACGGTACTACCGAACGACTGAGCCTGCGCACCGAGACTTTGAGCACAAGCAACTACTTCATGGCTTTTGACGGACTGGTCAAGTATATCGAGATGCAGCAGGATGACACCGCCACCAGCCAGGCCCAGAAGTGGGCAGGACAGTTCTTCTCGCGTGCCGTGTGTCCCGATTGTGAAGGGGCAAGGCTCAACCGCGAGGCGCTCCACTTTAGGCTTAACGGCAAGAACATTGCCCAACTGGCGGCGATGGACATCAGCGAGTTGAGAGACTGGATTCAAGACCTGGAGAATCACGTGACGCCCATGCAATGGGAAATCGCGCGCGAAATCGTCAAGGAAATCGGCTCAAGGCTCGACTTCCTGATTGAGGTGGGACTGGACTATATGTCACTCAACCGCAATTCGGCATCGCTCTCGGGTGGCGAAAGCCAGCGCATCAGGCTCGCTACCCAAATCGGCTCCCATCTGGTGAACGTTCTGTATATCCTTGATGAGCCTTCAATCGGACTCCATCAACGTGATAATCAGCGCCTTATAGACTCATTGAAGACCTTGCGCGACGACAGCAACACAGTCCTGGTTGTTGAACACGACAAGGAAATGATGCTGCAGGCTGATTATATCATTGACATCGGGCCACTGGCGGGACGCAAGGGCGGCAACGTCGTGTTTGTCGGCACGCCCCAGGAACTCCTGCAGCAGCACACGCTCACGGCCGATTACTTGAATGGTACCCGTGTTATAGAGGTGCCGCAGCAGCGCCGTCTGGGCAATGGCAAGTTTTTGTCGCTCCATGGCTGCCGTGGCAATAACCTGAAAGGGGTCGACGTGACGCTGCCACTAGGGACGTTTATCTGTGTCACAGGCGTGAGCGGCAGCGGTAAATCGACGCTGATCAATGCCACATTGCAACCCATATTGAGCCAACGGCTCTATCGCTCTAATACCGCCCCCTTGCCCTATGACTCGGTGCAGGGGTTGGAGTATATCGATAAGGTGGTGACAGTCGATCAGGCACCGCTAGGACGCACCCCGCGTTCCAATGCAGCGACCTATACCGGAGTGTTCACCGACATCCGCAACCTGTTTGTCAATTTGCCTGAATCCAAAATCAGGGCCTACAAGCCTGGCCGTTTTTCGTTCAACACCAGTGGCGGACGCTGTGAGGTGTGCAACGGCAACGGCTACAACGCGGTGGAGATGAATTTCCTGCCCGACGTGCTCGTCCCTTGTCAGGCGTGTGGCGGCAAGCGCTACAACCGTGAGACCCTCGAAGTCAAGTTCAAGGGCAAATCCATTGCCGACGTGCTCGACATGACCATCAACCAGGCGGTCGAATTCTTTGACGCCATTCCCTCGATACTGCGCAAGATTAAGGTGCTGCAGGATGTGGGACTGGGATACATCAAGCTGGGACAACCCTCAAGCACCCTGTCGGGTGGCGAGTGCCAGCGAGTGAAATTGGCTTGTGAGTTGGCCAAGAAGGATACCGGCAAGACCATTTACATTCTCGACGAACCGACGACTGGTTTGCACTTCGAGGACATCAAGGTGCTGCTCGGTGTGCTCACCCGTCTTGTCGATAAGGGCAACACGGTCATCGTCATCGAGCACAATCTGGATGTGATTAAGTGCGCTGACTATATCATCGACATGGGTCCCGAAGGGGGTCGGGGAGGAGGTCAGGTGGTCGCACAGGGCACCCCCGAGCAGGTCGCCTCCTGCCAGGATTCCATCACCGCACGTTTCCTCAAGTTGGAACTTTAAGCATCATTTTCGTCATCACATCGGGTGGGAAAACAAGGTCCCGTGTCATGTTTTTTGCATGGCGGGATTCTGAGTCGTGTCATGTTTTTTGCATGATAGGGGTTAGGTTTTTGTCATGTTTTTTGTTCCCGTTTGAGGAGAGAAGATGTCAGTTTTTTTGCCCTAACGGGTGGGGCAGAAATGGCCTTTTTCAGTTTTTGCACATATTTTGGGTCAGAAAATTTGAGGTTACCATGAACATTTAACCTTCCCTGGATGCTAAAATTGGGGTACCTGAATCAGAGAAATCGTCTTTTTGGAAGACGTTTTTTTATTGCCTAAATACTTGAAAAGTGGGAGAGAAGCATCAATTCCGATAACTGTTCTGATGAAAAAAAAGTGTTCAAAATTTCCGCATTTTGGTCACTTTTTCAGTTTTTGCCCCAAAATTGGGAAAAAAGCGATTTTTGGGCGATTTTTTGTTTTTTCGAATAGGCTGGAGAAGGCTAATTTTAAGCATGAAAAATGCGCCAAAATCACGATAAATACTATATAGTTGTCAAATAATGGAAATATTGTAATAGGTCAAGAATCACTTATTTTTTGATATTTCGGACTGAATTAGGGTTCGTTGGAAAATATCGCAAGGAAATCGAGTTGAGCTCCAGAAAAATCAAAGTTGGTATTTTGCCAACGGCTGATTCGGCTTTGAAAACAGTGCTTCGTTTGCAATTTTGAATGACGGGGTAGGGACGAAGGATCGCTGTTTTTGACCCCTGGATTGAGTTTGCAATTGTGCGTGGCGCTTAAAAAACCGGAATTTACACCCGTAAAGTTTACAAAATCACCAAAAAATCGCATTAACAGTTTTTTACAACAACTACAATTTGCTAAAAATCAGTGAATTACACAAAATATCTCTAGTATTGCTTGATATATTGTGATGTTTGCTACAGGCTGTGATTTATAGAGTATAAATCGTACTAATAAAACATTGAAAATCAACTTAATACATAATATATATTAAAGTATTAATCGAATTAATTTTATTTGCTTTTGAAACTAGGTAAAAATTGTCATTTTTTGGAAATATTAATTGCAAACTGAAAAATTTTCGTTTTTAAATTTGGTCAATTCAATTATTCGTTTTAAATTTGCAATCCCAAAATTAAAAAACGCAAACAGCGGTTTTTGAGATTGGGAGCGGTTTTGAACCTGTTTCCGAATCGCTATTTTGGGTCAGAAAATTTTTTGTTCTGATATATGGTAACCTCGCGCGCTTGAGCGCCCTTAAAAAAGTGTTCTAAATGGATATTGTATCGAGACTGAAATTATTCATGAACAATGCGGGAATTTCGAGTTCCCAATTTGCAGACACGTGTGACATCCCTCGTCCCACGCTCTCACAGTTGTTGAATGGACGCAACAAGAAAGTGAGTGATGAAGTCATCGGCAAGATCCATCGCGCGTATCCTACATTGAATGTGATGTGGCTCATGTTTGGGGATGGTGAGATGTTACTCAACGGTTCTGACCAGAAGAATGGAGATGACAAAATGTCAGCAACCCAATCGGGCTCCGATTCCCTCTCCGATGACCTGGGACAGCATCGTTCCATCTCGTTCGACGTCGAGGAATCCAATGGTTATGGTTCTTCCTCCAAGCCCACTCAGCGTGCCGCCTCAACTCCATCGATGAGTGAGACGTTGCGCAGCTTCATGCGCAACACCGCCGGGCGTGCATCGTCGCGCGGTGGTGATGCATCCGATCCGCGTCGCGTGATCAACATCGTGGTCTTCTACAGTGATGGCCGCTTTGATGAATTCAGTCCAGCCAACAAGTAAAATAAATGATAGTAATAATAATGTTAATTCACTAGTCAGGCTTTGCCGGTCGCGAAACACACTTAATAACAACGACTTTTGCCGCACATTAATATTGATAAAACAAACCATACTTAAATAATAAAAACGAACCATTGCTATCGATGCGGCCGGCAAGCCGACTGTGAGTTAATACCGAAGAGTCAACCTAATGATAAAACAACCATTACAAGTGCAATAATTTGCATCCATTACTAAGCAAGCTATCGGCCCAACGGCGGGAATCCCCCACCATTGGGCCGATAAATTTTTGGCCATATTGCACAAATAAGACATTATTCTTACCTTTGTGAGCAATTGTAACCCTTATATCATAATGATTATGAAGCGTGTCATCCTCCCGATAATCTTGGCTATGTTGGCGCTCGCAGTGAGTGCGCAACTGCCTCAATTCAACAGCGACGACTACGATGGATGGATTTACAACAATCCCAATGTGACCCTTTCGCCCAGTTTCATCGCCAGCGGACGAGTTACCTTTTATGTCAACAGCGAGGGGATGGCTCTCACGCTGACCTCTCCCCTGTTCAACTGCCAGGGCATCGACAACATTAATGCTGATGTGTTGTGGTACACCAAGTATTTTAAGGACAACAAGTTTGTCTTGGACAAGGCGTCACTGACCCTCGTCATCGAGGACGGGGACGGGTATCCGCTGGACTCGGTCACCTGTGTGCCGACTACTCCCGGTGTGAGCACCCATCAGTTGTCAATGTCCTTGCCTGTGCCTCCTGGAATGACCACAGCCCGACTGCGCTTCGTGTCGTGGACGGGCGACGTGGTGAGCAATGGGGCTATCAAGAACGCTGCTTTCACCTCGTCGGGTACCGCTCCTGTGACCACGCCAGGCGATGTTAACGGCAACGGCTATGTTGATATTGCGGATGTCACCATCCTTATCGACTACTTGCTGGATAGCAGCGGCGACATCCTGGAGAATGAAGCTGACGTCGATCAGGACAGCACCGTCAGCATCAACGACGTCACCACTCTCATCGATATACTACTCGGGAGTTGAGGATTAATGCGTGTGGCGCAGGCTGTAGAGCAATACAACAACAAAGCAAACGACGGGCACGACAAACGACAGATTGACAGCGGGCAACACTTGCACATTGCTGTCGATAATCATTGCCTGTAAGGCAGGCAACACACTACCGCCCAAGATTGCCATAATCAATCCTGCCGACCCCAACTCGGTATCTTCCTTCATTCCGCCCAGGGCGATGCCGTAGATTGTGGGGAACATCAGACTCATGCAGGGCGAAACGGCAACAAGGCAGCACATGCCCACGCGACCTCCTATGAAAATGACTCCACATAGCAGCAACAACGCCACAGCGGCAAAGAAGGCCATCAAACGCCCAGGCTTGATATATTTCATCAGATAGATATTCACGAAGCGCATCAGGCAGAACAGCACCATTGCCACAATGTTATAGCGCTGGGAGAGCACCTCGGCGGCTTGTTCGCCCATACCTTCGGCCATAAAGACGCGTGTGCCGTATTGGATGATAAACGTCCAGCAGGTAATCTGTGCGCCCACATAGAAGAACTGTGCCACCACGCCCCAGCAATAGGGCTTGTTGGCCGCCAACCGCTTGACAGCGGGCCACAGCGGCTCATGGCGCTCACGTGCCGACTGACGCACGGCAGGGATGGACGTAAACAGCATGACCACCAACAGCAACACGAGCACAACACCCAGCAGGGTATAAGGTTGGATAAGCATGCCCAGGTCGCTCTGCTTCAATGCCTCGAACTGCGCATCATCGAGCACAGCACGCTGGGTGGTGTCGAGCGGCGAGAGCCGTGCCTGGATGAAATTCATTGCTACAAACATGCCCGCCAGCGACCCGATGGGATTGAACGACTGGGCGAGATTCAGGCGCCGTGTGGCGGTCTCGCGGTCACCCATGAGCAAGATGTAAGGATTGGCAGTCGTTTCAAGGAACGACAAGCCGCAAGTGAGGATGAAATAAGCCACCAGGAAAGGGGCAAAACTGCCCATAGCCTTGGCAGGCAAGAACAAGAGCACGCCCAGGGCATATAGCGCCAATCCCATGATAATGCCGCTCTTGAACGAGTGGCGGCGGATAAACAGTGCCGCAGGCAGTGCCATACAGAAGTAGCCACCGTAGAAAGCGACCTGGACTAGCGTGCCGTCGGTCACGCTCATGCGGAAAATCTTGGAAAACGCCTTCACCATCGGGTTGGTAATGTCGTTGGCAAAGCCCCACAGGGCAAAGCAGCAGGTCACCACGACGAAGGGGAGCACGTAACTCACGCCCTCGCGCGTCACCAGCAATCGGGATTTATTGTCTTGATCGGTTGTCATTCTGTTTCAAATTATTCAAACAACTTGGCTGTTTTCAATCAATCTTTTATGGTATAAACATTAAAACAGCAAGTATCCATTTCCGATTTTGATGCCACCCCATAGAAATAGAATATAGTTGGAGTATAGATTTTATCCCCCTTGATAATGATAGGACCATATTCTCTTGAAGGGAATGTGTGCTTCCATCCATTCGATTTATTGATAACTACTTTATCATTAACCCAAGGTAATATTCTATTTTGCTTTCTTTCTAAGACATAATTGTTGGTGAAATCAATAAAATCAATAGGCGCCGTAGTTTCATGTACCCAATATTCGTTTATAGATTCAACATATTCTGTATCAACAGTCACCTTTTTATAATCATTGTACCAGATAGCAAACAGGGTGTCTTGTATTTCCTTGTCCAGTTCTGTGAATCTTACGGTAGAAGGCTCTTTTACAACCGAAGAACAAGAACTGTTAAAGACGATTACACCAATAATCAGAATACAAATCAATAACAAAAACTTTTTCATAAACTCAATTATTATTTCTACTCGATGATGAGAATGATGCCAATCTAAAATAATCCCAGGATTATCTGCCCTGATGTCTTCACCATCAGCCGGGATTTGTTGTGATTATCAGTTTCTCTCATTCCTCATTCCTCATTTCACATTCCTAACTTGAATATTCGCTCCATCAGTTGCCACTTGGCAGTGGAAGGGGCAGCAGGGTCACAGCCCTGGAAGCAGGCGACGTAGGCTTCCCACTCGGCCTGACGCGGTAGCGCCGCTAAGCGGGCATTGTCGGCCTCCCAGTCAAAGTCATCGACCGTGTCGCATATCATGAACAGGCGGTTGCCGAGGATATAAATCTGCATGTCGAGAATGCCCACACTGCGGATTCCAGCCTGGATTTCGGGCCACACATGGGCGTGGGCCTCTACATATTTCTCAATCATCTCGCGGTCGTCGCGCAGCTCAAGGGTTTGGCAATATCGTTTCATTATTTCATAGTTTCCAGTTTCTAGAATCATTAAAGTCATTAAAGACATTAGGGTCATTAAAGTCAAACTCCTAATTCCTAATTCCTAACTTCTAATTCCTAACTTCTAATTCCTAACTCCTAATTCCTAACTCCTAATTTTCAAAGTAATGGCTCCCTCAGGGAAACTCTCGCGGTCACGGCAAACAAGGGCCAAGTAGCCACCACCACCCGCTCCAGGCATCTTCCACGCCAGCACGCCAGGCATGGCGCTGTAGCGGTCGATGTAGTCCTGCACACCAGGCTGTATCATAGCGGGGAACATCGCCACCTGGGCGTTGAATGAAGCCTTGTAGGCTGCAGCAAAAGCGTCTAGGTCACATCGATGGATGGCATCCCAGCAGGCCGATGCGGCAGACGCCAGTACCTCTACCTTCTCCCTAGTGATGTCCTTGCCAACCACCACGCTGCAACCGGGGCGACGTGGGAACATGGGAATCATGCACAGGTGGTCTTCCAGCCAGCCGAGCAAGGTAGGGTCACAAGTATATTCTATCTTCTCGGGCCAATAACTGCCATTATAATAATGTCGGGCAAGACCAGGAACGCAGATGCCGATGGCATCCTGGGCACCGCTCACGATGCCGTCGCTGCGCTCGGGGTCATTCTCGAGGCAAAAGACCAGACGTGCCAGCATCTCGGGGTCCATGTTGGGCAACTGTATGGGCCACACGCGCTTGATGGTGTTGCGCGTGCTGGTGGATAGGCCGCATCGCTCACGTATCTCAAAAGTGGGTTCCAGCGAGATGGTCAACGCCCAACCGGGGGCATAACATGAGACATAGGGCTGGTCAATCCATGTACCCGCCAGGTCCAGGCGTGTGGGCAACTGGCTGGGCAACTTTTTCAAGTCGGTGCTGCTGCGAGCGGCAAGGCCATCGCTTGGGACCCGCTTGAGCACAATGTACTCCATGCCGCGCTCGCGGCACAAGGCGCGTTTCTCCTCGCGGTCACCGTCCTCGTTGACCACAAGGCAGTCGGGCCGCACGATGTCCAGTGTGGGCAGGAAGTCGAGGTAGCCGCCACCCTGGTTGATGTAGGCCTCCTTGACATAGCGGATAGCTCGCACCATGAACAGGCGTTCCTGCTCGCTGTACATCGTCTTGTGCCCTTTCAAGGCCGCGATGGTATTATCACTGCCGATGCCCACATACAGGTCGCCATACTGCGATGCCTGCCTGAAGAACTCCACATGGCCCGAGTGCAGCAGGTCATAGCACCCCGACACAAACACTTTCTTTTTCAGTTCAGCCACTTCGTGTTTTCAATTAGTTTCTAGTGCCACAAAGGTACAACATCCCGTCCACAGGAGCATCATGAAGGGCGGAAAAATACTCTCCGCCCTTCACAATCCAATTCCATATTGTTTAACCAATCCTTTCGTTCCTATTCTGGCACACTCTTGAGTGTCCTGGCGATATCCACATCCGAGACTTGATAGTTCATCAAGTCGCCATTCAGGTATTGTTCATAGGCGCTCATGTCAATGAGGCCATGCCCCGAGAGGTTGAACAAGATGACCTTTTGCTCTCCAGTCTGTTTGCACTTTTCTGCCTCGCGGATGACAGCAGCAATGGCATGCCCGGACTCGGGGGCGGGAATGATGCCCTCGGTGCGGGCAAAGAGCATTGCCGCATCAAAGGACTCCAGTTGCGGGATATCCACACCTCGCATCAGCCCGTCTTTCAGCAACTGGGAAATAATCATGCCGGCACCGTGATAGCGCAAACCGCCCGCATGGATGTTAGCAGGCTTAAATTTGTGGCCCAACGTGAACATCGGCAACAACGGGGTGTAGCCTGCCTCATCGGCGAAGTCATAACGGAATTCTCCCCTTGTCAATTTAGGACAACTCTCGGGCTCGGCAGCGATAAACTCGGTCTGCTTGCCGTCCTTCAGATTGTGACGCATGAACGGGAAGGCGATACCGCCAAAGTTGGAGCCGCCACCGAAGCAAGCAATCACCACGTCAGGATACTCGCCAGCTATCGCCATCTGCTTTTCGGCCTCCAAGCCGATAATCGTCTGATGCAGGGCCACATGGTTGAGCACCGACCCCAGGGTGTACTTGCAGTTAGGGGTCGTGGTGGCCAGTTCCACAGCCTCGGATATGGCTGTTCCCAGCGATCCGGGGTGTTGCGGGTCACGCGTGATAATGTCCTTGCCGGCACGAGTCGACATCGAGGGCGACCCTGTCACAGCAGCGCCGAAGGTACGCATAATGGACGAGCGGTAAGGCTTCTGCTGCATCGAGATTTTCACTTGATAGACCGCTGATTCCAATCCGAAGACCGAGGCGGCATAGGCCAAGGCTGCGCCCCATTGCCCGGCACCGGTCTCGGTAGTGACGTTGGTCGTTCCTTCTTGTTTGGCATAGTAACACTGAGGCAACGCCGAATTGACCTTGTGTGAGCCTAGCGGGTTGACCGACTCATTCTTGAAATATATGTGAGCTGGCGTCTGCAACACCTCCTCGAGCGCATAAGCGCGAACGAGCGGCGTAGAACGATAGGCCTTATATTTATCCATGACCTCGTCGGGGATGGGGATGAAGTCATGCTCGGTGTCCAGTTCCTGAACACAACACTCACGCGGAAAGATGCGTGCCAAGTCGTCCACACCCAGGGGCTGCTTGGTGGCAGGATGGATGAGCGGCATGGGCTTGTTGGGCATGTCGGCCTGGATGTTATACCATGCAGTGGGTAACTCGTTCTCTTGCAGAATAAATCTCTTTTGTTTCATTTTGGTCATGTATTATTATTAATAATGTTTAAAAGGCCTGTCGCGAGAACGACAGACCTTTTATTCTATTTTGTTATCCTAATGATTCCAAATGGTCATGCGACTCACGACTTTTTCAATCTTGAGTTGCACCACCACCAATATGCTGAAAACATTGACATTAATATCTCATATTTATGTTGACGTTGCAAATATATAAACATAATTTGATTGCAACCAAGAAAAATCAGGAAAAAGTAATCGTTAGATATGAAGAACTACGAAAATCGGTCAAAACAGGTCATCTATTCCAGGTCCGTAACGAGGGAAAAACAATGTAATTGCAGATTTGATTTGGATTTATGCAGATAAAAGCTTAATTTTGTGACCAAGTAACGTGAAAGAAAACAAATAACCAATAATTATAGCAACACGACTATGTACACTCAAGAGAACGGATTCTATATTGCTCACGGACCCAACGGGCCCATCAGCATCCTGGGCAACATGGCCAACCGCCACGGCTTGATTGCCGGAGCTACGGGAACAGGTAAAACGGTGACGCTGCAGGTGATTGCCGAGAGTTTCTGCAAGGCGGGCGTGCCCTGCTTCATGGCCGACATGAAGGGCGACCTGTCGGGCATCAGCCAGCCAGGCAAGCTGTCGGGCTTCATCGAGAAGCGACTGCCCGAGTTCGGCATCGACAAGGAGAGCCTCACCTTTGAGGGCTGTCCCGTCAGGTTCTATGATGTCTTTGGCGAACAAGGTATCCCCATGCGCGCCACCATCGGCGAGATGGGCCCTGACCTGATGGGCCGCATCCTGGGGCTGAACGATACCCAAACGGGCGTGCTCAACATCCTGTACCGCATTCTCGACGAGAAAGGCATCCTACTCGACGACCTCAAGGACCTGCGTTCGGCTCTGGACTGGCTGTCCAAGCATGCCAAGGAATACACCACCCAATATGGCAACGTGGCTCCTGCCAGCATCGGCGCCATCCAGCGTGCCCTGTTGCACCTTGAGAACCAAGGCGCCGACAAGTTCTTCGGCATCCCGTCGTTCAATATCCAGGACCTGATGGACACACGCGATGGCATGGGCGTGATGAGCGTGCTCGCAGCCGACAAGCTGATGCTGCAGCCCAAACTCTACTCGACCTTCCTGCTGTGGCTCATCAGTGAGTTGTACAGCACCCTGCCCGAGGTGGGAGACCTGGAGAAGCCCAAGCTGGTATTCTTCTTTGACGAGGCTCACATGCTGTTTGAGGACACGAGCAAAGCGCTCACCGACAAGATTGAGCAGGTTATCCGCCTCATCCGCAGTAAGGGCGTGGGCATCTTCTTCATCTCACAGCTGCCCACCGACATCCCCGACATCATCCTGGGCCAATTGGGCAACCGCGTTCAACATGCCCTGCGAGCCTACACGCCGCGCGACCAGAAGGCCGTCAAGGTGGCTGCCGAAACTTTCCGTGCCAACCCCGACTTCAAGACCGAAGACGCCATACTCGAGTTGGAAACCGGCGAAGCGCTGGTATCATTCCTTGACGAGAAGGGCGCTCCTAGCGTAGTAGAACGCGCCAAAGTCCTCTTCCCGCTGAGCCAAATCGGTGCCATCACCGAGGGCCAACGCCTGGACATCATGAATGCCGCCAAGGACATCAACAACAAGTACAAGGAAGCACAGGACCGCGAGAGCGTCTTTGAGGTCTTCGCCCGTGAAGCCGAAGCCGAGGCTAAAGCCGCCGAAGAGGCCGCAGCAGCCAAGGAGGCCGAGAAAGAGGAGAAGTCCAAGAAGAAAGAGAAAACCGTCTGGAGTAAGGTCTGGAAGTCCATCGTCACTGCTGTGACAGGCACGCTGGCCGCCATCCTGGGCAAAACCGTATCTGACGCCATCACTGGAAAGAAGAGCAAGAACACAAGCGTCAAGGATGCCGCAGGACGAGCCGTGAAGAACGCGACCAGTGCTGCTGGCCGTCAAATCCTGCGCGACATTCTAGGTAACGTCATCAAGTGACGTCATTTCGATAATAATGCTAAAGGCAACAGGGACATTTTTGGGTGTCCCTGTTGTTTTATGTGCTGTTCCGATTTATTGTAAAACCCTCGACTTGCACTACCGTTGCCTTGCGGCGAAGGCAGGCTGCGTCTCGACAATGCAAGAAAAAAGTGTTTTTTCTTGCCATTGTGCTCGACTTGCACTACCTTTGTCCCAAAGAACTAAAACCATTAATTAACCTGCTTTTCTGCCGTTAGCTATTAGCTGATGGCGAAAGCCTAAAATCTTAAGAGAGAAATAGTGGAAAACGAGATTCTGGCGTTGAACGCCAATCAGGTTGTGGCCTACCTGCAGAAAGAGCCGCACGAGTTCACCAAGGCCGACATCATCCGCTTCATTGAGGAGAACAACATCCGCATGGTCAATTTCATGTACCCCGGCGGTGACGGCAAGTTGAAAACCCTGAATTTTGTCATCAGCAGCAAGGATTATCTGCGCACCATCCTGTCGTGTGGTGAGCGCGTTGACGGTTCGAGCCTGTTCAGCTTTATTCAGGCTAGTTCCAGTGACTTGTATGTGCTGCCTCGATTCAGCACCGCTTTCCTCGACCCGTTCGCCGAGATTCCCACCCTGTGCCTGTTGTGCTCGTTCTTTGACAAGGACGGCAATCCGCTGGAGAGTTCTCCCGAGCAGACACTTCGCAAGGCCGCTCAGGCTTTCCGCGAGGTGACTGGTATGGAATATGAGGCCATGGGTGAGCTGGAGTATTACGTCATCCGTCCTTCGGTGGATTACTATCCCGCCCGCGACCAGCACGGCTACCACGAGTCAATGCCTTATGCCAAGACCAACGACTTCCGTCAGCGTTGCATGGACTACATCGCCAAGGCTGGTGGCCAGATTAAGTACGGTCACAGCGAGGTGGGCAACTTTGAGCAGGACGGTGTGGTCTATGAGCAGAACGAAATCGAGTTCCTGCCCGTTCCCGTGCTCGATGCAGCCGACCAGCTGATGGTTGCCAAGTGGGTCATCAGGAACCTGGCTTTCCGTGCCAATCTGAATGTGACCTTTGCTCCCAAGATTACTACCGGCAAGGCTGGTTCTGGCCTCCACATCCACATGCGCATGATGAAGGATGGCCGCAACATGATGATTAACGATAAGGGCGTCCTGAGCGACGAGGCCCGCAAGGCCATCGCCGGTATGATGGACTTGGCTCCCGCCATCACGGCCTTCGGTAACAAGAATCCGATGTCTTACTTCCGCTTGGTTCCCCATCAGGAGGCTCCCACCAACGTATGCTGGGGCGACCGCAACCGCTCGGTGCTCGTGCGCGTGCCTCTGGGCTGGACCGCTGGTGCCGACATGTGCCGCGCTGCCAACCCGCTGGAGCCTGCCAGCAACTTTGACACGACTCAGAAGCAGACCGTCGAGATGCGTTCACCGGACGGCTCGGCCGACATCTACCAGCTGCTTGCCGGTCTGTGCGTAGCTTGTCGCCACGGCTTCGAAATGGAGAATGCCCTTGAGCTGGCCAAGAAGACCTATGTTGACGTGAACATCCACGATGCCGCCAACGCTGCGCGCCTCAACGAGCTCGACTGCCTGCCCGACAGCTGTGTCGCCAGTGCCGACTGCCTGGACAAGCTGCGTGCCGCCTTCGAGGAGAAGGATGTCTTCAGTTCTCACATGATTGACGGTATCATCGCCGAGCTGCGCTCGTTTGATGACCGCACCCTGCGCCATGACATCGAGCATGATCCCAAGCGCACCAGCCAACTCGTGAACGAGTACTTCCAGTGCGGCTAACCAGCCCTGTTTGTCAAGACTACATTATCAACAACAAGGACAGCGAATCATCAGCGTTGTCCTTGTTGTTTTGTGTTTTTTTAAAAGACACACCACCAATCTGCCTGTAAATGTGAGGCAGATTAGTGGTGTAGTGATATGGATGTAAGCCGACGGCTTACTTCTCTTCGTCCATCAGGCCGGCACGGAAACCGCCAGCCTGGGCAACCTGCACGCCATACTGGTAACCCAGCTGGTAGGCCTGCTGTACGAGCTGCTGCATCTGCTGCATGATGGCTTGGTATTGCTGCTGATACTGCTGCTGGTTGGGTTGCTGTGGCTGTTGGTAGCCGGGAGGATAGTTAGGCACTTGTTGCTGTTGTTGCTGCGGTTGTTGTGGGGTTTGATCCCAGGGGTTGGGGATATCGTTACCACCTGTGGACTGCCCACCGCCCTGCTGCGCCTGGCGTGCGGCCTCTTCTAACTTTCTCTGGAGTTCATCAAGTAATCCCATAATAGTGATTGTTTTATGTCGTAATAATAGCTGGCAAAATAGCCAGTGTGAATGATTCGACAAATATAGTCATTATTTGTGATAAATCCAAACTAAATGACCTGGTTTAATCTTTTTTATCAATCAGGCGGGGGCTGGGTGAAATGCATTTCTGCTCGAAGGGGAGCAGGCCTTGCTCCTCGGCCTTGACGATGACAGGCATTCCCACGCGGGCGTAACGCTCCTTGAGGGTGATGATGTCCTTGTCGAGCAAGCGGATGCAACCCTCGCTGGCACGTCCGGGAACGGTGTTCTCGTTGTTGGTGCTACCGTGGATGCCGATGCCGTTATGCCCTGGAGTGTCGAGGCGCAGGAACCAGTGCCCGTAGGACAGGATATTGCCGCGCCCGTCACCGAAGTCGTGTTTCCAGGTCGAGGCGTCCTGAATCATCGTGATAGTGAAAGGTTTGCCAGCCGGTGACTCTGGAGTACGCATATCGCCCTTCCCCTGCTTGTTGCCCTTGTTCTTGCCCATGCACACGGGGTAGGACGCCAAAGCGATGGTGTCGCCACGGTTGCTGCGGGCATAGACGATGAGGCGCAGGTCTTTCTTGGAAACGACAATAAACGAACTGCTATGGACATAGGGCACGCTGTCCCCGCTGATGACGATTTGAGGCAAAGTGTCTGTTGTGGCTGCAGTAGAATCCACAGCACTGTTGGGCGCTAGGCTATCGTTTGGCAAAGCAAGCGAGTCAATCGTCGTGGCAGTTGTGTCAGGGGCTTCAGAGACGTGTTTGCCGCCTTCGATATACCCGCATGCCGTCCACAGAGCCGTGAATACAGCGACCGTCAGCAATTTCACTATGAAATGCTTCATCTTGAATGATATTTATAAGGTGGAGACGCATCCCGTTATGGGATTATCCCCTCCGATGGTGGTTATATCACTTTTTGGCTGGAGCGGTGAACTTCTTGGCGATATAGACCAGCTCGTCATTGTAGCTTACGAAGCAGAAGTCGCCTTCCTCACGGTAGAACTGCAGGCGTTCACCCTTCTTGGGATAAACGGGCTTGCCGCTCTTATCCTTGATGATGTTGTCGTCCTTGATTTCGGGCGTTTTGCGCAGGCGCACGTTGGAACCTGTCACGACGATAAACTGCTTCTCGCCCTCAAGTGCCGGGTCTTCCTGGCCTTTGATGTCCTGGATGGCAGTATCGGCGGGAGCAACAGTCGTGGCGGTAGCCGTGGTGTCGGCGGGTTTTGCGCTGACGGTGTCGACTGGCAATTGGTCTGTGCTGTCGTTCAGGCTTTGAACAGTCACCGTGTTTTGTTCACTCTTGTCGTTGGAGCAGGATGAGAAGCTGCCGACTGCCAGCAGCGCTGCCAGCATACCAAAGAAACAATGCTTCATAGTAGCCTTAGGGGAGATGTTAAATTTCATAAGAATTGAACTAATGTTGAATGAATTGAAAAAAGCGGATTAAATCACTGCAAAAATACAAATAATGTAGCAGACAAAAAAGAAAGCGATGAACATTAAAAAACTTTTTTTCAATGGCTGCCACTGATAATGAAAATGCGGGGCAGGAATCGTGTCCCTGCCCCGCAATATCATTCAGTCGAGGTTGTGATTAGTCCTCGGCAACACCCCACTGCTGGCGAGCCAGACGGCGGTAGTTGTTGTAACGCCACTGAGCGTTCTCCTTAGCGGCAGCGAACAGTTCGGCAGCCTCGTCGGGATACTGCTTCAGTACAGATGCGTAGCGCACCTCGCCCTTGAGGAAGTTCTCGAAGTTGTCCCAGTTGGGCTCCTTGCTGTCAAGGGTGAAGGGGTTCTTGCCCTCGGCCTCGAGCTGAGGATTGTAACGCCACAGGTGCCAGTAACCGCAAGCTACGGCTGCCTGCTCCTCGGCCTGTGCCTTACCCATACCGGCCTTGATACCGTGGTTGATACAGGGAGCGTAGGCGATGATGATAGAAGGACCGTCATAGGCCTCAGCCTCGCGGATGGCCTTCAGGCACTGAGCATTGTCGGCGCCCATAGCAATCTGTGCGGCATATACATAACCGTAGGTGCTGGCAATCAGACCAAGGTCTTTCTTGCGGACGCGCTTGCCGGCAGCGGCAAACTTGGCGATAGCACCAATCGGGGTAGCCTTAGAGGCCTGACCACCGGTGTTGGAGTAAACC
>CACZAC010000013.1 GCA_902779125.1 uncultured Bacteroidales bacterium | reverse complement strand
GGCGACCGACAGCGCCAACAAGGACCGTGACATCCGCGAGCAGCTCGTGCGCACGGGCGATGTGGACGTGATGATGAGTGTGGGCAACAACTTTTTCTACACGCTCTCGCTGCCGTGCTCCCTGTGGTTCTTTGACCGCGCCAAGCGTCCCGAGAACCGTGACAAGGTGCTCTTTATCGACGCCCGCAACTACTACACCGTCGTGGACCGCACCCTCAACGAGTGGAGCGAGTGGCAACTGCGCAACCTCCAGGCCATCGTCCACCTCTACCGAGGTGAGATCGAAAAATACCGCCAACTGCTGCAGGACTACAAGGCTGCGCTGGGCGACACGACCGTAGCCACTGCCCAAGAAGCCATTGACCGCCAGAAGGCCGAGGACAAGCAACTCATCGCCGACGCGCCCCGCAAGGACAAAAAGCGCATCGAGGCCGAAATGAATGCCCAGTTAGCCGCCCTTGAGGACACCCTCGAGACCGCCCGCCAGCATGAGTGGCTCGTCGAGAAATTCGGCGAGGGTGAGTACCAGGACGTGCTGGGCCTCTGCAAGGTCGCCACCATCCAAGAAATCGAGGAGAAGAACTACTCGCTCACCCCTGGCGCCTACGTCGGCGTCGCCGAGCAGGAAGACGACGGCGTGGACTTCCACGAGCGCATGACCGAGATCCACGACCAGCTCACCCGCCTCAACACCGAGGCCAACGCCCTGATGTCGGACATCCTTAAATCATGGGAGGACTTAACAAGAAAGGAGGCTCAATCATGACTCAAGAAGAAAGACTGCTACGCCTGCTCGACGAGCACAAGAGATTGGGCATTGCCGACCAGATAGACTATCAGAAGTTCTATCTCTATTCCATCATCACTCATTCCACCGCCATCGAGGGTAGCACTGTGACCGAAATCGAGAATCAGTTGCTGTTTGACGAGGGCATTTCTGCCAAAGGACGCACTATCCAAGAGCAGATGATGAACCTTGACCTGAAGGCGGCTTATGAGCAGTCGATGAGGTTGGCCCACGGCCATGCCGATTTCTCTGTCGAGATGCTTAAGGGGCTCTCGGCACTGGTGATGAAGAATACGGGTGGGCAATACAATACCGCACAGGGCAGCTTTGATGCTACCCGGGGCGATTTAAGGCTGGTAGGTGTGACGGCAGGTATCGGTGGCCGCTCCTACATGAATTTCCAGAAGGTTCCGTCCCGTTTGGCAGAGTTTTGCTCACAGCTGAACGAACGCCGCCAGCAGCTGATGGCTTCATCCGATATCATCAGCCAATATCTCTTGAGTTTTGAAGCACACTATCAGCTGGTGACGATTCATCCGTGGGTGGATGGCAATGGCCGCATGTCCCGATTGGTAATGAACCATCTGCAATATGAGTTTGGGCTGGTGCCTGCCAAAATTGTCAAGGAAGACAAGGCCGAATACATCCAGGCTCTGGTGGATGCACGAGTGCAGGACAGCCTGATCCCGTTCCGCCAGTTTATGCTCGATGAGCATATCCGCAACATCAGTCACGAGATTGAGCAGTTCAAGCGCTCACAGGAGGTTGACCCGATAAAGTCCGCCTCTGACCCGATAAAATCATTCTCTGACCCGATAAAAGAGAAGTTATATCGGGTAATTCTTCAGGACAACAGCTTGAATTACGCCGAATATGGTCAACGCATCGGCGTTTCAGAGGCCACCGTCAAGCGCCGCTTGGGCGAACTGAAAAGAGCAGGACTTATCGTCCGTGTGGGCAGCAACAAAAATGGCCACTGGCAGATTACAGGAAAGGAGGACAACGCATGACCGACATCCTTAAAGCATGGGAGGACCTGAAATGAGGAAAATCTCGATACGCTTCTATAACGACCGCGAGGTGCGGGCCGTGTGGGACGACCAACAGAGCAAGTGGTGGTTCTCGGTGCTCGACGTTGTCGGGGCCATCAACGGGCAGGACGACTACACGCGCACGCGCAACTACTGGAAGTACCTCAAGACCAAGTTGCGCAAGCAGGGTAGTGAAGTGGTTAGTGTCACTAACCAGTTGAAACTCCTTGCACCTGACGGCAAACATCGATTGACCGATGTGCTCGACTACGACGGCGTGCTCCTGCTGGCCAAGAACATCCCCAACACCAATGCCGCCCACTTTGTGCACTGGTTTACCAGCGACAGCGATTCCATCGATGGTAAGAGCCGCGACAAGGCCTATACCCTGTGGGAGAGTGGCCTCATGGACAGCATCGAGGTGGGCACCACGCGGGGACTGCAGCAGATTCACGGCTACTTGTTCGGCGGCTTGTATGACTTTGCCGGGCAAATCCGCAATGTGACAATCTCTAAAGGCGGTTTCACCTTTTGCCGCGCTCAGTACCTGCCTCAGTCACTCCGCGAGATCGACCGCATGCCCGATGACACCTTCGATGAGATTGTGGCCAAATATGTCGAGATGAACGTAGCTCACCCCTTCATGGAGGGCAACGGGCGCAGCACCCGCCTGTGGCTCGACCTGCTGCTCAAGCACCGCATCGGCCGCTGTGTAGATTGGAGCCAAATCCCCAAACGCGACTACTTGGCTGCCATGGTGCTGAGCGCCACCGACCCCACCATGCTGCACAGCCTGTTGCAAGGAGCCCTCACCGACAAAATCAACGACCGCGAGACCTTTATGAAGGGCATCGACTACTCCTACTACTACGAGCAAGAAGACGCCCCAGAGCCCAATAGAAAGGAGGATAACACATGACAGAGTGGCGAAAAGTGCGATTAGGAGATTGCTGTGAGATTACATCGAGCAAGCGCATATTCTATAACGAATATGTGGAATCGGGCGTGCCTTTTTATCGCTCAAAAGAAATAATAGAGAAAGCCAAAGGCGACACCATTTCGACTCCTTTATTTATAAGCCATGCGCGTTTTAAGGAGATTCAAGAATCTTTCGGTGCCCCTCAAAAAAGAGATTTACTATTAACGGCAGTGGGTTCTTTGGGTATCCCATATTTAATCAATGATTCAAATCCATTTTATTTTAAAGATGGTAATTTGATTTGGTTCAAGAGTTTTAATGGCGATCTGAATTCTGAATTTCTCTACTATTGGTTTAAAACGAGAAGTGCCTTCCAAATGCTAGATAAAATAGCGATTGGGTCAGCTCAAAAAGCTCTTACTATCAGTTCTATTAAGCAAATAAGTATTGAAATTCCAGCTCGTGACATTCAAGACCGAATTGTCACGGTGCTCTCCCGCTACGACGCCCTGATAGAAAACTACCAGCGCCAAATCAAGTTGATCGAAGAAGCCGCACAACGACTCTACAAAGAATGGTTCGTTGACCTACGCTTCCCCGGCCACCAATCCACCTCCATCATCAACAACCTCCCCCAATCCTGGCAAAAGAAAACAGTTGAAGAATGCCTCATATTTCATGGTAATGGCGGCTGGGGCAAAGACTCTCATACAGGTAAGTATGAGCATCCTGGTAAGGTTATTCGTGGAACAGACATTGAAGACATTAAAACAGGACGTTACAGTGACCTGCCTTTACGCTTCCACACAGATAATGACATAAAAAAGAGAACGTTAAAGAAAAACGATCTTGTTTTTGAATTATCAAATGGAAACATAAATAATATCGGCCGTTGTTTGCTTATCGACGATATTATTCTCAATAATACTGGGGATAATACCATCTGCGCTAGTTTTTGCAAATTGCTTCGTCCGATAGATAGATTACATGCCCTGATGCTGTATTGGGAGATTCAAGATATGCAAACAAGCGGCAGAATGCTTCCATTAAAAAAGCAAGGTGCAAATGGCATAAATAATTTTGACTTTGATGGATTTTTGAGTCATGTTTTGTTGATTCCAGCCGATGAGTCATTAATATCACCTCTAGAAATAATCACACGGAGAATAGGGAGAATTCAAGGTGAAATAGCATTGCTCAGAGAGGCCCGAGACCGTCTCCTGCCCAAACTGATGAGCTCCGAAATAGATGTTTAAATCATTTGACTATTAAATCTTATGGAAACAATCTTGTCTATTATTTCTATAGTTATTGCGGGGTGGGGAATTTATATAGCTTTCCAGCAGAGGAAGAAAAATGAGATTTCTCATTTTCTTATTCAATCCTACGATATTGGAAATGGGTTGAATACCGTGTTTCCTGGTTTCCGCATAGTGTACAATAATGAGGATTTGACCAAATATGTTAGAGCCTATGAAGGGTGTTTGTCAAATACTGGCGACACTGATATTCCCATAAATAATGAGAGCTTTGAAATAATAATGGCTTTTCCTGAAAACAGTGATGTGAAAGCGGTGAAAGTGGCCCCATCAACACCTGACCTTATTGTTTGTGCAACAATAGGGAAAAAAGCTAATGAAGTTATATTTGTAGTTGATAATGGTTTAAGGAAGAGAGAACGTATAGATTATGTAGTCATTATTGAAAGTTCACAGTCTTTAAATGGCTCACACGATGAACTATTTTTTAAGCATAGGATACCAAATACTGATGACATTCATGATGGAGACAAACAATATGAAAACAAAAAACGGAGAAATTTTAGGGTTTTTGAATGTGTTCTGTGTGTGTTGTTTGTGTTGTTTGTCGTTTGTGAGGTACTATTGTATTTAGGGAGGTATCCTTTTTTGAAAATGTTTGTTTCCTCACAAATCCCGTTTGCTATGGTAGTAATGACACTTTTATTATATCAATGGCAAGACAAAAGGACCGATAGAAAATATATGAAAAAATCATATGGACTATAACTCAGCTATTAAATGATGATTTCTTAGGAAATTTGAGAAATGCTATAGAAATAAAAGAAAACAAGCATGGATAACGAGAACAAATATAGCATTCAGGACTTGGACGAGTACATTCGCCAAGGGGAACCCGAGCGTCGTGAGAAGGCTATCGCCTGGCAGACCGCCATTGGCCTGCAAGCTGTTGACGGCCTGACTGTTTCAGATTATTTGATAGAACTTGCCATCAAGAACATTAAGGGCGAGTTGACATCTCAAGAAGTTGACAGATTGATCAATGAGCATTACGCTGCTAAACATAAGGAATACAGCACTTACACAAGAGTAAATCATGTTGCAGACCCGATAGCAGCAAAAAAAGGAAGACCAATTTAAATTAATTAGCTATATGTCGAAGGAATTCAGTGAAGATAAGTTGATACAGGCCAGTGCCGCCGAACTGCTTTCTAGACTGACGAATAATGATATTAAAGTAAAGACAACAATAAACCACATATAGTTATGAATGTAGATACAAAAGCAAATATCACTCGGGGATTTCGAAAAATCAAACGTTACCATGCGATACATATGAATTCGCATGACAGGAATATGTTTACACGTGAAATCAATAATAAGCACTTGGAATACAATAGTGTTGGTGAATTATCGCGTGAAAAATATTTTTTCAAATATTTAGGTTTAGAAAAAGCAAAAAATTGCATTCAGAATGAAGAACTTCTGTTTGTTGAGCCGAGTTGTTGGAAAGATAAATATGAGAAGCGGTTTTACGATGCTATCTATGATTCTCAAAAAGCACTACAAGAAATAGATTGTCCTTTGTTATTTGCTACTTGTATGACAACAATAAGGTCAAATGAGGCAGCTTGGTCACTTTATACAGATGAAAAGTATTGTGTCGAGTTCAAATTGAACAAACACAAATTTAGGCGTGAATTAGTCAAAGCGGCAAAAAAAGATGACTGCATTTATGAAGGAATAGTTAAATATCTAGGAGCGTCCTATATAGATCACATGCATCAAAAGAAAATTGATAAAAAGGGGAAATCTGTAGATAATGAACTCTATCGTCGTTATGTGTTAAGGAGAAGTGGCGTTCCCTATCTCAATAATTATTTGAATCTACTATTAATAAAAAGGTTTGCATTCAAGCATGAAATGGAAACCAGATTTTTTATTGTTAGAAAAGAAGATGCTGGCAAACAAAAAGCACAACGTAATGGAAAGTACAATGGCCAATCGATTAAGCTTAATATAGACTGGATTGACATCATAGAGAGAGTATATATCAATGCAGAAGAGGATAGTGATGCTTACAGTGAGCTTTCTGCTGTTTTGAAACAGAAATTGGAAGAGAAATTCGATGGCATTACAAATCCGATTAGGCTAAAAGAAAAAGAAGAAATATGGGATAAGAAATTAAAGCCAAAATCTTTTTTTATTTATGGTAGGAGTCTTAATAAACGTTTGACAATAGAATAATCATCATTATGTCGAAGGAATTCAGTGAAGATAAGTTGATACAGGAAAGTGCTGCCGAACTGTTGGAGAAGGAGTTGGGGTGGACGGCGGTGTATGCCTTTGATGAGGTGCTGGGGCTGGACGGCACCTTGGGGCGCACGAGTTACAAGCAGGTGCTGCTGCCGGGGCGCTTTGCCCAAGCCCTGAAGTCGCTGAATCCCTGGATGACCGACCAGCAGGTCACCGAGGCTATCGAGCGCATGACGGAGTACATGAGCAGCCAGACGCTGATGCAGATCAACGAGCAGAAGTACCAGTACATCCGTGACGGCGTGCCCGTGACGCGTGTCAAGCCCGGAGGCGAGACCGAGGAGGTCCGTGCCAAGGTCATCGACTTTGCCTCGCCTGGGAAGAATGATTTCCTGTGCGTGCGGGAACTGTGGGTACAGGGCGCGCTGTATAAGCGCCGTGCCGACATCGTAGGCTTTGTCAACGGTCTGCCGCTGCTGTTCGTGGAGCTGAAGAACCACGATGTGGCGGTTGAGGACGCCTTCAATAAGAACTACCGAGACTACCTCGACACCGTCCCGCAACTGTTCTACCACAACGCCATGGTGATGTTCAGCAACGGGTTGGAGGCCCGCGTGGGCACCATCGACTCCAAGTGGGAATTCTTCCACGAGTGGAAACGCCTCACCGAGGAGGATGCGGGCAACATCGAGCTGCCCACCATGCTGCGTGGCATCTGCAAGAAAGAGAATTTCCTCGACCTGCTCGAGAATTTCATCCTCTATGACCACAGTGGCGGCTCGACCGTCAAAATCCTCGCCCGTAACCACCAGTACCTGGGCGTGAACCAGGCCGTGGAGAAATACCGTAACCGCGAAATCACCCAGGGCAAGCTGGGTGTGTTCTGGCATACGCAGGGCAGCGGCAAGAGCTACTCGATGCTGTTCCTGGCGCAGAAGATCAGGCGCAAGTTTGAAGGTTCGCCCACCATCGTCGTGCTCACCGACCGTGACGAGCTGAACAAGCAGATCAGCGAGACCTTTGAGAACTGTGGTCTGCTGGGCAAGTCCAAATCCAAGGAGTTCATGGCGCAGAGTGCCGAGGACCTCATTAATAAGCTGAAGGGCAACCCCTCGTTCGTCTTCTCGCTGATCCAGAAGTTCAACGACACCGCCGCCAAGGCCGAGCCCATCTACCCCGACCACGACATCATCGTGATGAGCGACGAGGCCCACAGGACCCAGAACGGCATCTTTGCCGATAATCTGATGCACCTGCTGCCCACTGCGAGCCGCATCGGTTTCACGGGCACCCCGCTGCTCAAGCATGACAACATCACGGCGAGAACCTTCGGCGGCTATGTGAGCATCTATGACTTCAAGCGTGCCGTCGAGGACAAGGCCACCGTGCCCCTGTACTACGAGAACCGAGGCGAACGCCTGCAGGAACTCAAGAACCCTGAAATTAACGAGGAAATCGCCGCTGCACTCGAGGAGGCGGGCGATATGGACTCGTCGCAGTTGGCCAAACTGGAGCAGGAGTATGCAAAGGAAGTACACCTGCTCACCGCCAAGAAGCGCCTGCGCGTTGTCGCCCAGGACTTCGTGAAGCACTACAGTGACCTGTGGACCAGCGGCAAGGCGATGATGGTGTGCTACAACAAGGTGACCTGCGTGCGCATGTATGACTATGTGCAGGAGTACTGGCAGCAGGAAATCAAGAATGTAGAGCAAAAGCTAAAGGAGTGCAAATCGCAGCAGGAGTACCAGGAACTGAAGCGCAAGCGGGAGTGGATGCGGGAGACCGAGATGGCAGTGGTCGTCTCGCAGGAGCAGAACGAGATGCAGACCTTCAACAAGTGGGGTCTCGACATCGTGCCGCACCGTGAGAAGATGATGAAGCGTGAGCTGGACAAGGAATTCAAGGATCCTGACTCGCGGCTGAGGATCGTGTTCGTATGCGCCATGTGGCTCACGGGCTTTGACGTGAAAACGCTGTCGTGCCTGTATATCGACAAGCCCATGAAGGCCCACACCCTGATGCAGACCATAGCACGCGCCAACCGTGTCGCCGAGGGCAAGACCAACGGCTTGGTGGTGGACTACATCGGCATCGTGAAAGCCTTGAAACAGGCGCTGGCCGACTATACTGCCAATGCCAAGGGGCTGGAGGGCAACGACCCGACCCCGACCATCGACAAGGAGAAACTCATCAAGAACGTGGACGAGACCATCGCTGCCACCCGTGAGTTCCTGAAAGAGCACGGCATCGACCTGCAAGAGCTGATTGACGCCGAGAGCTTCATGAAACTGTCCATGCTCAAGACGGCAGCCGATGCCATGTGCGCCACGGTGGAAATCAGGAAATCCTACTGCACGCTGGCCACCACGCTGCTCAACCGATGGAAATACCTCGACCGCGACGACATCACGCCCGAGCGCAAGCAAGCCAAGGACGCCATCGAGGCCATCTACAAGGAATTGCAAAAGAAGCGCAAACATGCCGACATCACCGACCTGAGCGTTGCCATCAACAACATCATTGATGAGCACCTGGAAATTGACTCCTCGGTAGTAGCCGAGAGCGGACGTCGCTTTGACATCAGCAAGATTGACTTTGACCTGCTGCAGCGGGAGTTTGCTAAGGCCAAGCAGAAGAACCTGCTGCTCAAGGATATCCAAGAACTGCTGCAGGAGCGGCTAGCCGAGATGCTGGCACAGAACCCATCACGCATCAACTTCTATGAGCGCTACCAGGAAATCATCGAGTCCTACAACCAGGAGCAGGACCGCGCGTCCATTGAGAAAATCTTTGAGGAGCTGATGGACCTGTCCAAGAAACTGAGTGAGGAGGAGAGGCGCTACGTGCGCGAGGGCTTTGAGAACGACGAGCAACTGTCGATGTATGACCTGCTGATGAAAGACGACCTCACCAAGGCCGATATCAAGAAAATCAAGGAGGTCGCCGTCGAACTGCTCGAGAAAATCAAGAGCCAGTTGGCCACAATGGACCACCCGTTCGAGAAGCGCGAGACCAAGGCCGCCATCATTATCACCATCCGCGACACCCTGTGGGAGATGCTGCCCGATAGCTACAGCGACGAGAGCATCGACACCTACAAGGACGCCGTGTTCGAGTATGTCCAGCAACGCTACGGCGGCGTAGCCTAACCCGATCAATCCTCTAGCCGTATGGGCACAACAAAGGCGCACCCTCATGTGGTACGCCTTCATTTGCATTGGTAGGGAAGTGTTAGGCTCTGGCTTCTTTTGCAATTCTCTGAACAGTCCTCAAGCTAATCTTAAACTGTTTTGCAATTACAGGCGATTTTACCTTTTGCTCCAGCAGCATGACAATCTCAGCTTTTTCCTCAGCAGTGAGCGTCCGCTTGGTCTTCTTGGGCACCTCCGTGGTCATGTTTGACACTGCATTGCCTGTCTCCGTCTTGTCGTCCTCCTTGATGGTCTTGGGCTTTTTGGGCAAAGCCTTCTTTTCTGGCTTAATTTCGACATGCTCAAAGTGCAGATACCAGTTATCACCATCAAGCTGTGTCTTAACGTACTTGCATACGAGAACGCCCTCAGGGAAGGGAGCCGGATGTCCTTTCGGCGCCTTCAGGCACTGGATGAATCTGTGGTTGTCACCAGGTGTGCCTTCCTTGCGAAGAGCGATTACAGCGCCTGCCTGCTGAACGCCTTTGTCACCACCCTTGATGTTCTCAGTTGTGAGGTGCTTCCAGTCCTTGATCTCGTCGACGTGAGCGGCAACGATAAATGATAGTGTTACGCTGTTTGCCTTGGCAATCTTCTGTGCATCTTCAAGCCCCTTGATGCATGCCTCATGACTGTGGCCATCAAGCTTTGTCGCAGGATCAACGCAGACAAGCGTGTCGCGCTCAAGTTTGTGGGCTAAACGCTTCACGTGGTCAAGGAAAGCGCTCAAGCTGTTAACGCCCAGATCTTCGGGAAGTACCCACTGGATGTTAAGGCCATCGAACACTTTGCCTTTGCCGTACTTACCCTCAAGTTCGTCAGGGAAGTCTTCGATACGGTAGTACACGACATCCTGCTTGAGCGAAGCACAGCAGCTGTCGGGAAGGAACTCGGCGCGCTCACCATTGGCAACCGCCTTGGCGATCTGTAGCAAAAGGGTGCTCTTACCCACACCACCACCAGCAACCACCAGCGTGATCTGTCCGGGTTTTGCATAGCCGTCAACGAGCCAGACTTTCGGTCCAAAGCCACTGGGGCGAGTGAACACGCTAGCGCTCGAGCGAAGGTTGGGAGCCGTGTCGAGTGAGGTGTCACCATTGACTTGCTCCTGAGCTGCCTGCTGCGACTCTATGTGCTTGCGACGCTGTTCCTCGGCAATCTCGTTCATCTTGCGACGATGCTCCTCTTCATCCTCAAGACGCTTTTTGCGCTCTTCAGTCTTTTTCTCCTCAAGCTCCTTGGCGTTCTCGAGTTTGTGATCCTCAAGAACCATAGCAGCCTTAGTCTGAACATTACTGTTAGACTTGTTTGAGAAGTGATTCACAACAGCCTTAATGCTATAGGTAATAGCGGCTGTAATAGCGGCAGATAATGCTGCCCATCCTACATTTTTCCAGTTTTTACTCATTTTTTTAAAAACTATTTTTATGAATATTATAAAACTATTCTTTTTTAATAGTGCCCCCCTTTCAGGCCTGGGGGGCGGCACTTGTCCGGACGAGAACGGCGCTAGGCCGTGAGACCAATGTGACGATTTGCCTTCAAGGAATTCTTTCCGTTCTGTTTGCTCTGCCAACGGAGACCCTCGCTTGCCTGGAGTTGCTCCAGAACAAGGTCGTAGTCGAACAGCAGGACACGATCGGCACGGATGACAGCGGGAGCGTGAATCGTACCGTTGTCAAGCCAGCGACTGATGGTCGAGGTCGACACGGTGAGGGCCGAAGCAATCTCTTTCTTACCGTGCAGAATCCTCTTCTCCTTGTGTTCGGGCATATCGTCACGCAACGTGGCTTGTTGTACCGCGCTGCTTATGAGGTCTACCAACTCCTGACCCGTCATGTCGATGACGCGCTTGCTGAGGAGTTGCTCGATGTTTATATTGCTGTCTGTCAGTTTCATGGGAGCAAAGGTACCAAGACCTCGAAACTGGCAATTTTTTACCGTACAGATGGGGTGTAAGTTGTACGGTATTCTAGAATTTTATTATGAGATATGTGTTTTTCAGGGTACTTTCAGGGTTGCTATTCTAGCACCGATGCCACCGTACGCTGGCGTGTTTTCATGGTGCAAAGATAAGTCGTTTTCGGGAGACGTAAAACACTCTACTGCTATTTTTTGTCTTTATCGTACATGTGTACGTATTATGTACGGAAATCATATAATTACTGCTCGACATACTCGCTTTCTACTCATTGTTTTAACAGCACACGCACGCAGGGATGAACGGGGCATTGGGGGCGGGAGCGTGATCATGGTATCCGATCGTGTCGTAATGGTGGCATTCGCCGGCCATGGGCACAAAAAAAAGCCGGACTAGTGCCGGCTGTAAATAATCTTCATAATCAAATAATAAGTATCGTATCTATTATGCCATTGTAAATTGGTCTTAGTTGTTTAATACTACTTTTCAAGTCGTCGCTATCATTCTTGCTTTCTTTGTAGTCATCAAGCTTTAAGCATCTGTAGGAAGTGTCACGAGTGTTATACTTCTTGCCTTTACTGGCTTTGCTTTTTGAACTCGGGTTGAGCTCTTGTTGAAGCGTTGCCCTTCTTAGATTGAAGATTTTGCTAAAACTTGTCGGGCTAAGCGCCATAGTTTTGCCATCTTCTCCTACAAAGTTACGATATCCAAAATCATCTAGTATATTATATACAAAGCAATAATATGTGATAGCGGAACTTTCCAAGTTTGAACCTACTTTTTCTGATATTATTCTACTGAACCTGGGGGATTCTTTTTTTATCCTTACAATCATCTCTTCAGTAATCGGTCTCATCAGAGGGTTAGTTCTAAATTGAGGTTTCGGATCCTCGAGCCCTTCGATTCTGATAGTGTATTGTTTGCCCTGTCTCATTCTTTTGATGACGATATTCAGTAGATCTCTATTCTCTTTATAAAACATCGTGCTTGAGATTTCAGTCACTTGTTGACGACATGATTGCGCATCGTTAGTAACTTAGTGCAAATCAAAGAAACTAGCATGAAGCTAGTCAATCGTCTCTCAGCATACTTTTTCTTACATAGGCATAACGGAGGTGTTAAAGGGTGAAACAATAAGGTTACTTTCACTCTTGAATCGCACATTATTGAGCAAATTCACTAACATAAAATATTAATTTTTTTATGTACCATACTTAAAGCCGAGCAATCATTGTGCCAAACTTTTTGGCTGTCAATTATTGTCCTGTAATGCTAACTATCCGCCGTACAAGGGGTTATGTTGGTTGGTTAATAAAGCGCGTCGGACTGACAAAGTGTCTTGTCACGTGACGGATTGGCACCTGTTGTGAATTATTAATAGCGAGGGAGTAGGGGATACAAAAGGGGGTACATTGCTATATGTAAATGCGGAGAGAAAGGGATTCGAACCCCTGGAGGTAGTTAGCCTCAACGGTTTTCAAGACCGCCGCAATCGACCACTCTGCCATCTCTCCGAAAGCAAGTCACACTACGCAACTTGCCCATTTGGGGTGCAAAGGTACTGCCATTTTTGGTTTTGTGCAAGTTTTTGCCCGATTTTTCTTCAGGGTGAATTAAATTTGTCTTAAAATTAGGTAATTTTGTGACTCTTTTTGGATAGGGTAGAGTGCCGCGGCACGGTAACCGAGCACCCACAGAATGTCACCGTCGGCCTCTAACAGCCATGCGGATTGTCTGTCGGCATGGTTCAGTTTGAGGTCGTTGAACAGGTCGCTGACGAGTTTGGTGCCGTTCATGCCGAAGGGCCTAATGCGGTCTCCACGCCGCCAATGTCGCAGCACAACGCGTTGACAGTCAAGTAGACTGGTGTTGAATGCAACGGTGTGCTTGCCATCACACATGTGTGGCGAGAAGGGCATATCACCCTGCTCGATGTTGATGTGAACGGGGCTTTGCAGACCGTATGTCAAGTCGAGCGGGATTTCGATATCGTCAGGCTCGTTGAGAGGCTCGATGTCAATCGTCTGCCTGTTGATGACGAGCAAATGGCCGTTTGCGCTGAATTGCCGCCCCGAATGCCCCTGGCGTGCCGCCTCGATAATGTTGACGCATTGCTCACGGTTGAATCCCAGGTGGCGAATACGGTGATAGAGCAGGGTAGAGGCGTGGGGTGTGTCGCACAACGCCTTGATGTCAAAATGGCGCTCATCGGGCAGGATTTCATTAACCAGAGTTTTGAGCAGGGCGTGGTCTCTTGCCAGGTTGTCCATGGTGTCAAGGATGCGTCGGTCGCTGCTGGGGAATTGCTGCTCGATAACGGGCAAGACGATGTTGCGCAGGCGGTTACGGCGGTAGTCGTTCTGGGCGTTGGTGCTGTCGGTCACATAGTCTTGACCGAGTGATGAGAGGTGTTCCAGCAAGTCATTGCGGCTAACGCCGAGCAATGGGCGCCAAATGTGGCCGTTGAGTCGCTGCATGCCCGACAGGCCTTTCACGCCTGTGCCGCGCAGCAGGTTCAGGAAGAAGGTCTCAACCTGGTCATCGGCATGATGGGCGATGGCGATAACTGGACATCCTTGCCGTTGCCGTTCCTGCTCAAACCAGGTATAGCGCAGTTCGCGGCATGCCATCTCGACCGAGCCGCCATGCTCACATTGGTAAGCGGTGACGTCAAAATCCTTGACTGTCAGGGGCACGTCAAGCCGTTGGCACAGGTCACGCACAAACTGCTCATCGCGCATCGATTCCTCTCCACGCAGGTGAAAATTGCAGTGTGCCGCGCGGCAGTCACATCCTGCTGCCAGCAGCGCACGCAGGAGCGCCACCGAGTCGGCACCGCCGCTCAGCGCTACCAACACTGGCTGTTGCGCGAGAAACTCGCGTTCCTCGTCGGTCAAGACACTATGGATGAGTTCCATCTCTTTCACTGTGGCAAAGGTAGTGTTTTTTTTGCTATCGGTCAACAAATGGACGTGGTGGCGAAAAAAACTGGCTAGAGGAAACCGACAACTGAAAACTATATTGTAATTTTGTACCATCAATTCTCATGGGACAATCAAAGGGAAATAGCGACTTCTGGTATCATGTGGCGGCATTCGCCATGATTTTGGTTTGGGGCATTTCGTTCCTCAACACGCGAGTGCTGTTGGACGCGGGATTAACGCCTACCGAGATTTTTGTGGCGCGTTTCACCATTGCTTACCTCTCGTTGCTGGTCATCTGCCGTTTCAAGGTGCGGCTCACTGGCTGGCGCGACGAGTTGCTGTTTGTGGTGTGCGGCGTTGCGGGTGGCTCTGCCTACTTCATTGCCGAAAACACCGCGCTGGAATTGACGCTGATTAGCGATGTCGCCGTATTGGTGAGCACTGCTCCGTTGACGACAGCCCTGATGGGCGCCATTTTCTATCGTGACGAGCGCATCTCGCTACTGACGTTGGTCGGCATGGTCATTGCCTTTGTCGGAGCCGTGATGCTGGCGTTGAAGGACGGACTGGTGTGGGGCGACAGTGTGCTGGGTGATGTGTTGGCGTTGCTTGCCGCGCTGGTGTGGGCGTTCTATTCGATGGCGCTGAAGCGGTTGAACCGCACCTATACGACACTGTTCATCACGCGCAAGCTGTTCTTCTATGGCGTGTTGTCGGCATTGCCGTTGTTGGCATTGGAAGACTCCCAACTGGATTGGGCCACGTTGAGTCAACCCGCTGTGTGGGGCAATCTGCTCTATCTGGGACTCATCTGCTCGATGGCGGCTTACTTCATCTGGGGTATCACCGTCAAGCGTATCGGTGCGGTGCGTGCCAGCAATTATTTCTACTTGAGCCCGATTATTTCGATGATTGCCGCCGCCATCTGGTTTGGCGAGCGGACAACTATGATTGCCTATATCGGCTGCGCGCTCATCCTGGCGGGCGTCATCATTGCCGAGAAATTCAAGCGCAATCCCGCTAATCAATGACGGTTCTCATCCAGCGCTTGGACGAGAGCCACAAGAGATATACCGTGCCACGGAAGCACAATTCTATCGCCATTGCCATCCACACGCCGTAGAGTCCCATCGTGGTCACCATGAGGGCCGATAAGCCAAGTCTCACCATCCACATGCTCACCAGATTGATGCCGCAGGGCACCATCGTGTAACCGGCACCCACAAACACGCCGTAGCAGATGATGGCGGCAGCGAACAAAGGCTCGGACCAAGCTTCAACGCGCAGGCATCGCGCTCCCAGTTCGACCACCTCGGGAACAGGGGACATGAGTCCCATCAGCTGGGTTGCGAACACATACATGAATATCGCCATTACTCCCATAATGAACATACCCAAGAACACGGTAATCCAAGCAAAGCTGCGGGTGAGCCGTTTGCGGCCTGCGCCCAGGCTTTGCCCGATGAGCGTCGTGGCGGCATCGCCGATGCCATAGCCCGACATATAGCAGAGGCTCTCGGCGGTAATGCCGAATGAGTTGGCGGCGAGGGCGATGCTGCCCAGTGGTGCGACAATACCTGTGATGACTATCGAAGCGCTGCACATCATGATGTGTTGCAGACCCATTGGGGTGGAAATGCCGATGGCTTTCCTGAACGTCTTCCAAGTGGGCTTGAATGTACCCCGGTCGATGGTGAGCCGAAGCTCGCTGGAGCGGAAAACAAGATAGTACATCATGAGCATGGCGACCACGAGTCCGGCGCATGCCGTTCCCAAGGCTGCTCCCACGACACCCAGGCCTGCACCGGGCATTGTCATGCTGTGGTCCAGCAAGGTGACTTGACGTGTGGGGAAAATCAGGAAAAAGTTGAACACAACATCCAGCACACACATCAGAATGTTGAGCATGCTGGGAATGCGCATGTTGCCACTGCTCCGCAACATCGAGCTTGCCACAATGTCGAGCATGAAAAACGGCACGAACAGCATGAATGTGCCGAAATAGAGGGTCGCATGGGCACGGATGTGGGGTTGGGCACCAAGCCAAACCGGCAACGGCCGGCATATCATCAGTCCAAATCCCGCCAGCATCAGGCTGAAAAGCAGACACACGACAATGGCCTGCCTCACCACTTGCCGCGCATCAACACTGCGCTTGGCTCCCAGCAAATGGGCTACCTGTACGGCATAACCCGCGGCAAAGGCACTCAATACTCCCTCGAACAGCCAGTTGGTTGTGCCCATGAGCCCAACCGACGCCGAGTCGTCGGCACCCAGCTGTCCCACCATGGCTGCGTCGATGAATTGCATCACGACAGCCGACGCGTTGGCGAGAATGGCAGGAATGCTCAATGCCAGAGTGAGGCGCAACTGTTGCTTGAGCGACAACGGTTGCCCATCACGGATAAGACGAAGCAATGAGTCTTTGCCTGGCTGTGGTGACATGGGTGCCTATATAATATAAATGTGAAGGGTATTTAAAAAAGATGTTCCACCAGTAATGGAGTGGAACACCTTTTTTTTGTCTTAAATCCTCGTCAAGTGAGATTACTTGCGGTGGATGGTCACGGCACGGTCGAGAGAAGCGCACTTGGGACCGTAGTTGGTGAGCTCGCCATTGTTGATCTCGGTTTCGAGACGGCTGTCAGCAACACCCTTCTTCACGAGTTCGCTCTTGACGGTAGCAACACGACCCTTACGCAGGCGGACGTTGATCTGGTCATTGCCAGTGTAGTTGTCGGCCCAACCGGTAAGCAGGTAGTTGCGGTTCTCGTTCTTCATGACCTCGGCAACAGCATCGAGCACGTTGCGTTGTACACCCAGAACCTCAGTGCGGTTGATGGGGAAGTAGATTGTAGCAAGGGGAGCCTCGGCTTCAGCGGGCTCGGGCTTCTTCTCGAGGCACTTGCGCAGCTGGTCCTCGAGGTCAGCGATGCGGCGGTTGGCGTTGTTCAAGTCGGCAACCAGAGCATCACCCTCGGCATCGGTGTATTTCCACTCGGGGCAAACGGCGGTAACAGGAGCGTTCCACTCGCTCTTGCCCAGCTTGTAGGTCATACCCAGCAGGATACCGGGATACTCGTTCCAGGTCCTGTAACCCATACCGGCACCGTCGATGTGCTCTTGCATGAGGTCGAAGCGAAGGTCGATGTTGAAGTCAAGCCTCTTGGTGATAGCAAAGCTGTTGAGCAAACCGGTCTGCATACTGTAGTTGCGGCTGTGGTCGGGGTCATCGTTTGCACCATATTTCCACTTGCCGTCAGATACGGGGCGGGCACCGTCACGGGCATATACCCAGTTCACAGTCATACCAACGTAGAAAATGCAGTTGTAGAAACGATAGGGCTTGTAACCACACAACCAGTTCGATACATTGAACAGGACGTCACCAACAAGACCGAAGTTGTTGAAGTGCTGGGGAACGTACCTGCCACCATCAAGTACACGGGGCCATGAACGGTAACCGAGAGCGGCGTAGTTGCCGGTCCAGGTTGCACCCTTGATCTGCTCATAGTCAAGACCTCCACGCAAACCCAGAAGCGGTGAGAACCATTTGCCAATGAACAAGTCGGCCTTTGCACCAATACGGTGACCAAACTTCTCGTGCTTATCGTAAGATGACATCATCAGACCAACACCTCCATCTGCAGTGATGAACCAATTGTCCCTCATGCGGTTGAAGAGATAGCCTTGTGACGGATCTTCGACATAGGTAACTTCCTGTGCGCTCGTTACAGAGGGCAGCAGGCAAGTTACGCACAGAAGCAAGAATAATGTAAATTTCTTCATAACTATAAACTTACGTTTTATTTTGTTAAACTTTTTTATTGTCTCCTATTGGTTTTATCGTGCAAAAGTACGATAATTATTTTTATTAGCGAAAAATAATCTTAAAAATTTTCTTCGCTTTTTATATTTTACTCTAGAGATTTGATTATACGCTCAGCGATGTTCTCAGGAGTGAAACCGAATTTTTCATCAAGCACCTTGTAGGGTGCTGATGCTCCGAAGTGGTTGAGACCGTAAATGGTGCCGGTGGGTACCACGCGCCTCAAGGTGCTGGGCAGTCCTGATGTCAGTCCAAATGCAGGAACACTGGCGGGGATGACTTGATTGCGGTAATCGGCATCCTGATTGAGGAAAAGGCCGATAGACGGAACCGAAACCACTTGGGCCTTAATGCCTCGTTCACTGATGATGGCATTGGCGGCAACCAGTGTGGCTACCTCCGAGCCGTTGCCTACGAGCACAACGTCGGGCTTGTCCTGCTTGATGACGACATAACCGCCACGCTCGGCGCCCAAGGCATCTTGATAACGGTTGCCCGTGGCCGAGGGCAGGTCTTCGATGTTCTGACGCGAGAGAATCAGTGCGGTGGGGGTCAGGTTGTTCTCCATCGCCATCTTCCATGCCACAGAGGTCTCGGCAGCATCGGCGGGACGCAGCACGAGCATACTGTTGCGGCCGTGATGGTTCTGCAACTCTTCCATCAGGCGGATTTGGGCCTCTTGCTCAACGGGCTCGTGGGTGGGGCCGTCCTCGCCCACGCGGAAGGCGTCGTGGGTCCAGATAAACTTGACGGGCAACTCCATCAGCGCCGACAGGCGGGCGGCAGGCTTGATGTAGTCGCTGAACACGAAGAATGTGCCACAGGCGGCAATTACTCCGCCATGCAGGACCATACCGTTGATGATGGCTGCCATGGCAAGTTCCGATACGCCGGCATGCAGGAATGCCCCCGTGAAGTCGTGGCGTTTGAAGGCTCCGCGCACCTTCAGGAATCCATCGGTCTTGTCACTGTTGGCCAAGTCGGCCGACGAAACAATCATGTTCTCAACATCCTTTGCAAGGGCGGCGAGCACGTTGGCGCTGGCAGCACGGGTGGCGATGCCGGGCTTGTGCTCGATGGCGGCATAGTCCACTTGGGGCGCTTTGCTGTCGATATAGTCTTGCAGGCGCTGCATGGCTTCGGGATTCTGCTGAGCCCATGCTTCGATGTCTTTTTCGCGTTTAGCGACGATTTCGCGTTGCTCGGCTGCGCGCTGTGCATACAGTTCAGCCACCTCGGGGAACACAACCCAAGGATTCTCTGGATTGCCGCCCAAGTGTTCAATGGTCTTGCCGTAGTCGGCTCCTGACTTGCTCAGGGGGTTGCCGTGAGTGCTGCATTTGCCCTCAAAGTTTTCGCCCTCGGCTGTCACACAGCCACGACCCATGATGGTGCGGCCGATGATGATGGTGGGACGCTCTGCCTCAGCTATTGCCTTGTCGAGAGCGGCTGCAAGAGCCACAGGGTCGGTTCCGTCACACTCGATGACGTTCCAGTTCCAAGCGCGGTACTTCATGGCGGTGTCCTCGTTGCTCACGGCATCGCAATCGGTAGATAATTGTACCGTATTGCTGTCATAGAACATGATCAGGTTATTCAGTCCCAGGTAGCCGGCGATGCGTGCAGCCTCTTGGGAAATGCCCTCCTGTACGCCGCCGTCACTGATGAAGGCATAGGTCTTGTGGGCAAACACCTCGCTATAGTGTGTAGCGATGAAACGCTCGGCGATGGCGCAGCCAACAGCCATCACATGGCCTTGGCCCAATGGTCCCGACGTGTTCTCCACACCATGCTCAACATCAAGTTCGGGATGGCCGGGAGTGATGCTGCCCCATGAACGGAACGCCTTAATATCGTCGGTAGTATAGTGGCCTGCCAGATGCAACACGCTATAAAGCATGGGCGACATGTGGCCGGGATCCAGGAAGAAGCGGTCACGGGCGAACCACGATGGGTTGTCGGGGTCAGTTACAAGATACTTGGAAAACAGGACGTTCACAAAATCGGCACCACCCATGGCACCACCGGGATGTCCTGACTTGGCCTGTTCTACCATCGAAGCAGCCAAAATGCGGATGTTGTCCGCTGCGCGAGTCATCAACTTGGAGTCTATCATAATTCTTCAGGTTTTAGAGTTCTTTATTTTAAACTACAAAAATACGGTTTTTTTTTGACATGGTATAGAAACAGCGATAGGTTTTTATTAACAAAAATAAAAATTGTGGCCACACCCTGAGGCGTGACCACAATGATGTGATTGATTATCAGTCAATAATGGTTATTCTGCAGCTTTCTGTGAAGGTTTGCTGCCGACGAGCGCGTAGAATAACATGTAGGCCAGCATGGCGATAACCAGCCAGTAGCTCTGGATGTGGCCAACTTCATCAGACATGAAGTTCTGGATAAGCGGCATCACACCACCACCCACAACCATCGTCATGAACAGACCGGAAGCGGCAGCGGTGAATTTGCCCAAGCCCTCGGTGGCAAGGTTGAAGACAACACCCCACATAACTGAAGTGCAGATACCGCACATGATGATGAACAACACCTTGACGGGAACCTCAGCACCCTTCAGGGTCATCTTGACATCCTCGGGCATGAAGATGGCAACCAATAAGAGAATGATGGCCAATATTGACGTGCAAGTGAGCTGTGTCCGTGGTGACACCTTACCTGAAATAAGAGAACTGCTGAAGCGGCCAACCAGCATGAGCAGCCAATAGATACCAGCGATGGCGCCTGCAATGGGTGCACTGCCCAGAACACCACCCTCAGCAACAGGCTCAGTGAGGTAGAACAGAAGCTGTCCGGGAATACCTACCTCGATGCCCACATAGAAGAAGATGGCGATGATACCCAGCACCAGATGACGGAAACCGAGTGCGCCTTTCACACCCTGCATCACGTTCTGGGCTTCAGTCTCAGGCTCTTGCAGTTTGGTGAAGTAGATGATAGCGAACGAGATAAGGAAAATACCCATAGCGATGAACAGCAGCGGCTGAACAGACTCCATGGTTGTCTTCTCGGTCGTTTCTCCAATCAGCATGCCCACAAACATCGGCGTCAGCGTTGCTGCCAAGGAGTTGAGCGTGCCACCAGTCTGGATGAGCTGGTTACCACGGTTGCCGCCACCGCCCAACTGGTTGAGCATGGGGTTAACCACCGTGTTAAGGATACAAACGCAGAAACCACAGATGAAAGCACCGATGAGATAGATGACATAGGTGCTGATTTCACTGGGGGTCATGGTGCTTGACAAGTATTGTATTGCCATGCCGATGAAACCGAGTGCCAAGGCGACAAGAGCGGTTTTCTTGTATCCGATTTTTGTGATGAGGATGCCGGCGGGAATACCCATAAACAGATAGGCGGCAAAGTTCATCATGTTACCCATCATTCCGGCCCAATCGTAATGGTCATCCCAAATGGTGCCGAAAGGTGCTGCCATGTTAGTCACAAATGAAATCATGGCGAAGAGGAACATCATGGCGATAATTGACACCAAGGCTCCGTTTTTCTTTTCTTTAGTCATGTTTGTTCTAGAAATTGGTTATAAATGTTTGTTTTGTGATAATTTTTGGCAAAAATACGACATTTTTTCCAAAATGCCGTATTAAGGATGATTTTTTCTTGAAAATCAGTATTCTCTTGGGCCGAAAATGGCAGTGCCGATGCGCACCAGAGTGGCGCCATACTTGACGGCAACCTGCCAGTCGTCGCTCATGCCCATGCTTAGCTCGTTGAAGTACTCGCTCTCGTCAAAGCAGCCGTCCTTCAGGGTGATATAGGTGCGGCGCACGAGGTCAAACTCCTTTGCCACCTGCTCCATGTCGTCGGTGAGCGATGCCATGGCCATGACACCACACACGTGAATGTGCGGGAGATTCTCGGTCAGTTCTCCTGCCTCGCCTGCTTCCAGCACCTCCTCGACGCTGAAGCCGCTCTTGGTCTCCTCCTGAGCCACATGCAGTTGCAGCAGCACATCCACCGTGCGGTCGATGCGGGCAGCTTCTTTCTCGATGAGGCGCAACAGCTCCACACTGTCCACGCTCTCAATCACACTGACGTGAGGCATGATGGCGCGAACCTTGTTCTTCTGCAGGTGTCCGATGAAGTGCCAACGAATATCCTGTGGGAGTTGGGGCGCTTTGGCTACAAGCTCTTGGGCGCGGTTCTCTCCGAAAAGGCGCTGCCCGGCCTCATAAGCCTCGGCGAGTTCCTCGACGGGGTGGAACTTTGAGACGGCAATTAGTCGCACGCCTTGAGGCAGTTGCGATGTTACCTTATTGAGATTCTCTTGAATGCTAGCCATGACGTGTTTAGCCGTTCTGTTTGCTCTGTGCTTTCTGTCGTGCCTCACGTTCGGCGCGTGTCTCATCCAGGTCTGCAGGGAACACGTCCATAAGCGGGGTCTCGGTAATCGATGCAATCTCAAAGTCGGCCATTGTGTCGTGCATCCCTTCCATGAAGGTGGCCAGGGCACCCTTGAAATCGCTGGCCTGTACCAGTTGGTAGCTGGCGGTGCGTTTTTCGACGGCAGTTTTTTCATCAATGGTGATGAAGTTGGTCTTTACCTTATACCAGCGGTCACCGCTCTCATTATAGAAAATGTCGCTCAGATTCACGCGCTTGACGGCATCTACATTGAATTCGCCGCTGATGTAGGGCTGCATTTTATCGGTAATGCGAGCCTCGGCTTCGGTAAATGACAGAGCGTCAACAAGATAAGGCTCTGAAACGGTTTTCATGACGCCGTTTTCCATCATGCGGTCATATTTGACCTTGCATTCAAACCACTGTGACATAATTATTTGATAGTATGATTTTAAAGTGATTATTTAAATTTATTAGTAATAAAAATTGATTTTTTGTTCAGTTAGTCCCCCTAATAGCTGTTCTCTAATCATAAATTATTGGTTGATGTCGAGGAAAAAGCCCCGGCATCAACCAAATGAATTACATTAAAGTTCTTCTTGAGATTTGCTCCTCCATTGCTTGGTTAATGAGCTGTTTGCGTGCCGAATAATATTCATACACAAACCGTTCCATCACAATCTCAACGGGTTCGATTTCGCGACCTTTAAGCAGACTGGCGGCTTGACCGATTTCGAGTTCTCCGTTCTCGATGTCACCTTCGAAGATACCTGTTTTGGTCTTGCCGATACCGATGATATCAAGCAACTCTTCTTCGCTGGCACCACGGTTCTCGGCTTCTTGAACGGCTTGCTGGAAACCGTTTCTTACAAGACGGGTGGGAGAGAGCTTTCTGAAGTGGAGCAGGGTGCTGCCTTCGTCAAGGTTGAGGCACAGACGCTTGAAGTTCTCATGGGCGGAACTCTCCTGGGTGAGGGCAAACAAGGTGCCGATTTGTACGCCGTCGGCTCCCATGGCCTCTGCGGCCAGCATGGCATCACCGGTGGCGATGCCTCCTGCAGCGATAAGCGGCAAATCGGTAACACGGCGCACGGCGGGAATCAGACACATGGTGGTGGTTTCCTCCTTGCCGTTGTGTCCGCCGGCTTCAAAGCCCTCAGCAACAATGGCGTCCACTCCAGCTTCTTCGCATTTAACCGCTTGTGCCGACGAGGATACCACGTGGACCACTTTGATTTTGTGCTCGTGCAGCCAGTTTGTCCATTTCTTAGGGCTGCCTGCAGAGGTGAATACGACCCGAACCTTCTGCTCAGCAATGACTTCCATCAGCTCTGCGGCTTGAGGGCGCATCAGGGGCACATTTACGCCAAAGGGGTAGGGCGTCGCTTCGCGGCACTTGATAATGTGCTCGCGCAGTACATCGGGTTCCATCGACCCGGCACCAATCAGGCCCAGGCCTCCGGCATTACTTACGGCAGCAGCAAGTTCCCACCCGCTGCACCACACCATACCGCCTGAAATCACGGGATAGTCGATTTCAAACAGTTCGGTGATTCTGGATAGCATTGCCATAATTCTTGTAATCTGATTGTGGAGATGCAAATTCCTGCACCCCAGTGATTAAATGATACCGAACGCTACGTCCATCATCTTGGTGAAGCTGTTCTGGCGCTCCTCGGCGGTGGTCACCTCGCCGGTTATCAGCGAGTCGCTGATGGTGCAGATGCACAGGGCGCGGGCGCCACTGCGGGCGGCATTCATGTACAGCGCGGGAGCCTCCATCTCTACGGCGAGAACACCCATCTTCTGCCACTGGTCGGTGTCGGGGCTGTCATCATAGAAGGTGTCTGATGAATAGACGTTGCCCACCTTGTAGTTGTAACCCAGTTCCTCGGCTTTCTCGACGGCTGAACGTAGCAGGTCAAAGTCGGCAATCGGGGCATAGATGCCGGGCAGGTGGAACTGCATAGCATAGGCGCTGTTGGTGCAGGCTCCCATCGCCATCACCAGGTCGCCGATGTGCAGGTCGGGGTGCATCGAGCCGGCGGAACCCACGCGGATGATGGTCTTCACGTCATAGAAGTTGAACAACTCATAGCTGTAGATGCCAATCGAGGGAATACCCATGCCGTGGCCTTGCACTGAAATGCGTTTTCCCTTGTACATGCCGGTGTAACCGAGCATTCCGCGCACCTGGTTGTAGAGTACGGGGTTCTCAAGATAGCGTTCTGCCATCAACTTGGCGCGCAAGGGGTCGCCGGCCATAATCACTGTCGGTGCAATCTCGCCATATTTGGCGCCGATGTGCGGAGTAGGTGTTTTGTCTGCCATAATAATATCCAGTTTAATTAGTTTTAATGCGATTAACTGCAAAGATAGTCACATTTTTTTGAATAATCCTTGCTGGACTCAAGTTTTTTCTAATCAAAAGTTGAAAGTGCTTGTGTATAGCCTCATAATGAGGGATTTTTATTCTCCTGGTTTGAGGCTGAAGGTGTCTAAGATGTCACCGGCTAATGGTTGATTTGCTGCTCGACCATCTGGTAGATGGCGTAGGCCTTGCTGCAATAGCGCTGGTCAAGCATCTTGCCTTGTGTAATCTGGTTGATGAGACTGCCCACGTGCAGATCATCGGTCTGATACACATAGTTGCCAAAGGTAATCGTCCAGGGTGTAAACAGATAACCTACCTTCTCCTGCCCGGCATATTTATGGTAGTGGCACGACATGGCGCTGCCGTCCTTAAACGTGAACACGATTTTATAGGTCTCGACACCCGTGCTCAGGTAGCGTGAGGCTTCTTTGCCAACCTGTTTCAGACAACTCTCGCTTAGCGCGGTGATTTGTTGGCAGGGTGCAATCCATTTGTCGTTGTTGTTTTCGTCCATGTACTCAATGATATCGAAATCATCGTCCTCAAGGAACTCATCGATGAACTTGACGTACTCGGCCCTGTCTTCGTCGGTGATGAGCGTATCGGGATAGGTTTGTTGGTGAGACCGCGACTCATCGATAAGTGCAACCAGCCGCTGGATGTCGCTGGCTTTGAACTGCTTGGGCAGGTTAGCATATGTGCCTTTGACGTTGTTGCCGATAGTGGAATCTTTCACCCACACGAGTTTATCGCCCTGCAAGCGATATCGCTTATAGATGCCAAAATTTTCAAAGCACCCGTTCACAGTGTTGATGACCTGCATGGTCACCACCTTCTTGCGGCCAAACATCTCGCTGGGCCACTCAAACGGCTTCATGGTTTTCTCCTTGATGTTCAGTTGATAGAGTGTCTTCTCATAATCGCTATAGTTGTCATAGAGAAAGGCCTTGCCCTTGTCCGCGAAGGGCTCGACCGGCTCGAAGTCAAATGTCATGTATCTGTACCACTTGCCCGTCGCTTTGCTCTTGGCTATCAGGTCGTAGTTGTTGAAGTAGAATTCCTGCCCGTCGATGGTGAAGATGTCGGGTCGCTCGTCGGCATGCTTTGGGTCAATCTCTTGGTCCATTCTGAGGAGTTCATACCGCTGGTTGCCATGGATGCCGCATATGTGCAGAGATGTCTCGTCGATGATGTACATGTCGTCACCGTAGGCTATGTTTCTTTTATTTTCGGGCACTTTAAATTCATTTACCAAATTCAGTTTTTCGTCCAGGAGACGTACAGTCCCTGCATCGGGCCTGATAACGATAAATCGGTTGCTCATCACGTCGATGTCTGAAGTGTCAGAACCATTTGTAGGTCTCCACCTGATGTCTTTGGTGCTGGTGATGAATGACTTGTGGTCTTGCTCCACGATGTAGTAGTCGCCAAGGATGCGCACCTTGTTGATACTTGTTCTCTTTGCCGCTTCCTCGTCGTGTTGGTATGCTTTCTGGTCGAGTGGGGTGGGGATGCGCTGCAGCGTCTTGCAGTTGTCAAGAGTCAGGTATAATTCATTGTTGTTGGAGCCAATCAACCCGCGCTTGCCGTTGTTGTCAAAATATAAGTCATTGATATAATGGGTACCCAAAATTGACTGATTGTCTAAGTCTTTGAGTTCTTGGATGTGCGCTACTTCGTTCCATGAACGGCCGCTGTCGCTCGAGTAAAACACCCAGGTATTCAAGCCCCATGCCCAGACACGGCCATGGCCATCGCTTCGCAGATCATAGGCATTGGGAGCGTTGCTCATCGCAAGCGGCTTGAACGTTCCGTCATCGGCTATTTCCCATGCATAGAGTTTGCCCCCCACGCTGGCAATCAATACGTTCTCGCTCGACCAGCACAAGTCTTCTATACTACTACCAATTCTATTCACGGACATTGGGATTCCTCGCCAACCCTTCTCGGGCGCATCGGTCACATAGATAGTTGTATTGGTACCCAGCGCAATTATGCCCTTGGGGGAGATGGCCAGTTCTTGACTGGTCCAATGAAGATTGATCCGCTCGCGGTAATCTTCTTGTGCACGGGCTATGATGGCCAGTAGCGACATGACTATGATTATCAGTTGTTTCATCGTGTCTGTTTTTCTTGGTTTTTATGCTGGCAAAGGTACAAACTTTTTTCTTGTTCAGCAATAAAAACAGGTTATTTATGATTGGTTATTATATTGATAATCAGGATATTGTAGAAATTATAAGCCATTTATGGAAAATGATACGTTTATCCAGCCCCAAAATGCGCTCTTGATGAGTCCTGGCTGTGATGAACAAGATTTATCTGGAATTCTCTTGCGTTATGTCGTTGATTGGGAAATAATGAGTACCTTTGCGCCCAAATTCAGAGAATAAGCTATGATTAAGATTGATCCAAAGAGAAAATTATGGCAGGAAGTAATGGCTTACGTCCTGCTCACTATCGGTAGCCTTCTGTTTGCTGTCGGTGACGTGATGTTTGTGAACCCCTACCTGATGGCACCCGGCGGCACCTACGGTCTTTCCAACGTGTTCAACACGCTTTGGCCGTGGAAGATTTCACTCTACGCCATCTGCATGGATATCCCCTTGCTGCTCATCGGCACATGGATTCTGGGTCCCAAGTTTGGCATCAAGACCATCGTCTCGACGGCGCTGATTTTCTTGTTCACCTTTGTGCTCGAGAGTTGGTGGGGCTATAACCCCGTTATCCATGATGGAGGTATCACGGCAACCGTTGACCCGTCAATGCTCAAGTCGATGGTCGAGATTCCTCATCACGGTGGCTGGTTCCATCCCGACTACTTCCTTAATACCGTGGTCGCCGGTATCATCTACGGTGTGGCCATCGGCCTCATTTTCCGTTCGGGCGCTACCAGTGGCGGTTCGGATATCATCTCGATGATTCTGCACAAATACACCAAGATTTCCTTGGGCACTCTCGTCATGATTGTCGATGGCATCATCACGTTGAGCACCCTTGTTGCCTTTGGTGACATCCGCCTGCCCATCTACTCGATTATCATCATCTTCATCGAGGGCAAGGTCATCGACCTCGTGGTCGACGGTATGAAGACCTACAAGACCATGTTCATCGTTACCGATGAAGCTGAGGCTGTACGCGACTACATCATCAACGACATCAAGCGTGGTGGCACGCTCATCGCCGGCACGGGCCTCTACAAGGGCACCGAGCGCAAGATGCTCTATGTCACACTCGACCGCTCCGATATGATCAAGTTGCGTTCGGTTCTCTACCATATCGACCCGCACGCGTTTGTCAACATCATGGAGAGCAGCGAGATTCTGGGCGAAGGCTTTCGTCGTCTCCCGCAGGAATGATTTTTCTCTCAGGCGTTTCATGCAAGATTCAAGCATCTTATAGTTTATAGATTGTTGAAAGAACAATTTGAAAAATGAAACGGCTGGCAAAAATAATTCTGCTTCTGTTTGCAATCATCTTGACGGTCGCATCCTGCGGAGATGAACCTGACGGCAAATGGGACAAAATGAAATGGGACGACCTGAGTGGCTTGACTAAAGAAAATGGCATCTATGTTGTTCCCGCAGCAGGTGGGTCCTATACTTTCAGGTGCAAGAACTACAAGCCTTGGATAGACCATTGTGAGTGTGACTATCAGATGGCGCACTATTCACCCACGCTCGTTTATTGTGTATGGTTTGTAGTGGCATGTGAAAATAATGACGTTACGGTTTCCTTCGCTCCGATGGATGATTTGACAAAACCACGCCATTTGACAGTAGTGTTAACCGCTGGAGATATCTTCGACCAGTTCCATTTTGAACAGCGCCCATAAGCACCTCACTTAGAAAAGACAAAAGAGAAGTCCTCAATCAAGGACTTCTTTTTCATTTCCAGCTGAAAGGGAGGGATTAAAACCCCAAAAAAATGTTCGGTAACGGCTATTGATAATCAGTGAGTTAGCATTTTGAAAAGGTGCTGAATTTAACTACTATCGTCCGAAAAACGTCCGACTTTAATTACCACTTAACTATTTGAGAATAAACGTATTTTAACGCTTTATGTAGTCTTTATTTCCTGCATTTCTTAGATAATTCTGTTTGCAAATGTACTATTTTTAGGTCTGTTTTCAAAATAGTGGCATACGAATTGCAATTATTACAGAAATATGTTTAACTTTGCACTAATAATCAAATAAACAAAAAGACAATGGCAACCTATACTATCACAGTGAATGAGCGTTCATCATGGGGTAAAGCTCTCATGAACTATCTCCATGCATTAGGAGTGATTGTACAACGTGTTCCCTCAAAATCCAAGAGCAGCTATATTCGTTCTCAAGAAGACAAGAAGGCTGGCCGCGTAGAATCTTTTGATTCGTCCGAAGAGATGTTTGAATCATTAGGAATCTAGGCATGTACAAGATTCGGATGACCAAGACGTTCCGCAAGGATACGGAACGTTGCCGCAAACGTGGTTACGACATGGAACTGCTCAAGACGGCAATTCGTTTACTTGAAGCAAGTGGCAAACTCCCCGAATCATATCGTCCCCACAAGTTGTCTGGCAACTATGGCGGGTGTTGGGAATGTCACTTGAAAGCTGATTGGTTGATGATTTGGGAGCAGAATGATACAGAATTAATATTACTTTTCACGGGCACCGGCACTCATTCAGATCTGTTTTAAACAGTATTATATAGACTGGTAATAGTCACTGCGGGCACCAATGACAGGCGATATCAAAGAATAGGCGCAGGATTAGTGCTAGCGCTTCATATATTCCGAAATCTAAGCAATAAAGGGGTTAAGGATAGGTGTTGGCGGTGAAAACGTAAAAATTTTGGACAGAATAATAACTTGTTTTTTATGCTGATATCCCATATATTTGTCGGTAATCATAAAATTCGGTTTTATTATGAAAAAGACATTTCTTATTATAGTGCTGGCGTTACTGGGTATAACTCAAGCGATGGCTCAGAGCGAGGATTATCTACCCATTGTCCGTGAGGGCGTACAGTGGGTCAACGAGAAGGTTATCGTCAATAACGGTGATACAACCCGCTATTATTACAAATATGAGTTTTCAGGTAACGATTCTATATGGCTCAAGGTCAACCATGCCCTCTATTACTACACTGGTGATAATCTTGATGTGGAGCGTGATAGCCTGATTGCTGGTCTGCGAGAAGGTCTTTATGGAAGTGATTTTGTCACATCTCTTAGAAATAACGCTCTCAATAAGGCTGCGTGGGATGGAAGAAAAATGTTGCGATTTATAGCGTGGAATGATGGCGGGACTACTTTGCTCTACAGACTAGGCAACCACTCATGCGATGACTATTATTTATTGCTCAGTAATGGCTCAGTGCCTTTTCTTACTAGTGACAACTTCATGGAAGTAGAGCCCATCACCATTGAGGGCATAGAATGTGAGCGTTACGCCTATATCGGTGAGAATGGAGACACGCTGGCCTATGTGGTGGAAGGCATCGGCTTTGACAGTCGTGACATGGGAGACCTGCTGACGCCGTTCACCCGTAAGCCAGACCCCACTGACGAGTATCAGGATTGGTGGGGGCTGAGCCATGTGGTCAAGGATGGCAAAATCATCTACAAGGGCATGCGTTATCGTGAGGATGGATTTGACGGCATCAACGAAGCTGTGGTTGACAAGGCGCGGCCGATGGATGATAATTACTACAATCTGATGGGTCAGCCTGTGGGAAAGGTTGTGCCAACCACCCCTGGCATCTACATCTACCATGGCCAGAAGATTTGTGTCAGTTTGATTCGATGATGCGTGTTTAAATTACAAAAGTCGCAATCAATTGCGCAGGACCTGCACCTTGTCTATAGAAATGAAAAAGAAGTCCTCAATCAAGGACTTCTTTTTCATTTCCAGCGGAAAGGGAGGGATTGTAATCGGGTCCGTCATAGGGTAACGGGACATTGATTTTCAGTGAGTTATAAACTACATTTTCTATCATTTTACGCTGCTACCGTCCCCATAGCGTCCTGGGACGAAAGCCTCGTAAGTCATTGAACCTTAGTTAATAAACCCTAATTATTTTACACATTTTTATATCATAAACTGGCTATCCGAAACGGGATGTCAGATTACTAATTCTGATTCTGCCTTTTCTTCAAGCGTCTTTCGGATGAAGGCATTGATGGTGAGGCCAGCTTGTTTAGCAAGCATGGCAATTCTGCGGTGGATGGCTGGAGTAAGCCTTACATTCAAGGCACCCGAATAACTTTTATCCGGTTCGATGCCCTCATCGGCGCAATAAGCGAGGTAATCGTCCACGGCCTCATGAAATGCCTCGGTCAGTTCCTTCACACTCTCGCCCTCGAAGTTCACCAAACCGTTGATGCCCTCCACTTTTCCGTAGAAAACACCATCCTGTTCGCTAAAAGCGACTGAGCCTAAATAGCCCTTATAATTCATTGTATTCATATCTTTCTTATTTAATAAATCCTGCTTCTTTCAAATCTTCCAATACTTGCTGCATCGCATATCGCTTGACGATATTGCCTGGATGCGGTTTGTGCAACATTATGGGCCGTTTGTCACCGTTCTTGAAAATCACTCGAGAGCCAGATGTGTGGTCTTTTTCACATCGCACATAACCAGCCAAGAGTTGCTGCATCTCATCGAATGTAAAATCCGATGGCATAGACAGAAATCGCTTACGTAGTTTATCCTTTGTACTCATGACCTAGTGTTTTGTCGCCGCAAATGTAACTAAAAAATAGTTACCACCCAAATACTATTACAAAAATCTTGCCAAAATCTCCAATATTACAGAGATAATGAGTGTTCAGAACAGATTTTGGTATCGAGAATGTAAAAATCTTGGACACTTTTTGGGGAAAAGGCGATGCTTAGTCGATTTTTGTGGTTAATTACTTGCATCTCTTGGTGATACTCCATACCTTTGTCGCAAACAATAAATGGATATTGTTATGAAGAAAATACTATTGTTAATAACTCTTATATTATCTTTCCCTTTCATTTCTTGTGGTGATGATAAAGATGAACCAGATAATCTTAAGGAACATGAGTGGGTTGACCTAGGCCTTCCCAGCGGCACGTTGTGGGCGACGTGCAACATTGGTGCCGACAATCCCGAGGAATATGGCGACTATTTCGCTTGGGGCGAGACTGCTCCAAAGGAAGTATATGAATGGAGTACCTACAAATGGAATGACCGCTCCAACGGCAAGTTCACGAAGTATTGTACCGATAGCAAATACGGTACCATTGACAACAACACCGAACTGCTTTCTGAAGACGATGCTGCTTACGTGAACTGGGGCAAGAATTGGCGCATGCCGTCATTAGAACAGATAAGAGAACTTATCAACTGCTGTTCCTGGCTGTGGACTACGCGAAACGGCGTGAACGGACAGTTGGTGACAGGCCCCAACGGGAACACTATGTTCTTGCCCGCTGCGGGCAACCGCCAAAAACTACATCACTGTGACGCTGGCATGGGCTACTATTTGTCCCGCACGCTTAAATCCGACCAACCGGGCTTCGCGTGTGGCCTCTACTTAGGTCCGGCGGGTTGGCTCTGGGGCTACGGCCATCGTGAATACGGCCAAACAGTCCGTGCAGTGCGCGTTTCCCAGAATTAGTGTAGCAGCGTCTTTTCAAACAAAACATACGCGGTTGATTGCCTTTGTGCAGAATCAATCGCTTGTTATTGTGCTTTTCCGTCCCTATAGAGTTCCGATAATATGAACCGCATATAATGATTTGAAATTCAGCGATATAACTAATACTGAATGGAGGTAAAGCATTTTAAAAAACATCCCTATAGCGTCCCAGTAGGCATGAAAAATTAATGTAATGAATTGATTTTCAATTCATTACATTAATTTGCGGAAAGGGAGGGATTCGAACCCACGGTACGCAAAGCGTACAACGGTTTTCGAGACCGCCCCGATCGACCACTCCGGCACCTTTCCAGTCAAGCTTGCGGGTTTATTTCCGAAAGCGGGTACAAAGTTAGGGTGAATTTTTGACCTGACAAAATATTTTTAGAGGTTTTTCAGTCCCTCGATGGTTTTGATGGGGTCATCGGCTCCAAAGACGTAGCTGCCGGCGACAAGGATGTCGGCTCCTGCTTCGGCGAGTTGTGCGCCAGTGATATCGTTGACGCCGCCGTCGATTTCGATTTTGGCATTAGAGCCGTTGAGGACAATGAGTTGGCGCAGTTCGCGCACCTTGTTCAGCGTTTGGACGATGAATTTCTGTCCACCGAAACCGGGGTTGACCGACATCAGCAGCACGAGGTCTACGTCACAGATGATGTCGCGCAACATGGAAACAGGAGTGGCGGGGTTGAGCGAAACTCCGGCTTGCATACCGGCATCGTGAATCTGTTGCACGACGCGGTTGAGGTGGATGCACGCTTCCTGATGGACGGTCATGATGGCGGCACCGCAGTCACGCACCTCGTTGATGAACTTTTGCGGTTCGACAATCATCAGGTGTACATCGAGAGGCTTTTTACACAGGCGTTGCACGTGCTTGATGACGGGGAAACCAAACGAGATGTTGGGCACGAATACGCCGTCCATCACGTCAAGATGCAGCAGGTCGGCATCACTGCGGTTAATCATATCGATGTCCTTGGCTAGGTTGCCAAAGTCGGCGGACAGCAGGGAGGGAGAAACTTTCATAACAGTTATAAGTTAGGAGTGAGTAGTTAGGAGTTAGTTTTTAGTCCCTATTTGGATGCGGGTTGGGCGCTTCTTGATAGCCTGGTAGGCAAGGAACAGGACGATGAAGATGGCAAGGGCATAGCCTGCCCACGACAGGTAGCGGTTATAGTGCTCGAGTTGTGCCAGCAGTTCCTCTTCGGGGAAGTTGAGGCTCAGCCAGTAGCCTAAGCCTGCCAGCACCACGTTCCAGATGCCGGCGCCCAGCGACGTGAACAGGACGAATGTGCCGAAGTTCATGCGCGACAGGCCAGCGGGAATGGAGATGAGCTGGCGGATAGCGGGAATCAGGCGGCCCAGGAATGTCGAGATGGCGCCGTGGCGGTCAAAATAGACCTCGGCCTTCTCTACCTTTTCGGCATCGATGAGGCACATGTGCCCGATGCGGCTGTTGGCGAACGCATAGACCACAGGGCGTCCGATGAGCAGCGACAGCACATAGTTGATGACGGCTCCGATGAGAGCGCCCAGCGTGGCGATGAGGACAATCATGATGATGTTCATGTCGCCGTTGCGGGCAGCAAAATAGGCGGCGGGCGGAATCACCACTTCGCTGGGGAAGGGAATGAACGAACTCTCAATCGCCATCAGCAGCAGGATGGTGCCATAGGTGAGATGCTCCTTGTACCAGTTGTATATCGTCACGATGTCGTGTGGCATGTACATCAGGATGCCAACGGCTACAGCCGCCAGCACAACCAGTATCACAATCAGTTGTATCGTATCTTTTTTCATATCAAGTTACAAAAGTAGTGTAAAGCGAGTGAAATGCCAAATTTTTGAGCAATTATGCTCTACTTGGCTTGGGTGAGCAGCATTTCGCAGTTCTTGCAGTCACAGGTGATGCGCAGCAGTGTAGTTCCCGTCTTCAGGTATAGGTCGCGGGGAAGGCGGGTTGCGTTTTTGCCCTTGAGGCAGGCGCCGAGTTGGCGGCGGATGCAGTAGCGGGTGTGCATCAACGGCGTAGTGGCTGTGACGGGCGCTCCGGCTTCGAGGGCTGGTGCGATGTCAATGACGCAATGGTCGCGGTAGAGCCTTTCTGCCAGACTGTTGGCGACGTTGTCGGCTGGCTCTAAATGGTTTGTGGGGCAGGGGAATGACTTGTCCTCGGGACGGCGCTTGTCCACATGGCGCGTGATGCGGTGGTTGCGGTCGAGCAGGTCGACAGTCTCGCGACGCAAGCTCGCCAGCAGCGAGGCGGGGATGAAAATGTTGCCTGGCACCTGTGCCCTATCGAGGCGATAGATGGTGCCTCCAAGTTTTCCCAATTCGGCGATTTGGCGGTCGTTTTGCGGCTTGGTGGCGGCTTGCAGGTCACACTCCAGGGTGTGGGTCACACGGTTGCCGCGCTCGTCATCAAGGGTGAGCGAGAGCATGCCGCCTGTATAACGCAACTCGGCATTCACCGCGATAGTGCGGCTTGCCGACGGTTTGGCCAGCAGGTCGTTGAATGCTTTGTCGGCGGTGCGGTAGATGAATGTGCCGCGAGGAATGGCTGCGCGTTCACGCAACAGCACGGTGCCGCTTCCCACGGCACGGTTGACGCGTGCGCCCGTGAAAACGCCTTGGGCGTCATAGTAACTCAGGCCGTCACCGTTGGCAAGGGCGGCTCGGGTGCTGATAGTGAGCGTGTTTCCGCTGCAGCGGGTGACTTTGCCCAAGGGCTCGCCTTGTGATTTGGGCGTGTCAATCGATGCCATCGATGTGCTGTCATGTGGCCGTCTGTCGTCCAGGAAGTAATGTGTGAATCCACGGTTAAAACTCTTCTCCAGTGCGGGCTCGAAGGTGAATTCCTCTTTGCCGAACGATGCACGGCGGTAGCGGTCTGGATAGCGGTTGATAATCTGGTCGATGGCGCGGCGATAGTAGGCGACCACGTTCTTAACGTAGCCGACATCCTTCAAGCGTCCTTCGATTTTGAACGAGGAAACGCCAGCTGCCATCATCTGTTCCAGCCGGTCGTGTCGTGCCATGTCGCGCAACGACAGCAGGTGCTTGCCTTCGACGATGACATGGCCCTTGCCGTCCACCAGGTCATAAGGCAGTCGGCACAGTTGGGCGCACTCTCCACGGTTGGCGCTGCGGCCCTTCAGCACCTGGCTGATAGCACAGCGGCCACTGTAGCTCACGCAGAGGGCACCATGGACAAACGCCTCGAGCGGCACCGTGGTCACGCGGCGGATGGCAGCGATTTCGTCAAGTGTCAACTCCCTGGCCATGACTAGTTGAGAGAATCCCAAAGCCTCGAGGAAACGCGCCTTTTCGGGTGTGCGCAGGTCACATTGCGTGCTGGCGTGCAAGGCAATGGGTGGCAGGTCGAGCCGCAAGAGTGCCATGTCCTGCACGATTAGTGCGTCAACCCCGATGTGGTACAGGTCATGGACCAAGTGCTCCACTTCCTTCAACTCGTCGTCATAGACGAGCGTGTTGACCGTAGCATAGATGCGGGCACCGAACTGGTGGGCGTAGTCGCAGGCGCGGCGCACGTCGTCGAGCGTGTTGGTGGCATCGGCGCGGGCTCCATGATGGGATGCACCCATATACACCGCATCGGCGCCATGGTCGATGGCAGCAATGGCGATGTCGGCGTCACGGGCGGGCGCAAGCAGTTCTATGTGGGCGGGTTTGGCCATGGTAGTTGTGTGGACTGCGGTTTTGCCGCAGTGTCGAGCATCGGCTCTAGATGTTGAGGGTGAACGAGTCGGCGTCACGCCAGGCGGGGAATTTCTCGCGGAACTGAGCCAGTTGGGCAGGGGAGAGGTCGGCAGTGATGAGGGGACTGGTCATGCGCTGGGCGATGACTTTGCCCTTGAAGTCGATAACCAGCGACGAGCCTTCTGGGTATTCCACGCCCGCCGGGTCGGTGCCGCAGCGATTCACGCCGCACACATAGCACTCGTTCTCCATCGCTCGGGCGGCCAGCAGGGTGCGCCACACCTTCTCGCGTGACTTGGGCCAGTTGGCAATGACCACCAGCAGGTCGTAGTTGTTCTTCTCGTTGCGGCAGAAGACGGGGAACCTCAGGTCATAGCACACAACCAGCTTGATGTTGAAGCCACGGAAACGCACGATTGGCGCCTTGGTCAACCCCTGGTTGAATACCTTGTCCTCGCCACCGAATGAGAACAGGTGGCGCTTGTCGTAGTAGGTCTCGTCACCGTTAGGCTCGATGAAGAAGGCACGGTTATAGAGCTGTGCCGCCGTGTTGGCAAGGAAACTGCCGATAATGCCCACATGGTACTCAGCTGCCAGTTTGCGCAATCGGTACAATGTGTCGCCGCTGTTCCACTCGGCAACGGCAGCTGCCTGCTCGCGGTCACCGGTCATGAAACCCGTGGTGAACAGTTCCGGCAGAATGACCACGTCGGTGTCGTCGGGCATATTGCGCAAGTTGCGCTCCAGTTGTTTGATGTTGGCTTCGCGGTCACCCCAGACGATGTCGTCCTCGATGAGCGTGACGCGCAGGTCGCGTGAAATCACTTTTCAATTAACAGTTAATAGTTAATAGATAATAATAGGATACAAGAAATTTCTAACTTCTAACTCCTAATTCCTAATTCATTCCAGTCCTGTGACAAATTTCTCAGGATACTTGCCGCTACCGTGCTGTTTGAAATATTGCTTGATGCGCACCAAGTCGGCCTCGGCATCGTCACTCAGTTCAAACTCCTTATCGATGCACACCACCTTGTTATCATAGTCAAAGTAGGCGAGAACCAACGGTACCTGGGCATCGCGGGCCATGAAAATGGCGCCCTTGTGCCAATTGGGATTGGGGCTGCGGGTGCCCTCGGGCGTGACACCGATAGCGAGATTGGGCGTGGTGTTGAATGCCTCGACAATCGACTGCGTGAGGTTGCCGTGCTGGCGGCGGTTAACGGGTATGCCGCCCAGCCCTTTGAGCAAGTAGCCCAACGGGAAGAAAAACCATGTGTCCTTCATCATGAATCCTGCCTTCATGCCCACAGAATGGATGCCCAGCTCACCGAGGATGAAATCCCAGTTGCTGGTGTGGGGGGCGATGACGATGATGCACTTGTCGGGCATCGTCAGATTGACCTTGAAGGTCCACCCGGCTTTCTTCAGTATCCAACCAGAGAGGTTCATATCGAAAAAATGGCTCTAGCCCCTATTTGCAGGGACTAGAGTGCTTTGTTCTTATTTCTTGGACGGCATGAGCTGGTTCATGCGCTTGGCGATGTTCTCCACCTCACCGCGGAAGTACTCGCTCAGTTCCTTCTCGCACTGCTTGAAGAACGCACGGCGTGCCTTGTTGTACTCCTTGCGGTTGGCAAAGTCCTTCACTTTCTTGCCGAACTGGTTGCTCACGCGGTTGATGGCTTCCTGTTGCAGAAGGGCAGTGTCGATGATGATGCTGTCCCATTCCTCGCGCTTGTCGCCGCCGAATGCGGATTCTGCAAAGATGCACTCGCCTGCGATGTCGCCACAGGCATTCTGGATTGCTTTCTTGATTTGTCGTTTGCTTGCCATAATGATAAAGATTAATACAAATGATAGTAATAATGCGCTAAAGTACAAAAATTATCTTATCCGTGCGGTTTTTTTATCCTAAAAAATGCCGAAAACCGCCAAAAATGGTGCTTTTTTGTTTTTTTTTGAAAAAAAGTGCTCAAAAAATTTGCCAGTATCAAAAATGGCAGTAATTTTGCAACGCTTTTCTACGGAGATATCGTCTAGTGGTCTAGGACGCCGCCCTCTCACGGCGGAAACCAGGGTTCGAGTCCCTGTTTCTCTACAAGCAAAGCCTTCACCCAATTGAGCGAGGGCTTTAATTATCGACGGAGATATCGTCTAGCGGTCTAGGACGCCGCCCTCTCACGGCGGAAACCAGGGTTCGAGTCCCTGTTTCTCTACCAAACAAAGCCTTCATCCAATCGCGGGTGAGGGCTTTTGTTTTGTAGTAGTGTTCCCTATTCGTGGCCGTTTGTGGCAGGGTTTATCTATGCTGCGGCTCCTGCCGCAGCCCATCTTTACAATTTCTTGCAAATGAAGAGGCACCTGTGCCCCGTCGCATCGGTGGTGCCGAAGATGTAGTTGTCGCCGCCGTCTTGCAGGCGGAGGCGCTGGCGCAGTTGCTGGGCTGTCATGGGAAAGTTGCGCGTGGCGACGTTGGCACGGTCAATGCCCTTCAGGGCTCGTGCTAGTTCCTTCTTGTTCATCGAGGTAACTGTGGTGACGGCAAATCGGCGTCCGGGGAAGTCCTTAATCCCCTCGCTTGACACGAACAGGTGGCTGTCCGTTGCCAGTGCCTTGACAGGGAAGCGCTTGGTCAATAGTCCAAAGCAGCCTGCCTTCATGATAGAGGCATTGGGCTCATACAGGTAGGCGGCATTTTCACCATCGGCAAGCACCGGGACTGCTGTGTCCTCTGATGGCGAGTAGATGAGCGATTGGTCGTCGTTCACGCAGTGGATGACGGGCTCGCCCTGATGGTCGGCCTTCATGAGGATAAGCAACTCTTTACACTCGTTGCCCGTACTCACGATGTGGACTTCGGCAACGTGCTCGCCCAGGTCACTCGCTGCCTTGTGCCAGTCAAGCATTGGCGATAACTTCAACAAGATATAGTCGGTAGCTTTGAACAGTCGGTCACGCAGTTCCAGCACGTTGGGTGTGCAGTCGGCGATGGCATAGGTACGGCTGCTGTTGCTGTCACGACGCGCGGGGTCAAGATAGAGCAGGGCAGAGGAGGGATTGGCGTCAAGATGAGTTAAGACCTCTTCGGCATCACCATGGACGATTTCCGCATGGTCTAAACCAAGCAAGGAGAAATTGTGCCGCGCTGTTTCGCACAGGTGCTCCTGCTGCTCGACATACATGGCACGCTCGAAGCACTTCGACATGAAAGTGAAATCAACACCGAATCCACCTGTCAGGTCAATCAGCAAGCCATGGCTCCTCTCGGGAAGACGGCTCACAATTCCACATTTATATATAGCGGTCTGTTCGCTGCTGCATTGTTCCATCGACAGGTGGGGCGGATAGACGATGCCGTCGATGGCAGCCCATGACGGCAGTTTGCGCCGTGCCGTCTGCCATCCTTGTATCTGGTCCAGCGCCCACGCCAGGTCAACATCGCTGTCGCGCCGTGCATGCAGCGCCAGAGCCCTCACGTCTTCCTCGCGATGCTCCCTCACAAACCCTATGGTCGCCTCATTTTTTATCATCACTCTTGACTCCCAAATACGGCCGCAGGAACTCGTCGAGCGTGGCGACGTGCAGTTTGTGGGCAATCTGGATTTTTTTGTTGGAAACCGTTCTCAGGTTCCTGTAGCGCATGCAGATCATGATGACCGTCCTCGAGAAACCGTGGCACTGCAGGGCAATCAGGTTGATTTCATCGTCGCGCAGGGTGCCGCCGGCAGCCTCTTGGGCCTTCACCAACACGTTGTCATACAGCTCGTTGGCCAACGAGTGCAGGTTGTCCCAGTAGGAGGCGCCCACTTCGTCGGGACCGCGCATTGTCATCAGTTTGTTGAAACGCTTGGCAAAGGTCGTTTCGTTGCATTCGTAGGACCACTGCAGCAACTGGTGAACGACCTGTATCTGGCTGTCAACGATGGCTTTGAGCTCGCCTGACGGCTTTTGCGAGGTCTCCCTTTCGTTGAGCATCGTCTGCATCTGTTTCAGACTTGTGATGGACTGGTCAAGGTCGGCCTTCTGCAACTCATATTCGGTCTGCTGGATTTTCAGGCGGTTGCGGTAGCGCCACACGAGGAACGCCAACGCTCCTGCGACAAGTGCCAGCAGTGCCAGGCCCAGCAGGGTGCCTATGAGTTTCGAACTCAGCAGCGCATTTTCGAGTGCGGCTTGTTGCGAGTCATATTTCTTCTCGGCTTCAATCAGTTTGTTATTCATCCCGCTCACTACCACCGAGTCGGCGAGGTGGTGGGTCATGTTCAGGTAGTTGATGGCGTCATCCATCTTATTGTCATGACGTGCCAGGTCGGCAAGCAGTTGGTAATGCATGATGCTGTCGGCAACGGTTGCCATCGCTGGCGCGTGTTGCAGGTAATAGCGTGCTGAATCGGCGTGTCCCAGGTGCAGGTAGGCCGAGGCGGCGGTATAATGGATTCTTGGGTGGGTTTTCTTCTTGCCGCACCAATCGATGGCCTCGACGGCATCATCCTTGGCACCTTGGTAGTCCCCAAGAGACGCACGATACTCGGCGCGTGAGAAGAGGTTGGCGACCACAAATAGCGGCTCGAACTCATGCTTGGCCATGTCGATGGCAGCGTCAATATAGTACATGGCACTGTCCTGCTTCTCTTTGTTGATGCGGTACAGGCCACCCAGTTCACTCAGGCAGATAATCTGGTGGCGCTTGTCGTCCAGTGCCTTGAACAAGTCGAGTGCCTCACGGTACTTGCTGGCACCCAGGGTCTTGGCGCCGATAACCTGGCTCTGGTACAGTTCGCCAATCATCATCTTGGCCATCGCACGGTTCTTCAGGTCATCGTTGGCGGCAACGTCTTCGGCTTGGCGCAGGCTGGTGATGGCTTTGTCCAGTTGGCCCAAGTCCTTGTTAACGCTGCCCTGGTAGAGCAGCGCGCGGGCGAGTCTTTCCTTGTCATTGTGCGCTTGATAGTATTTCACAGCCATGTTGATGGCACTGTCGCTGGCCGCGGTGATATGGCACTCCTGTTGGGCTTGGGTTGTCAACAGGGCATGATAAGCCTTGTCGCTGTTATTGTAAGTCGAGGTGTTGATGGCTTGGAGCACCTGCAGGGCCTCCTCGCTTTTATCCTGTGCCAGCAGCGAGTCCACGAGGGCGAGATGGCTGTTGTCAGCATTGTGACCGCAACCGCTCATCATTAACAGTGACACTATCAATGATAGGAGAATGGAGAGTATTTTATAATGACTAGTCATCGTTGTCAATGTTGTCTGGTGTTTGAGGGAGGGATTCTCACTGCAAAAATAAGGCTTTTTTCAGTCATCGTCAACGGTCAGGGATGACAAATTTCCCGCAGATTACATTTTTATCATTTAACCCATTGAAAATCAAGCGTGACCATTTTTCAAAATGACTGTAGAAAGAGCGGCGTTTTTTTGCCATTTTCAAAAAACAATTGTATCTTTGCAATCGAGAGACGAACTAAAACAACGACAGTTATGAAACACGGAGAATTCATGAGGGATGGATGGCTTGGTGCCCGCCGCAAGAGCATCCTTGCGGGAATAGCCCTTGTTATGGGTTTGATGATGGCAAGTTTTGCGGTTTCGGCCTCTGGAAATGGAGGTGTTGACGGCATGCGTGGCTCATCGAGTCAATATGATGAGGTGTTCATGTCTGTCGAGAAGATGCCTGTGTTCCCGGGTGGGGAGGCTGCCTTGATGACCTATGTCAGGGATAATATATCCTATCCATCCGTAGCCGAAGAAAAGAATATTCAAGGCAGGGTCATAGTACAGTTCGTCGTGGATACTACAGGCCAAGTGGGGGATGTGAAGGTTGTACGTTCGGTGGATGCCGAACTCGACCGCGAGGCGGTTCGCGTCGTACAGACACTTCCCCGATTTATCCCAGGAAGCCGCTTGGGCAAATCGGTCAACGTGTGGTACACGCTTCCTGTGAATTTCAAGCTCAACAATGATATTTCCTATCTGTTGTCCTACATCCATGACGTTGATTCGATATCGATAGATTACTGTGACCTGAATATCAATACCCCGATGGCAATAACTCCATCGGATTACGATGCGGGGCAGTTGCGCCAATCCAGGACGACGCTCTTGATGAAGAGAAAATGGCAAATCAGGAACATGGTCAATGCTATGGGTGGCTTGGCGAAACTCACTCAAGGCCATCTCGACACGCGAGGCAAGATTATCTTGTATTTCAAAGATGGCAAAAAGAACGTGTTCTATTACGACCAGTCCTCATTGTATTTCCGTGGAAACTATTATGACATTACCACCCTTACTGCAGCAGGCGCCGAATTCCGAAAAATCCTATTCCCATTAATTCACCACACCGAGTAAAGAAATCGTTGTTATTAGCGTTCCCTCGCCCAAAAAATGTGCATTTTTGGGATGGTTTTTTGCGCCCCAATCGGCAAATTACCCCGAAATGACCTTTTTGTTTTATAAGTCACTTTAAATCAGTTGTTTATATTTCTCAAAATGACCATCGAATGTTAGCCGTTTTTGGTTGTTTTTCAAATAATCGGTTGTAATTTTGCAACCGAGAGTTAACACGTTTTTATCAACCTGAAAAATTTGACTGATATGAAACGATTTTGGAAATATGGAGCAATAGTTGCCATGGTGCTGATGAGTGGCCTACTAACATTCGGCCAGGTTAGCGCACCGACTTCACGTCAAAGCAAGATGCCTGATAACAACAATGATTTTGCCTGCAAGCTGTTCCGCACCATCAACAAGCAGAAAAAGGGTAGCACCATCGTGTCGCCCATCAGCGTGAGCTATGTGCTGGGCATGCTCAACGAGGGAGCTGACGGCGAGACACGCCGGCAGATTACCGATGTACTTGGACTGGGCGACTCGGTGCAGGAGATTAACGAGTATTTCAAGAAGATGATGGGTGACGCCCAATCAGTTGACCCAAGCGTGAAATTAAAAAACGCCAACTGCATCTACTGTAAATTGGGAAAGAGCATCAACCCGAAGTACAAGGCTGACATGCAAAACTATTATGGCGCCAATGTTGAAGCGATTAACTTCAACTCAAGTAACATTGTGGACAAAATCAACAATTGGTGCAAGACACATACCGAGGGCATGATACCAAAACTTGTAACCAAAGGCGAACTTAACCACCTCGCCGTGATGTACCTGTTGAACGCCGTCTATTTCAAGGCTTCATGGACCGACAAATTTGACCCTATGAGCACTCGCGATATAGACTTCATAACGCATGAAGGCAAAACCGTCAAGCGACCGATGATGCACCGCAGAGGTATTGTCGCCTACGGCAAGAACGACTTGTGCAAAATGCTGTGCCTGCCCTACGGCAACAAAGCCTACAGCATGGTTGTGTTGCTCCCTAACGAGGGTAAGACGACCGACGATATCATCCGTAATCTCTCGGCACAAAAAGTGAAGGAGTGGCAATCACAAATGAGGACAGAGGACGTCAATATCCTGATACCTCGTTTCACTACCGAAAGCGAGACACATCTTGAGGCTATTCTCTCGTCGATGGGTATGCCACGGGCTTTCAGAGATGATGCTGAATTCCCCAATATGATACAAAAGGAGGGGCTGTCTGTGTCGATGATGAAGCAGAAAGCTAAAATCGAGGTCAACGAAGATGGTACCGAGGCCGCTGCCGTCACAATTGCCGAGATGATTTCATTTGGAGTGCATGATTATGAGTACTTCCACGCCACGCGGCCATTTGTATATTACATCATGGAAAAGAGCACTGGCGCCATCTACTTTATGGGCACCTATTGTTTCGACGATACTGGTGAACCGGTGACCATAAAAGAACCACTTGAGGAGCGTGAACCAGTACTTGGTAGACATGATTTAACAGTTGAAAGGCCTAAGCGAAGTAAAAATGTAGTTGAAAGGCCTAAGCGAAGTGAAGATGAAATCTTCAAGGTAGTAGAGCAAATGCCTCAATTCCCTGGTGGTGAGGCCGCGCTGAAGGAGTACATCGACAGTCACATTCAGTGGCCGCCCATGGCTGGCTGCGCCCAGGGTCGCGTCGTTGTGCAGTTCGTTGTTGACAAGACTGGCAAGGTAGGTGAAGTAAAGGTTTTCCGCTCGCTGGACAAGGACCTTGACGAGGAGGCTGTTCGCATTGTTAAGACATTACCCAAGTTCATTCCAGGTCGCCATAATGGTCAAGCCGTAAGTGTATGGTACACTTTGCCCGTGACCTTCAGACTAAGGGGAGAGGGGCAATGATTTTCATGGAATAATAAAAAGCACTATATTTGCATCTCTCAAAAATTAATGTGATGATGAAACACGGTAAATATATCTGTAACGCGCTCAAGGCAATCCGTCTTGACATTGCGCGCGCCAATGGCATCGAGTACACACCGCGCGAGTGTCACCACGAGGGTGATTGTTCAGGCACCTGTCCCGCTTGTGAGAGCGAGATGCGCTACCTGGAGTGGGAAATCGCTCGCAAGCGTTCCCTCGGCAAGGCCGCCCTTGTCGCTGGTGTGAGCCTGGCGTTGTCAAGCTTGTCGGCTATGGCAACCAGTGTTTCGCCAAGCGAGGTCATGATGCCCAATAATGGCTGTCAGAGCCAAGTGTGTGACACGACGCAGCGAGAGGAAGTCTTCGGGATGATCCATGAACAGATGCCCTATTTCCGTGGAGGCAATCGTGCGCTGATGGAATACCTGCAGATGCACGTTAAATACCCGCCTGAGGCCGTCAAGGATAGCATCCAAGGCCGTGTAATCGTGCAGTTGCTCATCGAAAGGAATGGCGAGGTCCGTGAGGTGAAGGTTGTCCGTTCAGTTCATGAATTGCTCGACAACGAAGCCGTCCGCGTCTGCAAGGCGTTACCCAAATTCTTCCCCGGCAGCCGTGGTGGTAAACCTGCCGCGATGTGGTTAACATTGCCTATTACCTTCAAACTGGAAGGAAAGAACGATTTGGAACTAACTGAAGACTAACTAAAGTAAACGGCTATGAAAAACGGAAAACATATCTGTAACACGCTCAAGGCAATTCGTTTTGACATTGCACGTGCCAACGGTATTAAATATGAGCCTCGCGAGTGTCACCACGAGGGTGATTGCTCGGGCACATGTCCGGCATGTGAGAGCGAGATGCGCTACTTGGAGCGTGAAATCGCCCGCCGCCGCTCGAATGGCAAGGCTGCCCTCATTGCTGGCGTTAGCCTGGGCCTGATGAGTTTTACCGCCACGTCATGCAACCCCCTGAATAAAGGTGGCAATGATGAACTCCTGGGCGAGGTTGAACTTGTGGAGGATTCCTGTGCTATGGCTGACTCAATTGTCGACGAGAGGATTGAATCTGGCAAAATAGTTGATACAACAGACTATCGTAAAGATGAGGTTGTCGAAAGATTAGATGAGTGAAGATAAATATAGGGTGCCGGTTATCGGGGTGGCTCGGCATCGGCTGGCGGTGGACGGGCAGGGGGTGACTACACTGGTCGCCTTCCATGGCTGCACGCTGCGCTGCAAGTATTGCCTGAATGCCCAATGCCTGTATCCTGATGGTTTCTCGAGGACAATCACCTCTGCCGAACTGCTCGACGAGGTGATGATAGACAATCTCTATTTCCTTGCCACGGGCGGCGGAATTACCTTTGGTGGTGGAGAACCGGCCATCCGCAGCGAATTCATCGAGGCCTTTTGCCACTTGGCGCCGTCTGAGTGGCACTTCACGATGGAAACCGCCCTTAACGTGGACCGTGGGCACCTGGAGCGCCTGTTGCCCCTCATTCACGAATACTTCATTGACATCAAGGACGTGAACCCTGACGTCTACAGGCGTTACACCGGCCAGGACAACCAACGTGTGCTTGACAACCTACGATGGCTCTTGAGCCACGACGGCATGGCCGACCGCATCGTCGTGCGTGTGCCTCACATCCCCGACTACAATACCGATGAAGACGTCTGGCACAGCCGGCGGTACCTTGAGTCGATAGGCATCACCCGCATCGACGAGTTCACCTACCTGCGCCGCGATTCTCAACACCCATAACCGCTAAAGTCTTTCCCGATGATTCTTGGCCCATTCATGGGCTTTTTTGTTTATTGATTATGTTAGCACCCAAGCATTTTTTTAAACTTTTTTGGTCAGTTCAGGTCTTAGTCGTATATTTGCATTAATTTTGTGTGAGAAACAAAGTTTAATTTAAAATACTACGATTATGAAGAAATTATTTTTGATGGCAGTGTTGTTCTGCTTTGCAGCAGCACCCGCAGCTATGGCTCAGAATTATGAGACTCCGCAAAACCTTGAGCAGCAACAGAATCAGTATGCCAAGGACGCTGATGTAGCCAAGAAGCAGGCCGAGGCCGCCAAGAAGCAGAAAGACGCTTACAAGGAGCAGGAGAAGAAGGCCAAGGAAGCTAAGAAGGCTGCCGAGAAGCAAGAAAAAGAGGCTAAGAAGAAAGAGAAAGAGGCCAAAAAGCAGCAACAGCTAGTCCAGAAGCGCCAAAAGGCCACCGAGAAGTACAACAAGGCCGTTGACAAGCAGAAAGACGCCCAGAATAAGCTTTCAGATGCTCAGAAGAAGATGAACGAGCTGCCCGAGAAGCAGGTCAAGGAGCGCCAGAAACTCAACGAGGAGATAGCCAAGGCTCAAGGTAACGCCGAGAAAGCCCTCAAGATGGAGACCAAGCAAAAGAAGTTTGAAGAGAAGGTCGCCAAGGACAACCTCAAGGCCCAGAAGAACTATGAGAAGGCTGTCAACAACTTGAAGAAGGCCGATGAGAATCTTGAGAAGGCCCGCAAGGAAATGGAGAAATACAAATAATTTCCCTTTCTTGACAACATTAACACGAATTTCGCTAATTTCAGCGAATGACACGAAGCATGCTTTGTGAATTTCGTTAAAATTAGCGAAATTCGTTTTTTATCGTATTTCATGATGGTTTAGTAGAAAAAACTATTAACTAAAAACTCTTCACTATTAACTATTTTAGTACCTTTGCACGATTTTTCTAGAATAATGACTGAATGGACTATCAACTCATAGCCACACCCGAGGGCACCAATGCGCGTGCTGGACTCATCACGACCGACCATGGCCAGATCGAGACCCCCATCTTCATGCCCGTGGGCACGGTGGGAGCTGTAAAGGCAGTTCACATGACTGAACTGCGCGAAGATATCAAGGCGCAAATCATCCTGGGCAACACCTATCACCTGTACCTGCGACCCGGTATGGATATCATCGAGCGTGCAGGCGGATTGCACAAGTTCAACGGTTGGGACCGTCCCATCCTTACCGATAGCGGTGGCTTTCAGGTGTTTTCTCTTGCCGATAACCGCAAACTGACCGACGAGGGCGTGACTTTCCGCAGCCACATCGACGGCAGCAAGCACCTGTTCACCCCCGAGAAGGTGGTGGATATCGAGCGCACCATCGGCAGCGACATCATGATGGCACTGGACGAATGCCCGCCGGGCACCAGTGACTACAACTATGCCCGCAAGTCGTTGACGCTGACCCACAACTGGCTCGCCCGTGGATGGAAACATTTCAAGAACACCCAGCCCCGTTATGGCCACAGCCAGGCCTATTTCCCCATCGTGCAGGGTTGCGTCTATAAAGATCTGCGTCAGGAATCCTCCAAGTTTGTCGCCGACCTGGGCGCTGACGGCAACGCCATCGGCGGTCTTGCCGTGGGCGAGCCCACCGAGGTGATGTATGAGATGATCGAGATTGTCAACGATATCCTGCCACAGGACCGTCCCCGCTATCTGATGGGTGTGGGCACGCCTGCCAATATGCTCGAGGCCATCGACCGCGGTGTCGATATGATGGACTGCGTGATGCCCACCCGCAACGGTCGTAACGGTATGCTGTTCACGCGCCACGGCATCATGAACATGCGCAACAAGAAGTGGGCCGACGATTTTACTCCCTTACAGGAAGACGGACCTTCGATTGTTGACCATATCTACAGCAAGGCCTATGTGCGCCACCTGTTTATCGCCCAGGAAATCCTTGCCATGCAGATTGCCAGCATCCACAACCTGGCCTTCTACCTGTGGCTCGTGGGCGAGGCCCGCAAGCACATCATCGATGGCGACTTCCCCGCCTGGAAGAAACAGATGCTCCACGACGTGCAGCAACGCCTGTAATAAGAAGTGATGGAAGAGAATCTCAAAAATATGGAGCAGCCTGTAGAGACGCAAAATATTGCGTCTCCCACCGACACTGTCCAATCCGTAAATTCCGTTGATTCCGTTCCATCCGTTTCCCCAGCCTCTCCTGCGCCCCTCAAGCGCTATCCCTGGTACTATGTCAAGCGCTTTGACCGCTATATCATCAAGCACTTCCTGGGTACCTTCTTCTTCGCCATCCTGTTGCTGTTTGCCATCGTGGTGATGTTTGACATCAACGAGAAACTTGATGCCGTGCTCACCGCACCGTGGAAGGCGACAGTCTTCCAGTATTTCATGAACTTCCTGCCCTTTGTGCTCAGCCAGTTCAGCCCGTTGTTCACCTTTATCTCGGTGATTTTCTTCACCTCGCGTCTGGCCGACCGCAGCGAGATTATCGCCATGCTTTCCAACGGCATCAGTTTCCATCGCTTGACCTTGCCTTATCTCTTCTCGGCGGCGGTGATTGCCGTGGGCAGTTATCTGTTGGCAGCCTACATCATTCCGCCCGCCAATGTCGAGCGCATTGCCTATACCAACAAGTGGGTGAAGAACAAGGAGGTTATCTATGGCGACAACATCCAGTTGCAGATTAGACCTGGTGTGATGGCCTATATGGCGCGCTATGACAATACTACCCGTAGTGGTTTCCGCTTCTCGCTCGAGGAATTTGACGGTAACACCCTCAAATCCAGGCTCACGGCCGAAACTGTCAAGTATGACTCGGTGGGTCTGTGGACTGTGAAGCAATACACTATCCGCACATTCAAGGGAATGAAAGAAACCATGACCAAGGGTGCCCAGATGGATACCTTGCTCAACATCGACCCAAGGGACTTCCTGATTTCCAAGAATGACGAGCAGACAATGACTTCCCCTGAACTTAAGGAATACATCAACAAGCAGAAGGCTCGTGGAGTTGCCAACATCAAGAACTTCGAGATTGAGTATGAGCGCCGCATCGCCATGACTGCCGCCGCCTTCATTCTCACCATCATCGGCCTGTCGCTCTCGTCGCGCAAGGTGAGGGGTGGCATCGGCCTCAACATCGGTCTGGGCTTGCTGCTCAGTTTCTCCTACATCCTCTTCATGACCGTGACTTCAACCTTTGCGGTGTCGGGCTATACGAGCCCCCGTGTGGCGATGTGGATTCCCAACTTTGTCTATATCATCATTGCGGCAGTCCTCTATTACAAGGCCTCCAGATAGCGATTTATCATCAAACTCGGTTAATTTGTCTATTTTTGTCAAAATTTTGCTGATTTCTCTTCTTGTTTGCAGGGAAAATAGTATATTTGCAAGCAAATAAGAGCGTTTTGTGCTATGTCTGAGGTCTAGTTTGTGTCACGACGCCTTTTTTGGTTTAAGAATCTGATAACCAATTATTTATAGTTATTTATTTGTACAATTTATTTAAATTTCAAGCGTATGAAAAAATTGTTTACTTTAGTTCTTATGGCAGCTTTAGCTGTTGGAACAGCAATGGCTAACTGGCAGCCCAGTGATACGGAAGCTACCAAACTCGACAAAGAGGGTGCTAGCGGTCAGGTACAGATGAAAACCATCCGCACCGATGACGGTAAGATTATTCTCAGTTGGCTGCGTCCCGAGAGAGTGAATGATGTGTTCTCCTACACGCTGCATCTCCAACTGTTTGATGCCGAAGGCAATGAGCTCTTCGGTGACGAGGGCATCGTGGTTTGTGACAAGCCCACCAGGTCTTGGACTACCGATTATGCGCTGGCACTGGCTCCCAATGGAGATATCCTCTTGGCTTATAATGACTCCAGAAACGATCCTGGAGAAGGTGAAGTGACCGAGGTGTACCTCTATCGCTATAACCAGCAGGGTGAGCCCGTGTGGGATGCCGACGGTATCCTCTTCCCCTCATGGCCGATTGTTGAGAATGAGGCCTATCCCGAGGATGTTAACCCCGCTATCTGTGTTAGTGGCGACAATATCTATGCTTCTGTTGTCAGGACCGAGTACTCCACTTATAAGTCACTCTTCGAGCTCATTCGCTTGAATGATGATGGCACGACTGCTCCTACCGTAGTAAAGACTTTCCCCTCCAAGGTGTTAGTCATGAGACCCGCTCCCGAGGGCATGGTTTATTGCATTTATGATAATGCCGAACTGGGTATCGATGGCGAGTTGCTGGATGAGGACCTGGTGAACAACTGGGATGTACCCATCACTGTCGAGCCGAGGCAGGTATCCAATGGCCGCTATATGCCTACCCCCCTTGCAGAGAACGATCCTGAGGGTGGTCTGTTCCTCTCCTACAGGGTGCTGGAGAGCTTCACTGGCTATCAGGTTCTCAACCACTTGACCCCCGAGGGCTTGTCCTTCGAGGAAGCTCCGAGTTGCAACGGTTCAATCGATGGTGATGCAGGAACTGCTACGATGGGCGTGAAGGACGACCTGGCCATGGTGGCTTGGGAATATGATTTCGGTAACTACTTCATGAATGTCAATGTGCTTGATGCCGCTGGTGACTTCTGCTGGCCCGATGAGGCGATGTACGGTAAATCCATCGATGAGAATGGTATGTGGGGCTTCACTCCTGTCAAGGCTATTCCGCGCGAAGATGGCTGGGTACTCCTCTATGGCAATCTGCAGAGCTGGAATGGTGCCAACTTCATGGTAGTGAAGATGGACGAAATCGGCGAAATCGAGTGGACCAAGCAAATCTGCGAAGAAAACTTCAAGTCCAGCGGCTTCTCGGTAGTTTATGACGAGTATTATGCTTACATTTTCTACACCCAGGAGGAACAGTATGATGACAACTGGAATGTTATCCCCGGCTCGGGTGGTATGTTCGTAATGTGCGTACAGATTGCTGACGAGATTCCTTCGGCTATCAATGAGGTGAATACTGTGGCACAGCCTGTTAGCACCGAAATCTTTACCCTCGACGGTAAGCAGGTTAGCAAGATGGAGCATGGCATCTACATCATTCGCATGACCGATGCCAACGGCAACGTCACCTCCAAGAAGGTTCGCAACTGATGCTTTAACTGTCTGATAAAGACATTCCATTAACTTTTAGCAAGCCTTGCTGCATGATTCATGAGTGCGCAAGGCTTGCGTTTGTATAATAGGTTAGCATGATATTTGCACAAACCATGAAAAAAGAAAAGATTTAAGTGTTTTTTATTGTTTTTGTGAGCGATTTTCTTAGAAAATGATTATCTTTGCAGCAAAATTATAAATCCAAAATTGATAGGTATATGAGAAAGTTATTTGTTACTATGTTTGTATGTCTGGTTGCTGGTTTCGGTGTGGCCCAGGCACAACTTCCAGCAGTGACGTTAAAGAGCCTTGACGGCACTTCGGTTAATAGCGAGACCCTCAGTAACGACGGTAAGCCGTTCATCATCGATTTCTTTGCCACATGGTGCAAACCCTGCAACCGTGAGCTGTCGGCAATTGCCGATGTCTATGAAGAGTGGCAGGAGGAAACCGGTGTCAAGATTTACGCCGTGAGCATCGACCAGGCACAGAACATCCACAAGGTGAAGCCTCTCGTCGACCAGAATGAGTGGGAATATGAAGTCCTGCTCGACACCAACAGCGATTTGCTTAAAGCCCTCGGTGGCCAGATGATTCCCTTTGTCGTCGTGGTTGACGGTAATGGCAATGTCGTCAGCAAGCACAGCGGCTATACCGATGGCGCCGAGAATGAGTTGCTTGAGGAGGTGCGTAAACTGATTGCTAAGTAATCATCCTGTCTTCAAGAATGAATCGATTCAACCTGATAAGATTAGTGCTGCCGGCAATGCTGCTGGCAGCATTTCCTGCTTTTTCACAGGTGACACTCAGTGGAAGCATCCAGAGTGACATCCTTGTCCCGCAGGATGATGAGGAAATCGGGACGGAGCACTCTAAGTACAAGGTGCTGACCAATACCTATGTGGACCTGAACCTGGGTAGCAAGTATGTGGACGCAGGAGCACGGTTTGAGTTCTTGGAATACCCGTTGCCCGGGTATGAGACCGATTTCAAGGGGTGGGGTGTACCTCACTTCTATGTGAAAGGCCATTACAAGAACTTGGAACTTACTGCCGGTGACTACTACGAGCAGTTCGGTTCGGGCTTTGTGCTCCGCACCTATGAGGAACGCTCGCTGGGTATCGATAATGCCCTGCGCGGTGGACGCATTGTCTATAAACCTGTCAACGGCGTGACGATTAAGGCTTTATCGGGCAAGCAGCGTCGTTATTGGCACCATAATTCCGCATTAGTGAGTGGTGCTGATTTGGAAGTGGGACTGGAACAATTCATCAAGTCGCTCGAGGCTCACGATACCCACATTACGCTGGGCGGCTCATGGGTTAACAAGTATGAGAAAACTGACAATGATGCCATTTTCCTTGATGTGACCCATAAGCTTAATCTGCCTAAGTACGTTAATGCATGGGATGCCCGTGTCAGCTTGACACACAAGGGCTTTTCGGTATTGGCGGAATATGCCCAAAAAACTCAGGACCCGTCATTTGACAACAGCTATCACTATGGCAAGGGAAGCGTGGCGATGCTCAGCACATCTTATTCCCAGAAGGGCTTTAGTATGCTCCTGCAGGCAAAGCGCAGCCAGGGCATGTCTTTCCGCAGCAGCCGCAGCATGGTGGGAACGTCAAGTTTCATCAACCACTTGCCGGCCTTCACCCATGACCAGACTTATGCGCTTGCCGCACAATACCCTTACGCTACTAATCCTAACGGTGAGTGGGCGTTCCAGGGCGAGTTTGGCTATTCGTTCAAGAAGGGAACGGCACTTGGTGGCAAGTATGGTACCAAGTTGAAACTCAACATCTCCCATGTGCGTGGCATCGACGAGAACGGAATCAAGAATCCCGTTGCCGAGGGGCGTATCATAGGAAGCGACGGCTACAAGTCAAGTTTCTTCAAGATGGGTGACGAGACCTATTATCAGGACATTGACGTGCAGATTGAGAAGCGCTTCACTCGCGATTTCTCGCTGATTTTCATGTATATGAATGAGCGTTACAACATGACCGTTATCGAGGGGCATGGTGGCATGATCAAGAGCAATATCCTGATTGCCGACGGCAAGTACAAGTTCTCTCCTAAACTGACCTTGCGTTGTGAGCTGCAGTATCAGTTCTGCAAGGGTGACGACGGGGATTGGGCGTTTGGACTTGCCGAACTCTCGTGGGCTCCCCACTGGATGTTCACTGTGAGTGATATGTGGAACTGTGGCGAGACCAAGGTTCACTATTATCAGGCGCTCGTGACCTATAACCTCAAGTCACACCGCATCCAGGCTGGCTACGGCCGCACCTGTGCGGGCTTCAACTGCTCGGGTGGTGTCTGCCGCTGGGTACCCGCCACACGAGGCTTCACGTTGTCCTATAATTACAGCTTCTAAACAATGAAAAAGATATCTCTCATTATATTGGCCGTAATGGCAATGGCGTTCATCGCCTGTGATGAAGTGTCGACCGACAAGCGCCTGACCTATATAGAGCCGCCTGAAGCAGCGCGTGCCATCCTCATCGAGGACTTCACAGGTCAGTACTGCGTGAATTGTCCGCGCGCTACCGAGGAGATTGAGCGGCTCATCGAGCAGTATGGTGATACTGTCATCATCGCTGTGGCAATTCACTCGGGACCGTTCTCTAAGGATAAAACTGCCGGAACCTCTCCTTTGTATACCGAGGTGGGCGACCAGTATTTTTCGAATTGGAAGCTCTCGGCTCAGCCCGTGGGTCTGGTGGACAGGCTTTTTGGCATGCCGTTGAACTACACTGATTGGGGTGGTGCAGTGAACTATGAACTCACCGATTCTATCAATTCTAAGGCGGTAGTGTCAATCATTGTTAACACGGCCTATGATTTCGATACAGAGCTGGGCTATGCTGATGTACAAACCATCGGTATGGACTCAAAACCAGTAAGCGGCAAGTTGCAGGTGTGGCTTGTCGAGGACAGCATCGACAGTTTCCAGCTGATGCCTAACGGCAGCCGGGAGGAGCACTATAACCACATGCACGTGTTCCGTGCAAGCATCAATGACCCCTGGGGTGATGACTTGACCGTGAGTCACGGCGAAGTGGTTTCTAAGAAATATGAGTTTGCTTTGGACCCCGCTTGGGTGTTCGAGAATTGCTCGCTTGTTGTTTTCCTCTATGATGAAGATGGAGTGAAGCAGGTGACAAAGAAAAAATTGATGGACTACTAAAAAACCAATATTTACAATGAAAAAATTCTTTACTTTTTTATTTGGACTGTCGATGGCAGTATGCCCTCTGGTAACCCAGGCTCAGGACGCTGATATGAGCTTTGTGTTTGTCGATGAGGAAGGTGAAATTCTTGAAGATGGCGCCACCGTTGTGCGCAACACCGTAATGTTTGACGAGTATCTGGGAGAAGTGATTTATTCAGGTATTTCGGTGCTTAACATGAGCGGTGAAGCCACTGACTACATTAAGATGCACTATCTGGTTGAGCAGATTGACAATGGTACCTACCAAATCTGTTTCCCAACGACTTGTAACTCCCAGACCGAGCCCGGCTATTACGAGACTAGTGCTGGACAGTTGATGGGCGATTTGCATGATATCCAGAGTGAGTGGTTCCCCACGGCCGATGGCACCTGTGTTGTTACGCTTACCATAGAGATTCTCTCAAAGCAGGGCTTGTTCCCGCCCTCCTATGTACACAAGGCCGATGGTCCCACGCTCACGCTCAAGTTTGTCAAGGGTGATTTGCCCACTCCCCTTAAGGGTGACGTGAATGGCGATGGCGAGGTCACCGTGAGTGACGTCAATTTCATCATCGGTTGCATCGTTTCGCCGCGTGAGGGTATGGACATCCTTATCGCCGACGTGAATGGTGACGGTGAGGTTGGAATTGCCGATATCAATGAGGTGATTGGCATTATCCTTAATGCATCTGCACAATAATGATGTGTTTATTTGATTGATTTACAACACTTTAAATCTAAAGCATAATGGTATGAAGAAAAATTTACTCTTTATCTTGATGGCAGTATTGCTGTCATTGCCCATGCAGGCGAAGACTGCTCCTGCACAGATTGAGCTTTCCGAGAATCAACGCATTATGGGCCACTTTGATAGTGATGCTATCACTACCGAAGGCGCTAAAGTGAAAGCCACTGGAAAAGTGTCTATTGGTACCATTTTGGAATCCGATGAACTGGACATTTTCATCGGTGGCAAAATCACGGCTTTCAGGGTGGGACTCGCCGAGAGTACGCCTGTGACCAAGGTCTTTGTGGTGCCCGTTTCGGCTGGTGGCGCTTATGGAACTATGGTTTCTTGGCCCTGTGAGGTCGATGAGGTAGGTTGGAATGTCATCACTCTTCCCACACCTTATCAACTGGAAGCCACCGATGGCGGTAGACTGCTTATCGGTTTCGAGTATGAGCAGACTTCCACCAATAAGCCGCTGGCTGTGGTCCCCGAGGGTGACATCTATGACACTTATTATTACAAGAAGGCTGGCCAGATGTACCGATGGACGACCGCAGGCTTCAAGTCCTTGGGCAACCTGTGTGTGCAGTGCATCGTTGAGAAGGATAATTTCCCCAGTGTGCTCATCAAGGCCAATGGCCTTGAGGCTCCCCGTTATGTGAATATTGGCGATGATTTGCAGTATACGTTCCAGGTCAGGAATCGCGGTATCAAGCCCCTGAACGCCGGGGAACTGTCGTTTGACGTGATGCTTGATGGCGAGAAAGTGGCAACAATCAGCAATCCTGAGGACATTGACCCTGCTACGACCTATACCATGCAAGAAATCCTCGGGACCGATGATTTGTCTGTCGGTAGCCATACGTTGACCGTCTGCAATGCGGTCGCTGGTGAAGAGTCGCTGGATTATGTCTATCCGATGAACGCAACATTTGTGACGATGAACGGTGTTTATCCCCGCCAGAAGCATCTCGTGGAGCAATTCACCTCGACCTATTGCACCTATTGCCCGCTTGGTAACTCCATGCTGACCATTCTCACGAGCCAGCGCGATGACGTTATCTGGGTGGGTATCCATGGCGAGTTGAACGGTGGTTTGGACCCCTATATGTCTGATCAGGCTGACTCGATTATGGCATATATGGGAAATGATTCCTATCCTTCGGGAGCCTTTGACCGCGCTACGGGATGGGAGAGCCCTAACCAGCTTGTGAACTCCCTCGGCTACTATGAGCAGTATCATCAGGAGGTAGCCGACGAGTTGGGTCTTTTCTTTGATAAGGTGGCAGAGGATAACCCCACTTTTGCAGCCATCAATATTGATCCTGTTGTAGATCTCAATACCCGCGAGGCAGTCATTACGGTTTCTGGTGATATATCGCCCGACATCGATCTCCTGCTGGGCGAAGGGAACAAACTCACCGTTTACATCACCGAGGACAGTCTTGTCGCACGCCAAGTGAACAACGGTGTATGGATTCCCAACTATGTGCATAATGGCGTGTTCCGTTGTGCTCTGGGCTCAGTCAAGGGTGTGGACTTCAATATGACCGAGGACGGTTATTCCAATGAGTTTACTATCACTATCCCTGATGATTGGAATATGAAGAACCTGAATGTGGTGGCATTCGTCAGCAGGCCAATTACCAATGGCGCCGCTGGCAAAATCACCGACATGCAGGTGAATAATGCCGAGAAGGTGCGTCTGGTCAACATTCCCGGTGGCATTGAGGAGACTCTCGCTACCGACAATGCTGTTCCCGTTGAGTACTATGACGTGATGGGTCGCAAGTTGGAGGCTCCCATCCACGGCATCAACATCGTCAGGATGAGTGACGGCACCGCAAGGAAAGTCCTCGTCAAGTAATCAGGACTAACCCTCATAACATAAAAACAGGAGACTCATCTGGAAGTCTCCTGTTTTTGTTAATCATCTGTTGTTAGAACTGTATTGTCGCGGTGAGGCCGTATGCCTGGTCGCCAAACGCAGTGGGGCTGATGCTCACGTCAACATTCTTGACAAAAGGCTTGGTAAAGATGAACGCAGTGCCGGCTCCGATGGCGGCTCCGCCCAGCACGTCCCACCAGTCGTGGCGGTCGGTCTTGACGCGTCCCCAAGCCACAAAACTGGATACCAGATAGGCGGGCACGCCCCATTTCCAGCCGTAGCGCTTCATCAGGAAAGTCGAGCCGTTGAAAGCGACTGCCGTGTGGGTGCTGGGAAAGGCATGGTGTCCCGTGCCGTCAGGGCGGTCTTTGCGGATGCACAATTCCAGCCCGTAGTTCAGGGCAAGGCAGGTGGCGGTACTGAACGCCAGTTGTTTCATGCCTTCGGTGTCGTGCTTGGCTATGGTGACACCCAGGGCGGTGGCATCGGGCAGGAGGCACATCACGTCGGTAGCGTGACGCAATCCATCATCCCCGGCATGGGCGGTAAGGCAGATGATGGCTAAGAAGAGGACCAAAATTCGCTTCATAATAATCTACGACTAATAAAGTTTGCGCAGCAGGTCGATGCGGTGGATACGTTTCAGGGCTGCAGTGATGGCAGCGCGGTTCTTGCGGTCATACCAGAAGAAGAACAGCCGTTGGGCCTGCTTCTCCATCGGGGTCTTGGCGCAATAGACGGGCTTGAGCGTGTAGGGGTGGAACCCTGTGTAGTAGGTCTCGGTCGAGATGGTCATGGGTGTGGGCGTGAAATCCTGCACCTGCTCCAAGCGGAAGTCCAGTTCCTTGGTGATGGCGGCGAGTTCGGCCATGTCGGCCTCGTGGCAGCCGGGGTGGGACGAAATGAAGTAGGGGATGAGCTGCTGTCGCAGGTTATACTTCACATTCACGCGGTCGAACAGCGCCTTGAAGCGCTTGAACAGTTCAAACGAGGGTTTGCGCATGAGCATCAGCACCTCGTCACTGGTGTGCTCGGGCGCAACCTTCAATCGGCCCGAGACATGGAAGCGTATCAGTTCTTCGTTGTAACGGGCGTTGATTTTATCGACGCGTGGGTCGCCCGTGCGGTGCATCGACAGGTCATAGCGCACACCGCTGCCGATAAAGGATTTCTTTACTTCGGGCAGGGCATCCACGGCATGGTAGATGTCGAGCAACTGACTGTGGTCGGTGTTGAGGTTGCTGCAGGGTTGCGGATGAAGGCACGAGGGGCGTTGGCAATGCTGGCAGCGTTCCAGGTCCTTGCCGTGCATGCCGTACATGTTGGCGCTGGGACCGCCCAGGTCGCTGATGTAGCCCTTGAAGTCCTCCATCTGTACCACCTGCTTGACTTCGCGCAAAATTGATTCCTTGCTGCGTGAGGCGATGAATTTGCCCTGATGGGCGCTGATGGTGCAGAAGGCGCATCCGCCAAAGCAGCCGCGGTGCATGCACACCGAGTGCCGTATCATCTCGTAGGCGGGAATGCGCTTGCCCTGGTAGCGTGGGTGGGGCAGGCGGGTATAGGGCAGGTCAAACGAGGCATCAATCTGCTCGGTGGTCATCGGCGGATTGGTGCGGTTGACTTTCACTGCAATGTCGCCAGTTGCTTGCCACACATTGTGACCGTGCCACAGGTTGCTCTCGACCTCAATGACCTTGAAATTCTCGGCTTGCGCCTTTTTGGACCGTTGGCACTCCTCATAGCTGTGCAGCACCACGTCGGCATCGGTATTGGCGGCGGGCAGGTCGCTCATGGGGCGGCGCACTACCGTCTGTGGAATGTCGGTCAGTTCTTCGATGCGTTTGCCGGCGGCGAGGGCTTCGGCTATGGCGATGTTGGGCAACTCACCCATGCCATACACCAGCATGTCGGCGGGGCAATCTATGAGGATAGAGGGGCGCAGTTTGTCCTGCCAGTAGTCATAATGTGCCAGCCTTCGCAGTGACACTTCAATGCCCCCGGCCACAACAGGCACGTCAGGGAACAGGCGCTTCAATATCTCGCTATAGACGATGGTGGGGTAGTCGGGGCGGGCTCCGGCACGGCCGTCGGCTGTATAGGCATCATCGCTGCGTTTGCGTCGGGCAGCGGTATAGTGGTTCACCATCGAGTCCATGGCTCCTGCCGACACGCCGAAGAACAGCCGCGGTTTGCCCAGCTTCTTGAAGTCGCGCAGGTCGTCGCGCCAGTTGGGTTGCGGCACGATGGCCACCTTGTAGCCATGCGCCTCAAGCACACGACCGATGACAGCAGTGCCCATCGACGGGTGGTCGATGTAGGCATCGCCGGTGAACAGAATGACGTCGGCTTGTTCCCAACCCAAGTGTTCCATTTCCTTCTTGGTCGTGGGCAGCCACTGTCCCTTGAAGCGGTGGTCACTATGTCCCTTATCCTGTTTCACGAACCTTTAACCTTTAACCTTTAACCTTTAACCTTTAAACTACAACCTCTATTCCCTCTCCTTCAGCATTTCTTCAAGTTTGAGGATTTCGTCGCGGTATTGGGCGGCCTCCAGGAAGTCCATACGCTTCGCAGCCTCAATCATCTGCGTCTTCAAGCGGTCGATGGCTGCCTGCATGTCCTTGCTGCTCATGTAGGCGACTACGGGATCGGCGGCAACGCCCGCGCTGCCATCAAATTCTTCGGTATAACGCAGATTGGGTGCCGGCGCTGCTGGCATCATGCCCTGATTGTGGCGGCTGGGAGTCGTCGGATGCCGCATATCGGTATCCTGGCCGATAATTGCCGTGCGCGCCTTGATGATAGCGGTGGGAGTGATGTTGTGCTCCTCGTTGTACTTGAGTTGCAGGGTGCGGCGGCGCTCGGTCTCGTCAATGGTCTGCCGCATCGAGTCGGTGATGTTGTCGGCATACATGATGACGGTACCGTTCAGGTTGCGGGCTGCGCGGCCTGCAGTCTGTGTCAATGAGCGGCGGCTGCGCAGGAAACCCTCTTTGTCGGCGTCAAGGATGGCGACAAGCGACACTTCGGGCAGGTCAAGGCCCTCACGCAGCAGGTTCACGCCCACGAGTACATCGATGGCACCGGCACGCAGGTTGTCAATGATTTCGATGCGCTCCAGCGTCTCCACGTCGCTGTGCATATAGGCGGTGCGGATATCCAACCGCTTGAGGTAGTCGCTCAGTTCCTCTGCCATGCGCTTGGTCAGTGTGGTGACCAGGGTGCGCTCGCCACGCTCGATGCGCAGCTGTATCTCCTCGACCAGGTCATCGACCTGACCTTGCGAGGGACGCACGATGATTTGCGGGTCGAGAAGGCCCGTCGGGCGAATAAGTTGCTCGGTGATGATACCCTCGCTCTTGTTCAGTTCATAATCGGCAGGTGTGGCGCTTACATAGATGGTCTGGTGTGTTAAATTCTCAAATTCCTCGAATCTCAGAGGCCTGTTATCCAGTGCAGCCTCAAGCCTGAAGCCGTAGTGTACGAGATTGGTCTTGCGCGACTGGTCGCCGCCGTACATGGCGCGGATTTGAGGCACGGTGACGTGGCTCTCGTCGATGATGGTCAGGAAGTTGTCGGGGAAGTAGTCGAGCAGGCAGAATGGCCTCATGCCGGGCCGGCGTCCGTCAAAGTAACGGCTGTAGTTCTCAATGCCCGAGCAGTAACCCACCTCGCGCATCATCTCCATGTCATAGGTCACGCGTTCATTTAGCCGCTTAGCCTCGGCAAAGCGGTTCTCGCGGGCGAATGCTGCCACTTGGTTCTCGCGGTCCAGGTCAATCTGACCCATGGCAGCCCGCATGCGTTCCTTGGTGGTAACGAAGATGTTGGCTGGGAAAATCTTAAAGCCCTCGACGTCCTCGGTGGGCAACTGGGTCTCGCTGTCAAGAATCTGGATGCGTTCAATCTCGTTGCCCCAGAAGATGATTCTCAGCATGATGTCCTCGTCGCTCAGGAACACGTCAACCGTGTCGCCCTTGACGCGGAAAGTGCCCATCCTCAGTTCGGTATCGCTGCGGGAGTACAGGGCATCCACGAGACGGTGCAACAGGTCATCACGCCCAATCAATTGACCAACTTTCAGTTCGATGGCATTGGCGGTAATGTCCTCAGGATTGCCCATGCCATAGAGGCACGACACACTCGACACCACCACGATATCGCGGCGCCCACTCAGTAGTGCCGTCACAGTCGAGAGCCTCAGACGCTCAATTTCGTCGTTGATGGCGAGGTCCTTCTCGATATACTTATCGGTCGAGGGAATATAGGCTTCGGGCTGGTAGTAGTCGTAGTAAGACACGAAGTAATGTACCGCGTTCTCAGGGAAGAAACTCTTGAACTCGGCATACAACTGCGCTGCCAGCGTCTTGTTATGCGACAAGACCAGGGTAGGGCGCCCCGTACGCGCGATGATGTTGGCCATGGTAAAGGTTTTACCTGACCCTGTCACGCCCAACAATGTCTGGTAGGGCACGCCGTCATTCACGCCCCCTGCCAGTTCGGCAATCGCCTGCGGTTGGTCCCCCGTCGGCTCATATTCACTATGCAGTCTATACTCCATCGTCCTTCACTTTTACTCTAACCCGCAAAGTTACTCAAAAAAGCCCATCTGCACAATTTTTAATCCCAATATCTAGCGTGCAAAATCATCGAGAGTTGCTTGAATAGCATCCCGAGTTGTGTGACAGTGTATTGCGGGTGGCGTGTCGGTGTATTTCAAGCCTATGGCTTGTAAAAAAGATTACCATGCCCCGGTCAGCAGGTAATCGATAATCGCGGTGACATCGGCGATGCTGGCTGTGCCGTCGAGGTTGCAATCGGCAGCAGCTGGCGTTTCGTCACCGTTGAGCAACAGGTCTATCAGGCACGTCACGTCGGCAATGCTGACTTCTCCGTTGCCATCCACATCGCCGCGCAGCGTTTCGACACTCTGATAGGCGAAGGTAGCGGCAGGCAAGAACGGCACAAAGTCATTGTAGAACTCGTCGTACCAGCGCGTTCTGTACAGGCTGCAATTATAATCCATCGGCGTGCCGTAAAAGTTGGTGGGGTGGTAGTTGGTGATACCAGCCTCGGTGACCGAGCAATCAACAAGCAGATGACCGCCTTGATACACAAATGGCTCGTCGAAATAGAAAACAAACTCATCGCTGTTCAGTACTGGAGTCATGGTTGCAACAGTCGTCAATTCTGTAATGGACTGGAGGGTGGTGAATTGGTTGTCATCGACCACCTTGAGGGAAAGCTGTACCTTACCGCCATCCATCTCCACTTGGTCCTTGACGTGGAAATGCAGACCGACAATCTGGCAGCCAATCATGTCTTGCAACATTTGTTCCGGGTAGATTATCTGTCCTTGAGTCCCGACGATGTCAATATCGGGACCATAGATGGGGACAAAGCTGGCATAGTCGGTACTGTCACCCACAACCAGGTCGGTAGCAGCCTCGATGGCGCTACCATGCAGCAGAACCTGGTGGATACCAGCCTCGCCACAGTCCACGATGAGCGTGCCGGAATAGTCACTCACGGCGGTAGGAGCGAAGGTCACAGGTACTTCCAGGGTGCCTCCAGCGGGAACCACGGCATTGGGCGTAGCCACATGGAACGGTTCATCGGTGCTGAAAGTCGGTGTGAACGCTTCCAAGCCGGTGTTTGTGATGACGACAGTCTGAATGTCTTGGCGATGGGCACGGATAGTCTTGAAATTCAATTCAAAAGGAAGCACTTTAGCCGAATAAGAGTCATCAGTACCGTAGTTGAACGTGGTCATTGGCAGGAATTTCCCAATCTCACGACGGGTGATGGTGTTATAGTTGGAAGGGCGCTCTCCGAGATAGGTCACATAGCAATAACTCGATGCCACTTCCTCAACGATGGTTTCAAAGACCAGATTGCCGCCTCGGTAGTAATATGGGGTGTCAAAAGTGATTAACACTTCGGTGGCGCCATTGACCATCGAGATTGTTGCAACCGGAGTCATATCTTCAACAAACTTGATGTCGGTGTAATTTGACTTGTCGGTCTCTCCCAGGGAAACCTGAAGTTTGCCTCCGCTCACTGTTATGGGACTCTCGGTGTAGAATGTCATGGAATTGATGACTTCGCCAGTCATTTCGACTAGGTCACTGGCGGGGTACATTACTTGTGTACGGGTGCCCACTTCATCAAGATAGACGTTATTGATGGGGGCAGTGTTGCTTAAGTGTGTGTCGCCATACAGGGTGACTGTCACATTTGCCATGGCTGGCATGAGTGTCGCGATAGCCAGCAGTATGGCTGAGAAGAACTTAATGCTTTTTGTCATAGTCGGTTATCGTTTGATAGTTAGAAGGTTAATCATGATGAATCATTAAATCGGGTGGATTCATCAGTTTTTAAGTAACGCGCCATCCGCATCAAGGGGTATCGATGCGGGTGGCGTGCTGTGGTATTGCAAGCCCGAGGCCTACATGTAGTGGTTAGAACTGGCGGGCGGCGGTCAGCAACACCTCGCTCAGGGTGGGGTGGCCGTGGATGCTGCGGGCCAGCAGGTCAACGGTGGCACCGGCATTCATGGCGGTAACCACTTCCTGAATCAGGTCGGCGGCATGGGCACCGCAGATGTGGCAACCCACAATCTGGCGCGTTGCGTTATCGACAATCATCTTAATTAGACCGTCGGTCTCGTTCATGGCAACAGCCTTACCGTTGCTGCGGAAGAACGATTTCTTCACCGTCACGTCAAGGCCTTTCTCGGCGCACTGCTCCTCGGTGAGGCCCACCATCGCCAACTCGGGCACGGTGAACACGGCGCTGGGCACGATGTCGAGCTTGATATCGTCTGCTTTGCCCAGAATGGCGTGCAGAGCACGTTGTCCCTGTGCACTGGCAGCATGGGCGAGCATCATGCGACCGTTCACATCACCGATGGCATATACGCCAGGCACGTTAGTCATCATGTTGTCGTCCACCTCGATGCCACGGCGGCTCACGGTGACGCCCACTGTGTCAAGACCTTGGGGCAACACGGGCTGGCGGCCAACCGACATGAGCACCTTCTCGCAGGTCACGCTCTGGGGTTTGCCCTTGAGTTCGTAGGTCACGGTCAAGCCGTCTTCGCCCTTAGTAATGCCGTTCACAGCAGCGCTGGTAATGATCTTGATGCCGCGTTTGCTCAAGACGGTTTTCAGGCGCTTAGCCACATCCTTGTCAAATGGCGGCAGAATCTCCTTGCAGTACTCGATGACGGTTACCTCGACACCGAAGGTGCTGAATACGGCAGCAAACTCCATGCCGATGACACCGCCGCCCACAATGCACAGGCTCTTGGGCAGCGTTTCCATCGCCAGGATGTCGTCGCTGGTCATCGCCAGGTCGGCACCCTCGATGGGCAGACCGCGGGGAGCTGAACCGGTGGCAATGATGATGTTTTTGGCGCTGTATTCCTCGCCGTTCACCACAACGGTGTTAGCGTCCTTGAGGATGGCTTCGCCCTTGATGGCGGTGATACCGGGAGCGCCCATCAGCATCTCTACACCTTCGCGCAGCTGCTTGACGACGGCTTCCTTGCGTTCAAACACGGGTGCATAGTCAAATGCCAACTCACCGGTCTTCACGCCCCACACTTCGGCCTCACGCATCAGGTTGATGACCTCGGCATTGCGGCACAGGGCCTTGGTGGGGATGCAACCGCGGTTCAGGCAGGTTCCACCCATCTGGTCCCGCTCCACAATAGCGACATTCAGTCCATGTGCGGCAGCGTCGGCAGCGGTCTCGTAACCGCCAGGACCAGCACCTATAATAATAATGTCAAACATATTCTTTGGGTTGAATGGATTTCAAAATGAGTTTAACAAACCCTCACGCTAAGCCGCAAAGTCGCTAAGAATCATAAAAAGAATAAAAAACTTAGCGTCTTAGCGACTTAGCGTGAGCAGTTTCTATAGCAGTTTCAATAATTACTGGTTGTCAGCAACGAGCTCGCGCCAGGTCACGATGGGATGCAAAGCGGCCTGGGTGTCGTCGAGACGACGAACGGGCGTGTTGTGCGGAGCAGTCTTCACCATCTCGGGATCATCCTTAGCCTCCTGAGCAATCACGCGCATGATGCGGATGAACTCGTCCAAAGTCTGCTTGCTCTCGTTCTCGGTGGGCTCTACCATGAGGGCCTCGTGGAACAGCAAGGGGAAGTAGATGGTGGGAGCATGGAAGCCATAATCCAGCAGACGCTTGGCCACGTCGAGCGTGGTCACGCCAGTGGACTTGTCCTTCAAGCCGTCATAGACGAACTCATGCTTGCAAACGCCGCCAATGGGCAACTCATAGACGTCCTTCAACGACTCCTTGATGTAGTTGGCGTTGAGGGTAGCCAGCGGGCCGACCCACTTGAGTTGGTCACGACCCAGGGTCAGAATATAGGCAAGGGCGCGCATCATCACGCCGAAGTTGCCCAGATGACCGCTGATGCTGCCGATGGACTTGTCGCTGCATTCGAGTTTGAAGTAGTCGTATTCCTCTTCCTCGACTTTCACGACGCGGGGATTGGGGAGCAGGTGCTCCAGACCCTCACGCACACCGACGGGACCACTGCCAGGACCACCACCGCCGTGAGGCGTCGAGAAGGTCTTGTGCAGGTTGATATGCATGATGTCAAAGCCGATGTCACCGGGACGCACCTTACCCAGCATGGGGTTGAGGTTAGCGCCATCATAATACATCAGGCCGCCGGCATCGTGAACAGCCTTGGCGATTTCGCCGATGTTGTGCTCAAAGATACCCAGCGTGTTGGGATTGGTCATCATCATACCGGCAACGGTTTCGTCGAGCAGGGGACGCAGGTCGTCCACATCGACGGTGCCGTCGGGACGGCTCTTTACCACCACCACGTCAAGACCGCAGACGGCCGAGCTGGCGGGATTGGTACCGTGGGCGCTGTCAGGAATGATGACCTTGGTGCGCTTCACGTCGCCACGCTCCAGGTGGTAGCCGCGCATAATCATCAGACCGGTCAACTCACCATGGGCACCGGCAAAGGGATTCAAGGTGAATTCCTTCAAACCTGAAATCTCGGCGAGGCTGGTCTGCAGGAAGTAGTAAACAGCGAGGGCGCCCTGGGTGGTCTCGGGGTTCTGCAGCGGGTGCAGACCCGTGAACTCGCGGTGGGCAGCGATTTCCTCGTTGATTTTGGGATTGTACTTCATCGTGCAGGAACCCAGAGGATAGAAACCCGTGTCCACACCGAAGTTGTTGTTACTCATGTTGGTGTAGTGGCGCACAACGCTCAGCTCATCAACCTCGGGCAGCACCTGTTCTCGGGCAGGGAATAACCCTGACGGCCATTCTGTGACAACTCAAATATGAGTTTACCGTAAAAAGTGTTATTCATAACTTACTTGCCCTCCTTTTCTTCGTTAAAGGTTACACATGCGTCAACAAGGTCGTCACAATCCTCGCGGCTATAGGTCTCGGTCACGGCAATCAGCAACGTGTCGTCGGCAATCTTGAGACCGCACTGCAGGTACTCCTCGTTGCAGTATTCCTGCAATTCGTCGATATTGAGCTTGGTCTTCACGGCAAACTCGTTGAGGAAGGGCTTGTCAGGATAAGCCATCTCAAACAGACCGGTCTTGACCAGGTTCTCGGCCAGGTAGTGGGCGTTACTGTAGCTGATGGAGTTCACCTCCTTCAGACCCTTGGCACCCATCAGACCCATGTAGATGGTCACATACAGCGCCATCAGGCTCTGGTTAGAGCAGATGTTGCTCGTAGCCTTCTCGCGGCGGATGTGCTGCTCACGGGCTTGCAGGGTGAGGACGAAGGCACGCTTGCCGTCAGCATCCTTGGTAGCACCAACGATGCGACCCGGCATCTTGCGGATGAGCTTCTTGGTCGTGCACAGGAAGCCTACATAGGGACCGCCATAGTTCAGGGGGATACCCAGGCTCTGGCCATCACCCACGGCGATGTCAGCGCCCCATTCAGCGGGCGATTTGACAACGCTCAGGGCGGTAGCCACACAGTTCATGATGAGCAGTGCCTTGTGCTCGTGGCACATCTCGGCAACACCCGTGTAGTCCTCGAGGATACCGTAGAAGTTGGGCGTGGCAACGATAACGCCAGCCACATCGTCCTTCTCGAGCTCCACCTTGAGGGCGTCATGGTCCATCACGCCACCCTTGGCGGGAACCATGTCAATCTGGATGCCCTGGTACTTGGCGTAGGTCTTCACCACGCGCAGCACATAGGGGCTGATGGTCTCGCTCACCAGCACGCGTTTGCGCTTCTTGGCGTTGGAGACGGCCATCATCATGGCCTCGGCAGTGGCGGTCGTGCCGTCGTACATGGAGGCGTTACTTACTTCCATGCCGGTCAGCTCGGCCATCATGCTCTGGTACTCAAAGATATATTGCAGGGTACCCTGCGAAATCTCGGCTTGATAGGGCGTATAGGCGGTGAGGAACTCGCTGCGCTTCAGGATGTCTTGAACGACAGCAGGGCTGTAGTGGTCATAGAAACCGGCACCCAGGAAGGTGCGCATGGTGATATTGCCCATGCCCAGCTCGTCAAAGAAGCGGCGCACTTCAATCTCGCTCATCGACTCGGGCAACTCATACTCCTTGTGGAGTTGCAGCTCCTGAGGCACGTCCTGATAGAGGTCGTCCAGCGACTTGACGCCTGCCGTGGCTAGCATGGCACGCATCTCCTCGTCGGTGTGCGGAAAAAATTTATAACTCATTGTTTATTGGTTTTCAGTTGTCGGTTAATGTTTAACTCCTAACTTCTAACTCCTATCTTCTAACTTCTAACTCTAATTACTCGCCAATCATGTCCTTGTAGGCAGCAGCATCCATCAGGCCGTCGAGCTCGCTCTTGTCGCTGAGTTCAACCTTGATGATCCAGTTCTCAAAGGCATCCTTGTTGATCAGGCCGGGCTCGTCCTCGAGGGCTTCGTTTACCTCGACAACGGTGCCGCTAACGGGTGACATCAGGTCGCTGGCGGCCTTAACGCTCTCAACGGCGCCAAATTCCTCACCTGCGGTTACCTCATCGTCAACCTCGGGCATGTCAACATAAACCACGTTGCCCAGCTCGTGCTGTGCAAAGTCGGTGATACCAATAAAACCGAAGTCGCCTTCTACCTTTACATACTCATGTGACTCGCTGTAATAGAGTCCGTCGATAATCTTACTCATTGTTGTTATAAATTAATTAGTTAATATTTGGTTTGTTAAAAATCGATTGAATTGATTCTATAGTCTAGAGCATCTAGAGTATCTAGTTCATCTAGAGAATTATTTCTTATAGTTCGGCGTATAGAAGCGTTTCTTCACCACGGTAGCGGGGAAGACTTTCTTGCGGATTTGCACGTTCAGCGTGTTGCCCAGCGCGCCAACGGCACGGTCAACCAGTGCAAATGCTACGCTCTTGTCCAGCGTGATGCTGTGGTAGCCGGTAGTGATATAGCCCACGACTTTATCGCCGTCGAGCACGTCATAGCCGTGACGGGGAATTGCCTTGCCTTCAAGCTCCAGGCCCACGAGCTTCTTGGGAGTGCCTTCGGCTTTCTGCTGGGCGCAGGCATCGCGACCGATGAAGCCGCCTTCCTTGTCGAGCTTCACAAACATGCCAAAGGTGGCAGCGATGGGTGAAATCTCGGGAGTCAGTTCGTCACCATACAGGGGCAGACCAGCCTCAAAGCGCAGCGTGTCGCGGCAACCCAGGCCACAGGGCTGTACGCCAGCCTTCATGAGCATATCCCACATCTTGCAGATGATGGCGGGATCGGCATATACCTCAAAGCCGTCCTCACCGGTATAACCCGTGCGGCTCACGATAATGGTCTTGCCGTCATATTCCAACTTCTTGAAGGTGTAGAACGTCAAGTCGGTGGTGTCAATACCCAGCACTTCGCCCATGGTCTTCTCGGCATCGGGACCCTGAACAGCAATCTGGCCGTACAACTCACTCTGGTGGTCAACCTTCACGTCGAAGTTCTTGGCCTGCTCCATAATCCAAGCCACGTCCTTGTCGATGTTGGCAGCGTTGATAACCAGGAAATAGTCATTGTCGTCAACACGGTAAACCAGCAGGTCGTCAACGGTGCCGCCGTCGGGGTACAGCATCATGCCGTACAGAATCTGGCCGTTCTTGATAGTGTTGATGTCGTTGGTGAAAATGTAGTTGGTGAACTTGGCGGCGTCGGGGCCGGTGATTTCCACCTCACCCATGTGAGAAACGTCAAAAACACCCACCTTCTGGCGAACAGCGTTGTGCTCGGTGGTAATATCTACATACTGGATGGGCATGTCATAACCAGCAAAGGGGGACATGAGAGCGCCTTGCGCCACGTGCCTGTCATGCAGACAGGTAATTTTGATTTCTTCAGTCACGGTTTAAAATGGTTTTAATCAGTTAATATATTAAGTTATAAGTTTTAAGTACAATCTCTAAAAGCTAACTGCTAATCGCTAACAGCTTAATCAATTGTTCGTTTGTCATGTTCAGTATCCACTGGCCCGCGTCACTGCCGTCAAGAGCAGCCCGCAGGTCATCGGCTTCGGGTTTAGTGCCACGCAGCTTGTCGAGCATGGCTTTGCCGGCGTCCTCGCACAGGGGCAGGAAATCGCCCGTCAGGTGCAGGCCGTGAATCACCCCGCCCTTGAGCTCCACATCGGCGTAGATGCTGCCCACGCCCTCGATGCGGCCGCCACGGGTAACCTCGCAGCGGGGATCATTGCCCCACAGGAACGATGGCTCCAGATATGCCTGCGTTATCTGCTCAATCTCGGCAACATCGGCGGCGGTGAGCCTTATCTCGCCGTCACACAACGTCTCGCGCACGTGCTGCTTGAAGGCCTCGATGTCCATCGACAGATGCTCGCTCAGGGTGGTGATGTGGCTGCGCACCGATTCCACCCCCTTGCTCGTCAGCTTCTCACGCGATGGCGTGATGGCATTGAGCATGTGCTCCATATTGGTGCCATAGAGCATCGTGCCGTGAACGATGCTGCGACCAGGGATGTGGTAGAACGCGTTGCCGCTCACCTTACGCCCGTCAATCAGTACGTCGTTGCGGTCGCTGGCGCTGGCATTCAGCCCCAAGCCGCGCAGCATCGCTGCCACGGCACTGGTATAGGCCGTGAACGTTGTCTGTACCTCGTCGCTGCGGGTGATATAGCTGAACATGATGTTGTCGCGGTCGGCATATACGCATCCGCCACCACTGCGGCGACGGTAGAAGGCGATGCCGTGCTCGCGGCAATACTCCACGTTCACCTCGTTGGCAATCACCTGGTTGCGCCCGAAGATGACCGTCGGCTCCACCTGCCACATGAAGAAGATGTCATCCTCTCCAATAATGCGTGCCGCAAATTCCTCCATTGCCAAATAGAACGGAAGAATGCGCGTCGCGTTGTCAGGCAGACTAAGGTATTTCATCATGTCTTTCTAAATCAACTGCAAAGTTAATCCAAATCCCCCACATTATAAAATAATAACTCAAAATAATTATTAAAACTCATGCAAAAAGGGCCATCGCTCACTCGCGATAGCCCCCTTGTGGTCATGTGATGTAAAAAACTCGCGTTAATGCCTTGTCACAGTTGCTGCCTTGCCGGCATCTCCTGTCCCGTGGGCGGCGGTTCTGCCACCATCATGTAATTGTCTCAATAGCACTTGATTCGGTACATGAAACCGAGTTCCACGCGGTTGGTGTTGTAGCTCTCAAGGCCGCACGCCTTGTTGAAGTCATATCTGTGGCCCAGATAGGCGAGGAACACGCGGAAGTCCAGCTTTTTGGGCATCGGCCAATACTCGATACTGCCCAGATAGCCGATTGACTTGCGGTAGTTGTGCAGGTCCTTGATTTTGGCGATGCTGGTGGTCTCGTAGGTGCCCTTGAGCATCAGGTTCCATTTGGGAGCGAACTGCCAGTTCATCTTGGCGATAAAGGTGTGGCTATGTACCTTGCCCAGGTGTGTCGAGCCCGGGGCAATAATGTTCTGCAGGTCGGTTGTCGCATAGTGCAGGCGGTCCACATCGTCCCATTCGCCGAAATAGTCAAAATACAGCTGGTAATTCGGCAGATTCAGCCGCTGGCCCAGTGTAATCATGCGCGAATACTTGTGCTTGGCCTGGGTTTGGATACCCCACGCCCAGCGGGTCTGCAACTGGTCCTGCAGGAAATTGCCGTTCCAGTTCAGGATATAGGTGAACGGGGCGCGGCTGCGGCTCAGTTTCTCGGGCTGCTGCAGGTCGTTGGTGACAATCTGCGGATCTTCGCCCAGGTCCTCGGTGAAAGCTCCGTTATAGCTGTTGGTCATCTGGAAGGCGACTTCTTGGGTGGGCACGGGGCGGTAGCTCACCATCGCACCCGCCATGAAGATGTCCATCATGTCGATGAGGTCGCTGTAGCGGTAGATTTCCATGGGGTTCTGGTCGTATTCAAATCCGCCCCAAATCTGGCACAGCTTACCGGCGGCGATATCGACTTTGCTGCTGGGACGGTAGCCCACCATCATGATGTCAGTCGCCTTGGCAAAGCGGTCAAGCCCTTTGGCGGTCTGGTTGCTGTTGAAGCGGTGACGGATGCGGTAGAACACCTTGGGTGTGATGTCACCCTTGATGTCGAGGCGCAGGTCGCGGCACACGAACTTGGAATCCCACTCACCGTGGTTGGCATCTTCGGCAACCAGGCTCGAGGCGAAGTTGATGTGGAAATTGAAGGCATCAGTCTTTTTCTCCAGCTTAAAGATGCGCTCGGCGAGCGACTCTTGATCGTCGTTCTCGTCACCACCCATGCGGGTGTTGTTGCCTTGTGCCATCGCGTTTAGTCCTAATAGCGTGACAAGCAAGGCAAGAAGTAAAAGTTTTCTTGTCATTGTAGTTTTCGTGATATTGTCTAAATATTAAAATGTATCGTGGTGTATATATGTTGGGTTAGTCAAATTTCTTTCTCCTGAAGATGAAGTTGTGCCCCAGGTATTTGTCGCGCACGGTCGGGTTCTCGGCCAACTCTTCGCTGGTGCCCTGGAACAGGATTTTGCCTTCAAACAGCAGATAGGCCCTGTCGGTAATGCTCAGCGTTTCGGGCGCGTTATGGTCGGTGATGAGGATGCCGATGTTTTTGCCTTTCAGGCTATACACGATGCTCTGGATATCCTCCACGGCGATGGGGTCCACACCGGCAAACGGCTCGTCCAGCATGATGAAGCGCGGGTTGATGGCAAGGCCGCGGGCAATCTCGGTGCGGCGGCGTTCACCACCCGACAAGCGGTTACCCAGGTTCTTGCGCACCTTCTGCAGGTGGAACTCGCTGATGAGCTGTTCCAGGCGGTCCTTCTGCTCGGCGGGTGTGAGATTGGTCATCTCCAGCACGGTGCGGATGTTGTCCTCCACGCTCAGCGTGCGGAACACCGACGCCTCTTGCGGCAGGTAGCCGATGCCCAGCTTGGCGCGTTTGTAAACGGGTAGGGTGGTGATATCGACATCGTTGAGGAACACGCGCCCCTCGTTGGGCGTGACAAGTCCTGTCGTCATGTAGAATGTCGTCGTCTTACCGGCACCGTTGGGGCCCAGCAGGCCGACGATTTCTCCCTGATGCACATTGATGGATACATGGTTGACCACCGTGCGCTGGCGGTATTTCTTCACCAGGTTGTCGGTGCTCAGCACGAGGGTGCCCGCTTCGCCCGATGCGTTCAGCTGGGCGGCGGTTTCCTTGTCATTGCGCTTGGTCGCTGGCTTGTCACCCGTGTCGGGGTTGCCGTTGTGTTGCCAGGGCAGTTTCATTTATTCTTGTTGGTGGTCAGGCGGCCCTTGATATAGTCGGTAATCAGGTTGATGGCTACTTCGTTGTTGCCGCCCTCGGGGATGATGATATTGGCAAATTTCTTGGTCGGCTCGATGTGCAGCTGGTGCATGGGTTTGAGCACGCGCTGATAACGGTCGATAACGGCTTCGGCAGTGCGGCCGCGCTCGATGCAGTCACGCGAGATGACACGTATCAGGCGGTCATCGCCGTCGGCATCGACAAACACCTTGATGTCCATCATCTTCCTCAGACGGGCGTCGCTCAGCGCCATAATGCCCTCGATGAGCACCACGTCATGCGGGCCCATGGGCACCGTCTCCTTCTGGCGGGAGCAGGTCAGGTAGCTGTAGGTGGGCATCTCGATGGATTCGCCCTTCTTGAGCATCTTGACATGCTCGAGCAGCAGGTTCCAGTCAAAGGCGGCGGGCTCGTCAAAGTTGATGTTCTGACGCTCCTCGGGTGGCACATGGCTCGAGTCCTTATAATAGGAATCTTGGGAAATCACACCCACCTCGCCCTCGGGCAAGCGTTCCATGATTTTACGCACCACTGTTGTCTTTCCAGAGCCGGTACCGCCGGCTATACCGATGATAATCATAACATTAACTTGATTTTAGAGGTCACACATTGATAACGAATCGCGCCCTTAGGCTCAATTCCAACTGACAAAGATAGTGCAAGGTGAACACAATGCCAAACAAAAATCGATTTTTTTGTTTGAGCATTGTTGAACCGCAGCCTATCTTGCACGAGCCGCAGGCGAGTGAACGATAGTGCAAGCCGAGCGGAATGGCAAGAAAAAACAATGAAGACACACACGTGTAGAAAAAAAAGAAAACATGGAAAACACGGAAAACACGAAAAAAACGGATGAGAATGGGTGATGGCTTTCGCTAGTTCTGTTACTATAAATAAATATTTAATTATATATCTATATTAATATATTTATTAATATAGATATAAATATATAATATTATATATATTAATTAAAATATATAATATTAATAATACTTTATTACTTTATTCTAGCATTTCGTTTTCGCTTGAATTTCGTTTTTTCGTATTTTCCGTATTTTCCGTGTTTTCCGTGTTTTCCGTGTTTTCTATATTTTCTATTTTTTCTTTTTTGTGCGTGTACACGTGTGCCTTCCACCAAAAACGGCATAAAAGCATTTTTTTGTTGCTTGCATTTTCGCGGAATTCTTATTATATTTGCAGCAGATATTAACTTTTAAAACCAAATTACTATGAAAAAGAAGAATTTACTCCTTCGTTTGGTCGTCCTGGTGACAGCCATGATGTGTGCCCTCGGCACCAGCGCTGCCGAGGCCTATGCCTGCTACACGTCGTCGAACACGACGCTCACGTTCTACTACGACAACAACCGCAGCACCCGCACGGGCACGACCTACGACCTGAACACGGACTTCAACTTTCCCGCTTGGTACTCCGACAACACATATGTCACAGTGACCAAAGTCGTTTTTGTCCCATCGTTCGCCGAAGCCAACCCGACGAGTACCTACGCATGGTTTTATAACATGACAAACCTTCGATCCATTACGGGCCTGAACTACCTGAACACCAGTGAGGTGACCCATACGGGTTGGATGTTCCGTAACTGCGACCATTTGACCAGCCTTGATTTAAGCCAGTTCATCACAGCCAAGGTTACAGACATGAACCGCATGTTCATGGGCTGTACGGGGCTGACAAGCCTTGACCTGAGCCGTTTCAACACATCTAGTGTGGTAAACATGAGATACCTGTTCACGGGTTGCACCAGTCTGCGAACCATCTATGTGGGCGTCAATTGGAGCACGGCTGCTGTAGTTTTTTACACTGATATGTTTAAAAACTGCACCAGCTTGGTGGGTGGCCAGGGCACGACCTTCAACAGCAGCCATGTGGGTATCGACTATGCCCACATCGACGGCGGCACGAGCAATCCGGGCTATTTCACCAGGGGTACGGAGGCCTATGCCTGCTACACGCCGTCGAACACGACGCTCACGTTCTACTACGATAACCAGCGCGGTTACCGCTCGGGCACGACCTACGACCTGAATGCGGGCTCCACTGATACCGGCTGGGACACTGACGACACTAAATCCAATGTGACCAAGGTGGTCTTTGCCCCCTCGTTCGCTGGCGCCCGCCCGACGACCACCTATGGTTGGTTCTATGCTATGACAAACCTTCAATCCATCACGGGCCTGAATTACCTGAACACCAGCGAGGTGACCAATATGGCTTGGATGTTTACGAATTGTACAAAACTTACGAGCGTTGATGTGAGCCACTTTAACACGTCCAAGGTGACCAGCATGTCCGCCACGTTCGGTACCTGCTGGGGACTGACGAGTCTTGACTTGACCAATTTCAACACGTCCCAGGTGACCGATATGGAACTCATGTTCTATGACAGCACTAATCTGCGGACCATCTATGTGGGCGATGGTTGGAGCACTGCAACCGTGACGTACTCCTCTGATATGTTCTATAACTGCACCAGCCTAGTGGGTGGCCAGGGCACGGCCTACAGTTCATCCAACCCGAGAAACAAGACCTATGCCCACATCGACGGCGGCACGAGCAACCCGGGCTACTTCACCGACAAGAACCCGACCGAGGCCTATGTCTGCTACACGCCGTCGAACACGACGCTGACATTCTACTTTGACAAGTTGCGCAGCACCCGCACGGGCACGACCTACGACCTGAACACGAGCGGCCACATGCCCGATTGGTACACTGACGGCACCAATGCCTATGTGACCAAGGCGGTCTTTGACCCCTCGTTCGCTGATGCTCGCCCGACGACCACCCATGATTGGTTCTATTGTATGACAAACCTTCAATCCATCACGGGCATGAATTACCTGAACACCAGTAAGGTGACCAATATGGCTTGGATGTTCTATGGCAGCACAAAATTGACAAGCCTTGATTTGAGCCACTTCAACACGTCCAAGGTGACTAGCATGAGATACATGTTCGATGGCTGCACCAGGCTGCAAACTATCTATGTGGGCAGTGGCTGGAGCACGGCTGCTGTGACGTTCTCCGAAAATATGTTCAACGGCTGCTCCAGCCTGGTGGGTGGCCAGGGCACAACCTGGAACGAATCCAACCCGAAGGACAAGACCTATGCCCATATCGACGGCGGCCCCAGCAACCCGGGCTATTTCACCGACAAGAACGCGGCCCTGCGTGGCGACGTGAACGGCGACGGCAGCGTGAGCATCAGCGACGTCACCGCCTTGATTGACTACCTGTTGACCGGCAATGCTTCGGGCATCAGCCTGAGTGGTGCCGACACTAACCAGGACAGCAGCATCAACATCAGCGACGTCACCGTCCTAATTGACTACCTGCTTACCAACCACTGGTAAGAAACTACGAATTTCGCGAATTAGACTAATGGCATCCGCATCCTGTCATTTGAGGGTGCGGATGCTGTTGTGCTTATTGTCTTCATTTTGAATGTGTTGTGTAGGTCTTCGTGTACACGTCCTGTCGTGTATGGGTCCTCGCTACGCTCGGAAAAATCATAACAAATCGTTGACAAATTCAAACAAATCATATTTTCTTAATTTGTCATGATTTGTTATAGATTTGTTTTGATTTTTGGCCGCTTGCGGCCACCCTTTGTGGCGACATGAACGTCAGCAACGTTGTGAGCATTGCCAACGTGACCGTCCTGATTGACTACCTGCTCAACGGCAGTTGGTAATTTTCTTCTGTTGTTGTGACAGTTTTGGCACACGTACATGCGGAAAAAATGGAAAAAACGGAAAAAATGGAAAAACGCGACCCATTGGCTATGGTGAGGCTAATGGGAGAAAAAATGTGTAATCATCGTTGAATAAGTCTGTCAGTTTTGCTGACAATGTGTCAGCCTGTCGCTTTTGGCACACGGTTTGCAAGAATGTGGGCGGTGACCTGTGTATTCAGGTCGCCTCGCAATCAGTGATAATTAACAAATAAAAACATAAAAACAAAAGAAAGAGAGATTTTATTATGGGTAAGATTATTGGTATCGATTTAGGAACAACCAACTCGTGTGTTTCGGTTCTTGAAGGCTCCAAGCCTGTTGTGATTCCCAACAGCGAAGGCCGCAACACTACGCCTTCGGTAGTTGCATTCAAGGATGGTGGCGAGCGCATCGTGGGCGATCCCGCTAAGCGTCAGGCCATCATGAACCCCACGGGTACCGTATTTTCTATTAAGCGTTTCATGGGCGAGCAGTATGACCACGTCCTGAAGGATGTGGAGCGCATGCCCTACAAGGTGGTGAACAATGGTAGCAACCAGCCCCGCGTGGAGATTGCAGGCCGTCAGTACACCCCGCAAGAGATTTCGGCAATGATTCTCCAGAAGATGAAGAAGACCGCCGAGGATTACCTGGGCACCACCGTTGACGAGGCCGTCATCACCGTGCCTGCCTACTTCAACGACGCTCAGCGCAAGGCCACCAAGGAAGCCGGTGAAATCGCCGGACTCAAGGTGCAGCGCATCGTCAACGAGCCCACCGCTGCCGCTCTGGCATACGGCCTGGACAAGGACAACAGCGACAAGCGCATTGCCGTGTTTGACCTGGGTGGCGGTACATTTGATATTTCGATTCTTGAACTCGGCGACGGCGTGTTCGAGGTGAAGTCCACCAATGGTGACACCCACCTGGGTGGTGACGACTTCGACCAGCGCATCATTACCTGGCTTGCCGACGAGTTCCAGCAGGAGAACAACATGGACCTGCGCAAGGACCCCATGGCTCTGCAGCGCCTGAAAGAGGCTGCCGAGAAGGCCAAGATTGAGCTCTCCAGCTCGACCAGCACCGAAATCAACCTGCCCTATATCACCCAGCTTGACGGTATGCCCAAGCACCTGGTAAAGACCTTGTCACGTGCCAAGTTTGAGCAACTGTGCGATGACCTGATTCAGAGCACCATCGAGCCCTGCCGCAAGGCGCTTGCCGATGCCGGCCTGAGCACCAGCGACATCAATGAGGTTATTCTCGTGGGTGGCTCGACCCGTATCCCCGCCGTTCAGCAGATTGTCGAGAAATTCTTCGGCAAGGCTCCGTCTAAGGGCGTTAACCCCGACGAGGTAGTCGCTGTGGGTGCCGCAATCCAGGGCGGTGTGCTCACCGGTGATGTCAAGGACGTGCTGCTGCTCGACGTAGTGCCCCTGAGCGTGGGTATCGAGACCCTGGGTGGCGTGATGACCAAGCTCATCGAGGCCAACACCACGATTCCTGCCCGTCGCAGTCAGGTCTTCTCGACCGCTGCCGACAACCAGCCCGAGGTGGAAATCCACGTGCTGCAGGGCGAGCGTCCCATGGCTAAGGACTGCAAGACCCTCGGTCGCTTCCACTTGGATGGCATCGCTCCCGCTCCCCGTGGCATTCCTCAGATTGAGGTGACCTTCGAGGTCGATGCCAACGGTATCATGAACGTGAGCGCCAAGGATAAGGCTACCGGCAAGGAGCAGAGCATCCGCATCGAGGCTTCCAGCGGCTTGAGTGACGCCGAAATCCAGCGCATGAAGGACGAGGCTGAGGCCAACGCTGCCGCCGATGCTGCCGAGAAGCAGCGCATCGACAAGATTAACGGTGCCGACGCCCTCATCTTCCAAACCGAGAAGGTGCTTAAGGACAGTGGCGACAAGTTGCCCGCCGACATCAAGAGCCAGATTGAAGGCGCCCTGGGCAAACTGAAGGATGCCCACAAGAGCCAAGATCTCGCTGCCATCGACACCGCATCTGCAGAGTTGAACTCGCTCTTCGAGAAGATGTATCAGCAGGCAGGTGGCGCACAGGGCCAGCCCGGTGCAGGCTTCGACCCCAATAACATGGGTGGCGCAGGTTTTAACGGTGGTCCCCAGCAGGGTAGCAACCCTAATCAGGGCGGCGACAATGTCGAGGATACCACCTACGAAGAAGTAAAGTAAAACCCGAGATTTTTTCATATTCATAATAGAGATTTAAAGGGTTGGCGTGTTGCAGTGATTGCAGCACGCCTTTTTCTTGTTAAAACGATTGCACTAACGCCTATCTCGTTGTATATCAATTGTTAAAGATAATGAATCGGTATTTCTTTTTGGTTTTTTAATTACTTGATTTACAGCAAGTTGACTACTTTATGGGATTCGCCGCAGCATATTATATGGTGTTGAATGCCTGATTTTTGAGGATTTTTTTGTACCTTTGTGCCCAAATTTTCAATATTTAACTGCTAAGTAATGTTGGACTTACTGTTTGAAACCAGTTGGGAGGTGTGCAATAAGGTCGGTGGCATCTATGCTGTGCTGTCCACTAAGGCCAAGACCCTCCATCAGCGATATAAAGATAACCTGATCTTCATTGGACCAGACCTCTGGACCGAAGATAACCCGTCCCCGACCTTTGTCGAGGCACGCACCCCGCTTGCCGCATGGCTGCGCAAGGCGAAGCTGCCCGAAGGAATGCGGGTGAGGGTAGGGCGCTGGGATATTCCTGGCAAACCCATCGCGGTGCTAGTGACTTTCGGGTCGCTGTACACCTACAAGGATGCCCTGTATGCCGAGATGTGGAACCGCTACCGTGTGGATTCCCTTCACGGCTATGGGGACTATGACGAGTCGTGTATGTTTGCCTATGCCGCTGCGATTGTCATTGAGAGCATTGTCAAGTGGAAAAACAATCCCGATTTAAAGGTTGTAGCCCACTTCGACGAGTGGACCACGGGCATGGGACTGCTCTATGTCAAGACCCATCTGCCACAAGTGGCTACGGTCTTCACGACCCATGCCACGAGCATCGGACGCAGCATCTGCGGCAACGGCAAGCCGCTGTATGACTATATGCAGGGATATAACGGTGACCAGATGGCAGTAGAGCTCAATATGCAGTCCAAGCACTCGCTGGAGAAGGCCGCTGCCCATGCTGCCGATGCCTTTACCACTGTGAGCGATGTCACTGCCCGGGAATGCCGCCAGCTCTTGGAGCGTTACCCCATGGTAACGCCCAATGGCTTTGAGCAGAACTATGTCCCCAAGGGAGCCAAGTTCACCGCCAAACGGAATGCCGCCCGTCAGCGCATGTTGCAGGTGGCAGCTTCCCTCACGGGACAACACTATGCCGAGGACACGCTGATTGTCGCCACCTCGGGCCGCCTGGAGATGCGCAACAAGGGCATTGATGTCTATCTTGATGCCGTTTCGGCGCTGCGTAATTCACTCAGATTTGTCTCGAGCAAGGACCGCAAAGTAGTCGCGCTGGTACTTGTGCCAGCATGGATGAAGTCGCCTCGTGCCGACCTGATTGAGAATCTCCGCACCGACAAGCCCGGCCGCCTGTTTGACCCGGTAATTACCCATTACCTCCACAATCAGGACAGCGATCCCATCTATAACAGCATCAATGCGCTGGGCTTCCACAACGACCCCCATGACAAGGTGACTGTCATTGACGTGCCTTGCTACCTGAACGGTAACGACGGCATCTTCAATATGTCCTATTATGACCTGCTGGCTGGCCTTGATGCCGCGGTATTCCCGTCCTACTACGAGCCGTGGGGCTACACCCCGCTCGAGAGTGCGGCCTTTGGAGTTCCCACCATCACTACCGACCTGGCAGGCTTTGGCCAATGGGTGCTTGACCGCTTCGGCGACGATTCCGACCGTTACGGCGTGAAGGTGCTGCACCGCACCGACGGCAACTACGAAGAGACCTACAGGGCTATTGCGATGAGCATGATGAACCTGTATGTGATGAGCGATAAGGACAACCGCGCTATTCGCAATGCCAACCGAACGACCAGCAAGGCCGCCTCGTGGGATAACTTCATCGCCTGCTATGACGAGGCTTACAGCCATGCCCTCGACAAGGCTGCACAACGCATGAAAAACAGAATCAGTCAAAAAACAAACAAAACATCATAACTACAAAATTTAATTATGAAATTTCAAGTTAGCAACACCAATGACCCCCAGTGGAGAAATATCACTGTGAAGTCAGATTTACCTGGTAAACTCCAGAAACTCAACGAACTCTCACGCAACCTGTGGTGGGCATGGAACACCGAGGGCAAGACCCTCTTCCACGACCTGGACCGCGACACGTGGCGCGCCACAAGTGAGAATCCCGTGAAGATGCTGCAGCGTCTTTCCAACGAGAAGATTGATGCCATACAGGCCGATGCTGCCATGATGGCACGCATTGACAGCACCTATGAACTCTATAAGGAATACATGAAGAAGCCGCTGCGCAAAGACCTGCCTTCGGTAGCCTACTTCTGTATGGAATACGGTCTGTGCAACGCCCTCAAGATTTATTCGGGTGGCTTGGGAATCCTCGCCGGCGACTATGTCAAGGAGGCTAGTGACCGCTGCGTCAACATGACCGCCGTGGGCTTCCTCTATCGTTACGGATACTTTACCCAGACCCTCTCGATGGACGGACAGCAGATTGCCAACTACGAGGCCCAGAACTTCAACCAGCTGCCCATCGAGCCTGTTCTTGACGAGAACGGCCGTCAGCTGGTGCATGAGGTGCCTTATCCCGGTCGCACAATTTATGTCAACGTTTGGCAGGCCAACGTGGGCCGTGTCAAGCTCTACCTGCTCGACACCGATATCGACCAGAACAGCGACTATGACCGCGAGATTACCCACAAGCTCTATGGTGGCGACTGGGAGAACCGTATCAAGCAGGAATACCTGCTGGGTATCGGCGGCGTGCTCCTGCTCAAGCGACTCGGCATCAAGGCCGACATCTATCACTGCAACGAGGGCCACGCAGCGCTGCTCAATCTGCAGCGTCTCGTGGACTATGTGCAGGGTGATGGCTTGTCGTTTAACGAGGCAATGGAAATCGTCCGTGCTACCTCGCTCTACACCGTTCACACCCCCGTGCCCGCTGGCCACGACTATTTTGACGAGGAACTCTTCGGCAAATACATGGGTGAATATCCCGAACGTCTGGGCATCTCCTGGCAGGAACTGATGGACATGGGCCGTGAGAACCCCGGCAGCGATGAGCGCTTCTGCATGAGCACCTTTGCCTTGAACACCACCCAGGAGAGCAACGGCGTGAGCTGGCTGCATGGCGAGGTGTCCAAGAAGATGTTTGCTGGAATTTGGAAGGGTTATGCCCCCGAGGAGTCACATGTGGGCTTTGTTACCAATGGCGTTCACATGCCCACCTGGGCTGCCAGTGAGTGGAAGGTCTTCTACAACAAGGTGCTGGGCGACGATTTCCTGGAGCACCAGGAACTGGAATCTGCTTGGGCGCCCTTGATGAGTGTGCCTGATGAGGAAATCTGGAAGATGCGCATGACTTTGAAGCAGAAGTTCATCCGCTTCGTTAAGCGTGACTTCAAGGAGAACTGGCTCAAGAACCAGGGCGATCCCACCCGCATTGCCAATATCGTGGACAAAATCAACCCCGACGCGCTGCTCATCGGCTTTGCCCGTCGCTTTGCCACCTACAAGCGTGCCCACCTCATTTTCAATGACTTGGAGCGCCTCAAGAAGATTGTCAACAACGAGAAATTCCCCGTTCAGTTCATTTTCGCCGGTAAGGCACATCCCGCCGATGGTGCCGGTCAGGGCCTGATTAAGCGCATTATCGAAATCAGCAAGATGCCCGAGTTCCTTGGTAAGATTATCTTCCTCGAGAACTATGACATGACGCTCTCCAAGCGCCTCATCACGGGTGTTGACGTGTGGCTGAACACCCCGACCCGTCCCCTGGAGGCTTCGGGTACATCGGGAGAGAAGGCCGAGATGAACGGTCTGCTCAACTTCTCGGTGCTCGACGGCTGGTGGTATGAGGGTTACCGCGAGGGTGCTGGCTGGGCTCTGACCAGCAAGCGCACTTACACCGAGCAGTCCCAGCAGGATAAACTCGACTCGGCAACCATCTACTCGATGCTCGAGAACGAGATTATCCCCCTGTATTTTGCCAAGAACAGCAAGGGCTATTCTCCCGAGTGGGTACAATACATCAAGAACTCGATGGTACACATCGCTCCCAACTACACCATGTCGCGCATGATGAAGGACTACTTTGTCAAGTTCTACCGTCCCCAGGCTGAGCGTGCCCATCGCCTCACGGCCAAGAATTATGCTCTTGCCCGCGAAATCGTGGCTTGGAAGGAGAAAGTCGCTGACCGATGGAATGATGTACAGCTCGTGGGAGAAATCATGGGCAACCGTGACGCCATCTCTCGTGGCGTGGAGGACATCAATGTTACCATGCGCCTTGACACTGCCGGTTTGGGACGTGACATCAAGCTCGAACTCGTGGTTTACAAGGAGGAAGACGGTCAGACCAAGTTCTACCGCAAGGCCATGTTCGATGTTATCGCCGAGGACGGCAACATCTTGACCTACAACTGCAAAGTTCCCTTCCGTGAGAATGGTATCTTCCGCTATGCTTACCGTGCATTCCCCTGGAACGACAACCTGCCTCACCGTCAGGACTTCGCCTATCTCAAGTGGTTCTAAACAAGAACCCCTAACAAGAATCAACAACTGCCCGAGAGACCCTCAAAGCCTCTCGGGCAGCTTTTTTGGGGGGAATCATTACTTCATCATGGCTGACTCTAATGGAATTTAACTATTAGTGTCCGGGGGAACATCGTAGATGTTAGCGGTTCGAAGAACCGATTTTTAATAAAAAAGACCATGCAAGAACCTCGTAGAGGTTCGCAGCTTGGTCCATGAGCTGAATATTGCAAGTGCCTCGAAGAGGAACTTTTTGATTGACAGGATTTTGGCGGATGTGGAAGTTCGTCTGCGACGCACTTTCCACTTGTTCCTGCTGCCACCAAGCTGCGCTCATCTTCGATGAGCTTGCATGGTGTTTTCCATAAAAGTCGAGTCTTCGACCCGACCTGCCCCTACGAGGCAAAAGCCAAGCCCATAATACAGCAGAAATGATTATTGGGCTTATATAGTGAATTATGCCGATGTTGAAAATCTTTACCGGATACTAATGGATTTTAACATCTTGTTGACATTTCCGCGCCCCCTATAGTAAATGAGCACAACATCGTTTCAACTGATTCATCAAAAAAGGTATAGAATCTCTTTTTAATCTTGTTTTTGTCTTTTTGCGTAAAAATGGTAATTTTTTCCTTGATATTACGGATAATTTAGTATTTTTGCAAGTTATATAAACAATTAAGGCAGAAGACAAAAACACCATTTTGGTTGTTGATGTTGTTCGTTGTTGACCTGGTTGTTTGATAAAACTGACAAGCTAAATGTTTGGCAAAAAGGGAAATATGTTCTCCAGAGTGACGAAATGGCTCGCTACAGGCATCGTGAGTGCTATAGCAGCGTTGCCCTTCGCCGCCTATATCCCTTGGGTTCAAAACAAAGCTGCCGACATGGCTGCCGAGTATGCCAGCAAGAAGACCGGCATGGACATCAGCGTTGGCGATGTGAAGATAGGATTCCCGCTTGACGTTTCGGCTACTGACGTGCAGGTTATCGACCAAAACGGAGACACCCTTTTTAAGGCCGATGAGGTGAAAGCCAACGTGAAGCCAAAACCGCTGTTTGACAAGAAAGTAGAGGTTGAGGACGCCTCGCTCAAAGGTGCAAAAAGCCAGATTAAAACCGAAGACGGCTCGATGGATCTGGACGTAGATGTGGACGATGCCAAAATCGATGCCGCCTCGGTTGACCTGAACAGTAACAAGGTCGATGTGGGCAACGCGGCACTCAAGGGTGGTAAGGCAAAGATGAGCTATAAGCCCGAGAAGAAGAAACCTGAGCCCAACAAGGAGCCGAGCAAGCCCTGGAAAGTCAATGCCAATAAAGTCACTGCCGATGATGTGGACTTCAAGATGGACATGAAGCCCACTGTCGATAAACTTGATGCCAAGGTGGGTCATGCCGAAGCCAAGGATGTCAAAGTCGATACCGGAGAACAGACCGTTGACGTGGGCAGCCTCGATGTGGACAAGGCCGACGTGAATTACGAGTATCCCAGCGAGAAGGACGCCAAGCAGTACAGCAAGGACCATCCCATGCCCAAGGATGCCAACCAGAACAAGGGTGACGACAAACCATGGAAAGTTAAGGCCGACAAGGTGCGCCTGACGAACAGCAAGGGCAAATACGCCCAGACAGGGAAGAAACCCAACAAACCCGGCACCTCGTTGGATCCTGACCATATCGAAGTCGAGGACGTGAATGCCGCCGTCGACAATTTTGAGTATGATGGCGACAACCTCAAGGTGCCCGTCAAGCACCTCTCGGGCAAGGAACGCAGCGGCTTGCAGGTCAAGGACGCCAGCGGCACTGTTTCCAAGAACAAGAACGGTCTGGACCTTGATGACGTGAAACTCAAGACCAAGGGCAGCGACATCAAGATGGATGCCCATGTGGACCAGGATATGCTTGATGGCAAGCCCAACGGCAAGGCCAGCATCGACACCGACAGCAAAATCGACCTCAACGAGGTGGAGAAACTGGTGCCTGATGCCCGCAAAGCACTCAAGGACCTCCCGCACAACAAGCCGGTGCGCCTCAAGGCCAAAGCCCGCGGCAACGACAAGCGCCTCGACATCCATTCGCTGGATGCCGACGTGCCTGGTCTGGGCCGCATCAAGGGTAAGGGTACCATCTACAATCCTACCGACATGGACCGCATGAAGGCCGACCTTGACACCGAGGTGGACCTGCGCGACCCGAGCGCCCTCAACAAGATGCTCGGACTGGATGGCGTGAAACTCCCACCCATGAAGATGAGCGGAAAAATCAATAAGGAAGGCTGCCGATGGGTTGCCCGCAACCTTCGCGTCTCGACAGGCGGTGGCACGATGCGTGGTGACGGTTACTATGACGTCTGCAACGAGAACTACGATGTGGATGCCACTTTCAACAACTTCCCCGTCAAGTCGTTCTTGCCCGATTATGATGTCAAGGACCTCACGGCAAGCGTCAATGCCCGTGGCCATGGCTTCGACTTCACCGACTGCGGCTCGACTTGGACCGATGCAACAGTCAACCTGGGCAATGTGCGCTATAACGGCACCCGCTATGGCAATATCAGGGCCAGAGGAAAACTGCGTGGGGGCTATGCCGATGTGTATGCTGCTGGTCGCGTCAAGGGCAATGACTTTGACGCCGATGCCCATGGCACCATCTGCGACGACCATTACGTATTCACGGCTGACGGCGACCTGCGCGATGTGGACCTGAACCGTTTGGGCATGTATGACGGAATATGCAATGGCTCGACGCGCCTCCATGCCGAGGGCGACATCAACCTGCGCACACGTCGTTGGGACGCTGATCTCACGCTCAATGATATTGACTGGCAATTGGACAGCACTCTGCTTGTCGCCGATGATGCCCATGCCCAGGTGCACAGCACGCCCAACGTGACCTGCATCACTGTCGAGAATGAGTCCAATTATGCCCACCTCAATTCTCCCAGCCATATTACTGAGCTGATTGAGGATTTCCAGAATACGGCCAAGGAGGTACAACGTCAAATGGATGAGCGCTGGATAGACATTGAGCGCTTGAAGGAACCCATGCCCTGGTTCGACTTTGATATGCACATGGGTACCGATGGTATCGTGCAGCGCTACTTGCAGCAGAAAGAGATAGACTTCCGTGACTTCAGCTGTGAGATGAGCCGCGATTCCACTTTGTTCCTCGACGGCAGGGCACATGGTATCAGCTACGGCGATACCAATATCGACACCGTAACCATCTATGCCAATGAACTGAACAACAAGTATCTTGCCTTCAACGCCCACATGGGCAACCGCCTGGGCACATGGGACGAGTTCGCCAAGGTCGATGTCGAGGGCGGCATCAAGGGGCCGACGGTGGACTTCATGCTGCATCAGCAGAACATTAAGGGCGAGACAGGCTATCGCCTGGGCTGCAACGCCCGTCTGACCGATGATGAGTTGGCTATGCGTCTCTTTGGCAAGGATCCGGTCATCGGTTACCGCAACTGGGATTTTAATGACGACAATTTTGTGAATGTCGATTTGCGTTCACGCATGATTGACGCCAACCTGATGCTCTACAGCGACAGCAGCAGCATCGAACTGGCGACATACCGATTGCCAGGTGATAATGCCGAGAACGTCCAGCTCAATATCAACAATCTGCAACTCGAGGAGTGGACGCGCATTGTGCCTATGCTTGACAAGACCAGCGGTACGGTCAATGCGATAGTCGATCTCGTTTGGGACGGCGCCAATGCCGATGGTAACGGCGTGATTGATATCAAGGACTTTGTCTATAATGGCAAGGAAGAGGGCGACGTGAAGTTGAATGCCGACTTTGACTTTGACCCGGCAACGGCGGCAACTCGCGTGGACGCCGATCTGATTCTTGACGGCAAGAATGCCATCAACTTGCAAGGCTCTCTCAATGATGCCACGGCGGCAACACCCCTCAACATGGAAGCCAGCTTCAAGCGCTTCCCGCTGTCCCGTGCCAACGCTTTCATTCCCGGCAATTACATCTGGCTCGACGGCTATGCCATTGGCACGATGACCATCGACGGCTCTACCGACAATCCCCACATCCATGGATACCTCACTGCCGACTCGGCAACGGTCAACCTGCCGCGTTATGGCAGTTCGTTGAAGTTGACAAGTGATCCCATCCCGGTCGAGGACAATGTAATTACTTTCAACAATTACAAGCTGACGGGTGCCAATCGCAGTCCTGTCACCGTTAACGGCACTGTTGACCTGCGTGACCTGGATAATATGATTATCGACCTGCAGGCCGAGGGACACTTGGTACAGTTCATGAACAGCAAGCAGGATGACGAAACGCAGTTGTTCGGCAGGGGCGTTGCTGATATCAATGCCACGGTCAAGGGGCATGGTGATGTGATGACTGTGCGGGCCGACGCAACCCTGTTGAATGGCTCCAATATCACCTATGTCATGAAAAATGACATTTCCCAACTGTCAACAAAGGTGGACGAGAATATGGTGACCTTTACCGATTTCAACCATCACCAGAGCGGACATACCGTTCTGGTGACGGGCAAGGGTAGCAGTGCGACCAGCATACTCGTCAACATCAACGTGGAGAAAGGTGCAATCATCAACGCCTATCTTTCGGAGGATGGACAAAACCGTGCCACGATTGATGGCAGCGGACGCTTGAAATACACGCTCGACCTTGCAGGTAAGGACAATCTTATAGGTACTTATACCATCGAGAGTGGTAACCTGCGCTACACGCCGCCGCTCCTCTCTCAAAAGAGTTTCGACATCATCAGCGGCAGCAGCATGACATGGACCGGTGACATGCTCAACCCGCAGCTGGACCTCAAAGGCATCGAGCGACTCAAGGCCAGCGCCACCACCGATGAAAAAGGCACTCATCCCGTCGAGTTTGTCATCAATGCCCATGTGGGTGGAACGCTCAATGGCATTGATTTGAAGTTTGACCTGGATTGCGAGAGCGACATGCAGGTGCGCAACGAGCTGCAGGCGATGAGCGACAACCAGCGTTCGCAGGCTGCCATCAACCTGCTGTTGTACAACACCTATTCCGGAACCAGGAGCGAAGGCAACATCAGCCGCGTCACTGCGACATCCTCCCTGTTCTCATTCCTGCAGTCACAACTCAATGCATGGGCGGCACAGACGCTGCCAGGCGTTGACCTCTCATTCGGCATCAACCAGTATGAGGGTAAGGCTAAAGGCACCGAAACCAGCTACAGCTACCGCCTCGCCAAGACGCTGTTCAACGACCGCTTCAAGATTGTTGTCGGTGGTGAGTACAACACCGATGCCGCCAACGAAGAGAAAATCGCCAGCAACCTGTTCAACGATATCTCGCTGGAGTATTATCTGAACAGTTCTGGCAACAGATACCTCAAACTCTTCCGTCAAGTCAAGTATGAGAGCATGCTCGAGGATCAAGTGACCGAGACTGGTGTCGCTTATGTGCTCAAGCGCAAACTCACTGACTTGAGGAACCTCTTCAAGTTCAAGCATTCCAAGGAATACCTCTTGCGTGACTCGCTCGAGAAGGCGCGCAGAGCGGAATACAAGCTGATTGAAGAGAACCGGAAGGCCGAGCTTGAGTTGCAGGAGAAGGCCATCGATGCCATAAGTCGAGACAACGAAGAAACCGTTAAGCCTGATGATGCCATCGACCGACCCACCGTAAACCGTAAGAAAGATGATGAGAGCGAACCATAAAATATATATTGTGCTGGGCGTGCTCATGGCACTGCTGGCGTCATCGTGCTCGACAACCAAGAAGTTGGGCGAGAATGACGTGCTGTATGACGGCGTGAAGCGCCTCAAGTATCATGAGGAAGGCGTCAAGGTGGATGAGGGTGTGAAAACCGACATTTTTACGGCCATCAACGTCAAGCCCAATAATCCGCTCTACTCTCCTTATTATCGCACGCCGTTCCCCTTCGGCTTGATGATTTACAACAACATCGACGAGGATGCCACGGGCTTCAAGGGGTGGCTTTACAGGCATTTTGCTTCCAAGCCGGTGCTCATCAAGCGCGTTAACCCCCAGGCGCGTGTCGATATGATTAACACGATTCTGCGCAACAACGGCTATTTCACATCTTCGGCAACCTATGAGTTGAACCCGTCAAGTAACCCCAAGAAGGCAAAGATTTCTTACGACGTCAACATCAAGCCGCCTTACACTATTGGCAATGTGGAGTACATCGGTGATAGCGAACCGCTGTTGCACCTCGTGGACTCGTTGGCGCGGGAAAACCGCTACCTGAAGACAGGCAGCCGCTATTGTCTGGATTCGATCAATGCCGTGCGCATCGACATCACCAATGCCGTGCGCAACCGTGGTTACTATTTCTTCCGTCCCGAGTATATCCAGTATCTTGCCGACAGTATTCAGGACAAGGGCGTGATTCACTTGAAAATGATTGAGGCAAACGACATTCCCAATAATGCCAACCGCCGTTACCTGACGCATGACATTACCGCCCAGGTGGTCAATGATGATGGCGTGGGTGACCCCGATACCATCATTACCCGTAATTGCACCCTCATCAAGTATGAGCCCGTGCACATCAAGGATGATGTCATTCCCAATTGTATTCGTGCCCGCAAAGGACGGCAGTTCCGCATCAACAGCATTGACCGCACTCAAGTGGCGTTGTCTCGCTTGGGAATTTTTAGTACAGTGGACATTCAGGTGGTGCCTCTCGACACCATCACCCCCGATGGCGAGGGACTACTTGACCTGAACATCTATTGCCAGTTGGACAAGCCTTGGGAGGTGACTTTCCAGATGCATGGCTCATCCAAGGATAACAGCTACATCGGTCCGGGTTTGGAAGTCGGTGCAAGCCACAAGAATGCCTTTGGGGCAGGGGAGAAGTTTGCAGTGGACATCTATGGCAATTATGAGTGGCAGACGGGTCGCCGGGCCAATAGAGGTAGTGACCTGGACTCCTACGAGTTCGGTATCGAAGGTAAATTGGACTTTCCGCGCCTGTTGGCGCCCAAGTTCCTCTATCCCTCGCGCCGTTACACCAATTGGACACGCTTCTCGCTCAGTGCCGACATGATGAACCGCCCTGATTGGTTCAAGATGGTGCAGATGAGTGCTGCCATGACTTGGGAGTGGCATGCCAACCGCTATTCCAGTCATGTGCTCACGCCTTTCCGCCTCACTTTCAGCAAGGTCATCAGCAGTTCCGATGAATTTAAGAAATCGATGGATAACAATCCTGCTTTGGCCGAAAGTTTCATGAGAGTATTCATCCCGAAGATTGAATACACTTATACCTATGACCGCGACATTACCCATAATGACCATATTACCTTGACGGCTGGTGCAGCCGAGGCGGGCAACGTCTTGTCGGGAATCTGGTCCATTTTTAAATCCGATGGGACCAAAGAACTGTTAGGAACACCGTTCTCGCAGTTCGTTAAAGCTCAGGGACAAGTGGTGTGGTCGCGACGACTGGGCAATGTCAGCACGTTGGCGACTAGAATATTCTTAGGAGCTGTGCATGCCTATGGGAACAGTAACGAGCTGCCTTATAGGGAGCAGTTCTATGCGGGCGGTTCCAACTCTGTCCGTGCTTTCCCTGTTCGCTCAATCGGTCCCGGTAGTTACCACCTCCCCGACAGTGTCCACAACGCCTACTATTACCACACGGGTACCTTCAAGTTCGAGGCCAACGCCGAGTGGCGTTTCCCCATCTTGGGTTACTTCAAGGGTGCTGTGTTCCTGGATGCGGGTAATGTGTGGCTGCTCAAGAAAGATGAGAATCGCCCTGGTGCTCAGTTGAAGATGAAAAACTTCTTTAACCAGTTGGCATTGGGCACGGGCGTTGGTCTGCGCTTTGACATGACGATGCTCGTCGTGCGTGCCGACCTGGGTATGGCAATCCACGCCCCCTACGATACAGGAAGACGTGGATATTTCAATATTCCTCCTAAAATCAAGGACATCCTGACATTCCACCTTGCCATCGGATATCCCTTCTAGGTCACACTACAGCTTATTGAACTGCTATTGTCGCGTGAAACGGTAGATTCGCGCGCTATGGGCAGGCACTTGCACAGGCATCTCGCTGTCACCTGTCAGCGTGCCGGTTGAAGTTTCGCCCGAGAGCAGTTCGGTGATGTTGTACTCGCCTGATTCCATACGGGCGCAGTCGAGCGCATGTCTGGGGATGCGCACGTTAGTGTTGACGGCCTCGTCACCGAAGTTGGCGACCACGAGTGACATCGCTCCGTCACAGTGGCGCAGATAGGCATACTGGCGTCGGGTGTCGAGCGTGTCCTGGTTGACATACATCAGGTCGAAGAATTCACCTTCGGCTAGCGTTTTCTCGCTGTTGCACAGGTTCAGGATTTTACGATACATCGTCCTCAATTGGCGCTCAGGGGCTGTGGGCTTGCCTTGATGCCAGCGGCGCAGGGTGGGGACGCTCCAGTAGTCAAAAATTGTTGTGCGGCCGTCCATGCCGCTGTAGCCTTCGGCATCTGCGGCAGGTTCCCCTAGTTCTTGCCCGGCATACACCATATACGGACACTTCGACATCGTCGCACTCACCACAAGAGCCGGCAGTGCCTTGAACGGTTCACCGCAGAACTGCTTTGATGCAATGCGCTGTTCATCGTGGTTTTCCAGGAAATTGAGCATATGGTCGCCGATGCCCTCCACCGTTTGCCAACAGCGGGTCAGGTCGCTGGCGGGCCACCCGTCACACAGGATGCCGCGCAGGGTGTCATAGAGTGTCACCTTGTCATACAGGTAGTCAAAACCGCCCTCGTGGATGTAACTGCCATAGAGCGCTACATCATAGATTTCGGCAATGAAAACGATATCTGGATTGATGGCCTTAATCTGCTCGATGGCCCAGTGCCAGAAGGAGACAGGCACCATGTGAGCCATGTCGCAACGGAAACCGTCAACGCCCTTTGTCGTCCAGAATTTGAGGATGTCGAGCATTTTTTCCCAAGTTGGCGGCACGGGGTCAAAGTGGGTACTGCCGTTCCACGGGTCAATGCCGTAATTGAGTTTCACGGTCTCATACCAGTCGTTACGGCTCGGTGAAGCGCTGTAGCAGTCATTGCCCGTGGCTCGTGCGGGATACTCGCGGTAGGCCTTTTCACCCGAGCCCAAATCTACTCCAACGGGAGCAAATTCCTGCCCTGTGATATAGAAGAAGTTGTTTTTCGGGTCAAAGAACATCATCGGGTTGTCATTCTCACCCAGGTCTTGGACGCCGACGGGCTTGGCATCACTCTCATATTCGCGCGCTACGTGGTTGGGCACAAAGTCGATGATGACCTTGAGTCCCACGCGATGGGTGCGTTCTATCAGAGCCTCAAACTCCTTCATGCGGTCCTTGACCTTCACAGCGAAGTCGGGACACACGTCATAATAGTCGCGGATGGCATAGGGCGAGCCGGCCTTTCCCTTCACCACATGGGCATTGCAGGGTGTGATGCCCTGGCGGGAATAATCGGTGGCGGTAGCATGCTCGATGATGCCGGTGTACCACACATGGGTCGCACCAAGTGACTTGATGGAGCGCAGTTTGGACTCGTCAATCTCGTTGAATTTGCCGCAGCCGTTCTGGCGGATGCTGCCATTGGGAACACACTTCTCATTGCAGTTGGTGAACCATCGGGGCATCAACTGATAGATAATTGCCTTTTTCTTCTCTTTCATGCCACAAAAGTACGGCTTTTTTATGTTTTTTGAATTATCTTTGCGCCATTATTTAACCATCAAATCCGACACAATGATTTCATTTGAGAGCGATTATAACAATGGCTGCCACGAGGCGATACTCAAGCGCTTGCTGGAAACCAACGATGAGCGCGCAACAGGCTACGGCCTTGACGAGTATTGTAATGCAGCCAAGGAGAAAATCCGCACTGCTTGCGGCAAACCCGATGCCGACGTCTTCTTCCTGGTGGGCGGTACCCAGACTAATGCTACGGTCATCGACGCGATGCTGCAGTCCTACGAGGGCGTGCTGTCGGTCGAGACGGGTCACATCAACGTCCACGAGTCGGGCGCTATCGAGTTTGGCGGCCACAAGGTGCTCACCTTGCCTTCCCATGACGGTAAGATGGACGTCGCCGAGTTGGGTAACTGGTTGCATGACTTTTATGCCGACCCGACCTACGACCACATGGTGTTCCCAGGCATGGTCTATATCACTTTTGCCACCGAGATGGGTACGATTTACACCCTCGAGGAACTGCAGGCCATCAGCGACATCTGCCGTCACTACAACCTGCCGTTGTTCATCGACGGTGCCCGTTTGGGTTACGGCCTGATGGCTGAGGGTTGTGACATCACCTTGCAGCAACTGGCAGACCTGTGTGATGTCTTCTACCTGGGTGGAACCAAGTGCGGAGCCTATTTCGGCGAGGCGGTTGTCTTCCCCAATCCGAATGCTCCCGCCCCGGCGCATTTCTTTACCATCGTCAAGCAACATGGCGCTCTGCTGGCAAAAGGCCGTCTGCTGGGTATCCAGTTTGACACGCTGATGCAGGACGGGCTCTACTTCAAGATCGCCCGTCATGCGGTGGAACAGGCGATGCGCCTGCGCGATGCTTTTGTGGCTAAAGGTTACAAGATGTACAGCAATTCGCCCACCAACCAGCAGTTTGTCCTCTTGGATTCTGAGACGATTAAACGCCTGGAAAAGGACTTTGTCTTTGAGCTGTGGTTCCCCGTCGGCGACTTGATGAACTGCCGTTTCGTCACCAGTTGGGCTACACGCCCCGAGGACGTGGACGCCCTCATCGCTGCAATATGATAATGGAGTTGCCAGTTGTCAGCGTTTGCGGATGCCGCTGAAAACTGAAAACTGACAACTGAATACCAAAAACTATAAACTTAAAATCAAACATGCTGAAAAATCTGATAACTCTGTCCGCTGTGGTTATAATGGCTATCAGCGGCGCATTAAACGTGCAAGCCGATGTCCTTGATGCCGACCAGGCGCGTGTCATCGCGAGTGAATTTCTGTCAAACCGTCACGATGGAAAAAGAATAAATAATGGTGCTGCTACCGACCTGACGTTGTCGCACACACGTTTCTCGTCATCACAGCAGGACAAGCCTGTCTATTATGTGTTCGCCGATGAAAACCATGGCGGATGGGTGATGGTATCTGCCGATGACCGCGCTGTTCAGGTGCTTGGTTACAGCGAGAGTGGCAGCTTTGACACCGATGCCATGCCTTGCAATATGCGTTCATGGCTCGATGGTTACAGCTCACAGATTGAAAACCTGCAGGCGCATCCCGCTATCAAGAGCGCTGCTGAAGCACCCCGTCGCGATGCTCCCTTAAGCGAAATCGCCCCGATGCTCACGACGGCTTGGAATCAGGAACAGCCCTACAATGGCCAATGTCCCAAGGTGGGCAATTACCCGACCTTCACTGGATGTGTAGCGACCGCCATGGCTCAGGTGATGTATTATCATCGCTATCCGCAAGATGAGTGCCGAGGCATACCAGCCTATACATCCAAAAAGGGCATCAATCTGCCCGCCTTGCCTCCTGTGGCGTTTGATTGGGACAAGATGTTGCCCCGTTATTACAGCTATACGGCTGACCAGGCCTATGCTGTGGCACAGCTGATGCGTTATTGCGGTCAGTCGGTAGAAATGGACTACGGCACCCAGGTCAGCAATGCCACATTTCAGGTGATTCCCTTTGCCATGAACTATTACTTCGGTTACAGCAATTCGGCGATGACCTACATGCGGGATACGTCCAATGATGCCGACTGGGACCAGATGATGTATGATGAACTGGCGGCAGGTCGCCCTGTCATCTATATGGGCTCTGATGGTAACAGCGCTGGACATGCGTTTGTACTCGACGGGTACCGTAACACCATGTTCCATATCAATTGGGGGTGGGGTGGTAGTAATGACACCTATTGGCAATTGTCAGCGTTGACCCCCAACGGCAATAATTACTCGACCCGCCAATATGCGATTCTGGGTCTGGACCGCGACTACACTGATGTGAATGGCGACAATGCCATCGATATTTCGGATCTCAGCAATCTGATTGACCTGTTGCTCGCGGGTTCTCCCGGAGGACGCATCGGTGACGTGAACAATGATGGCATGACAGATATTGCTGACGTCAGCAGTATGGTCGATCTGCTGCTGTCTGGTGCCGGGCAAGAGGATACCGCTGGTGAGGCATTTACCGTGGGTGACGTAACATTCAGGATGGTCAAGGTAGATGGTGGCTCATTTGACATGGGCGCCACCGACGAGCAAGCCGACGGGGCCTATTCCAATGAGTTCCCTGTGCATAGTGTCACCCTGTCCTCTTACTACATTGGCAAGACAGAAGTGACCCAAGGCCTCTGGAAAGCTGTGATGGGCACCAATCCCAGCAGTGTGCGTGGCGTCGAGTTGCCAGTGAGCAACGTGAGCTGGAATGACTGCATGACCTTCATCACCAAACTGAATGCCATGACTGGTCTTTCGTTCCGTCTGCCCACCGAGGCCGAATGGGAGTTCGCCGCCCGAGGCGGAAACAAGAGCCGAGGATACATTTACGCTGGCAGTGACGATATCGATGCTGTTGCTTGGTATTTTGACAATGCCTGCTATTCTTATGGCCGCCGTGTGGCACAGAAGCTGCCCAACGAGTTGGGCATTTACGATATGTGCGGTAACAACTATGAGTGGTGTGCCGACTTTTACGGTGATTATCCGGCTGAAGCACAGACCAATCCGCAAGGCCCGGCAACGGGCACCGATAAGGTGATTCGCAGTGGCAGCTGGTACACACCTGCTGACCAGTGCCGCAATTCGTCCCGCGTGTATGGTGCACTGAATGAGACAGGAGTCCACTTAGGCCTGAGGCTTGCCCTGTAACAGCGCTTTTTCCCGTCATCTTTAAGTGATGATTTGAATGCCTAATTGGTGTGGCTTTATCAGCAAGCCGCACCAATTGGTTTGTTGTGAGGCTTTTTATAGAAAAATCGGTGGCTTATGGCTGCTTTTTGAGGCTAATTCAACAATTTTGAGTACCTTTGCACGTTTTTTAGATATAATGTCTATAACCTAAGGAGATGGCAACAATCCTCAATATAGAGACTTCGACCGATGTCTGCTCGGTGGCTTTGACCGGCGAGGGGCAGGTGCTGGACCACCGTGAGAACTACGAGGGCCAGACTCATGCCACGCTGTTGAGCCAGTATGTAAAGGAGATGTTGGACTATGCCCGTTCGCGTGATTTGGCTATTGATGCCGTTGCCGTTAGCATTGGCCCGGGTTCATATACGGGACTGCGCATCGGTCTGAGCGAAGCCAAGGGGCTTGCTTTCGGGCTGCAGGTGCCCCTCATCGGGGTGAACACCCTGCAACTGTTGACGGTGAGCACGATGTTCAATCATTTCATCGATGAGGATAAGGTGCTCTATGTTCCCATGATTGACGCCCGCCGCATGGAGGTCTATACCGCTGCCTACAATCCTGCACTTGAGGCTGTCTTGGAACCTCAGGCGATGATTCTCGACGAGCACTCGTTTGAGGCATTGTTTGAGCAGGGATATCATCTCGTGTTCATGGGCAATGGCAGTGACAAGGCCCGTCAAGTATTGACGCGTGGCGGTGCGACTTTCGTCGAGGGCATTAAGCCGGTGGCGGTCGATATGATGGCCCTCGCCGAGAAAGCGTGGCGCGAGAACAGTTTTATCGATGTAGCTTATAGCACGCCGCTCTATCTGAAGGAATTCCAGGCGACAAAGCCCAAGAATCCCATTCTCGGCCTCAACAGTTGCGAGAACTGATTTCTCGCAGTCAAAAAAATGTATTATCTTTGCAAATTATGCTGACCTATAATTCACAACTCAAGAAACTGGTGATGCCAGAGTATGGCCGCAATGTGCAGCAGATGGTGGATCACTGCTTGACAATCGAGGATCGTGACGAGCGCACTCGTTGCGCGTTCACCATTGTGCAGAACATGGCCAACATGTTTCCCCAATTAAGGGCCGAAACCGACTATCGTCACAAACTGTGGGACCACCTGATGATTATGAGCGGATTCCAGTTGGATATTGACTTCCCCTTTGACGACATCATCAAGGAGGAAAATCTGGACACAAAACCCGACCCCATCCGCTATGAGCTGGAACCGATTATTTATCGCCATTACGGCAAGAACATCGAGCGCATGATTGCTCGTGCTGCCGAGTACCCTGAAGGCGAGGAACGTGATGCCCTGGTAATGCTGCTTGCCAACCACATGAAGAAACTCATCTTCCAAATCAACAACGAGGATGTGGAGGATGCCAAAATCTTCAAGGACCTGGAACGCTACAGCCACGGTGCCATACGTCTCGACCCGGCAACCCATCACCTGCATGAGTACCAGATTGTGAAACCGGCACAACCAACTGGCAAAAAGAAGAAAAAGAAATAAGCCCCATCTGAAAACTGAAAAATGATAACGCGAGAGGAACTCATATTAATCGGACATTACAACAAGCCACACGGTGTCACCGGTGAAATCTCGGCTACGGTCGAGGTGGATATCGATGTGTTGAGGCAACTGTCGTGCCTGGTGAGTGAGATGGACGGTATCTTTGTGCCGTTCTTTGTCAACTCGTGTCGTCCCAAGTCCAGCGAGACAGTATTGTTGACCATCGATGGCATCAGTAGCGAGCAGGAGGTGTCACGTCTTGTCAATCATGACATCTTTGCGCTCAAGAGGGATTATCGCCAGGAAAGCGAGGATGAGGATGCCGACGGCTATCCTCTCGACTTTTTCATCGGCTTTGAAATCCGCGATACCGATGGCACAACCATCGGCACCATCACTGATGTCGATGAACAGACCGAGAACGCCATCTTTATCGTATCGCGTGACGACGTGTCGGAACTCATGGTGCCGGCCAGTGATGACTTGATTGTGGAATTTGATTTGGACAAGAAACTCATGGTCATGGACCTGCCACAAGGTCTGTTGGACCTGAATGAATAACAGATTGTATTATATATGCGACAACGTGTATCATACCTTATACTGACTGCAATGGTAATAGCTGCCATGTTTGCTCCTTTGTCAATGATAGCCAAGGACAACTACGACATCTATGAACTGTTGCTTGATGAAAACCTTGAAACGCCTGAAATCAAAAACGAGAAGCAGGCCGACAGAGTACAGGATTTCCAGTATGACATGGCGATAGCATTCAAGAAGGCGAACTATGATGTGGAAATCATGCGTGATGACGAGGTGATTGTTATCACGATACCCGCCAGTCAGCTGTTTGACCCCAATGATACCGTTCTCACCAAGTTGGGCGAAACCCAACTGAAGCCTTTCCTGCGCATGTTGACAAATCCAGGCTTCTACAAGATGCTGCTGGTCATGCACAGTGACAATACGGGTAGCCAGGAGTACACCCTCAACCTCACGCGGCAACGCGTGAATGCCGTCTATGATTGGTTTGACGAGAACGGCAGTGTGGACTATGTGGTGCCCTATGCTTTGGGTGACACCTATCCGATTGTGGACAACAACTCTGTCGAGAACCGCAAGACCAACCGCCGACTTGAAATCTATCTGGTCCCCGAGCAGGTCATGTTGCAGCAGGCTAAGAAGGGACGCATCAACATGAGTCAGAAAGCAAAGTAAAAAAAACAACAATAACATATTTTATATTTTAGCACATTTATAACAATGGCAAAAGAGCTTAAAGATTTAACTAAGAGAGCCGACAACTACTCTCAATGGTATAATGAACTGGTTGTGAAAGCCGATCTCGCTGAGCAGTCGGCAGTGCGTGGTTGTATGGTCATCAAGCCTTACGGCTACGCCATCTGGGAGAAGATGCAGCGCTCGCTCGATGATATGTTCAAGGCTACGGGCGTGCAGAATGCCTATTTCCCCTTGCTCATTCCCAAGTCGTTCCTGAGCCGCGAGGCCAGCCATGTGGAAGGCTTTGCCAAGGAATGCGCCGTCGTCACCCATTACCGCCTGAAGAATGATCCTAACGGTAAGGGCGTCGTCGTTGACCCCGCCGCTCGTTTGGAGGAGGAACTCATTATCCGTCCCACCAGCGAGACCATCATCTGGAACACCTATCGCAACTGGATTAACAGCTATCGTGACCTGCCCCTGCTCATCAACCAGTGGGCTAATGTCTTCCGTTGGGAAATGCGCACCCGCATGTTCCTGCGCACCGCCGAGTTCCTGTGGCAAGAGGGACACACCGCCCATGCCACCAAGGAGGAAGCCGAGGCTAAGGCCATCGAGATGCTGAACGTGTATGCCGAGTTTGCCGAGAAATACATGGCAGTGCCCGTCATCAAGGGTATCAAGACCGCCAACGAGCGCTTTGCTGGCGCTCTCGAGACCTACACCATCGAAGCCATGATGCAGGATGGCAAGGCGCTGCAGTCGGGTACCAGCCACTTCTTGGGACAGAACTTTGCCAAGGCCTTTGACGTGAAGTTCATCGACAAGGAGAACAAGTTGCAGGACGTTTGGGCTACATCGTGGGGCGTATCCACGCGCTTGATGGGTGCCCTCATCATGACGCACAGCGACGACAACGGTCTGGTATTACCTCCGCATCTGGCTCCCATCCAGGTGGTCATCGTGCCCGTTTACAAGACCGACGACCAGCTCGACCAAATCAACAAGGTTGTGGAACCCATCGTTGCCAACCTGCGCGGCATGGGCATCTCGGTGAAGTATGACAATGCCGACAACAAGCGTCCCGGCTTCAAGTTTGCCGATTACGAACTCAAGGGCGTGCCCGTGCGCCTTGTGCTCGGTGCACGTGATATCGAGAATGGCACTGTCGAGGTGATGCGCCGCGATACTCTCGAGAAAGACAACGAGCAACTTGCAGGCATCGAGAACCGCGTTAAGGAACTGCTCGAGGAAATCCAGCAGAACATCTACACCAAGGCTCTGAACCAGCGTGAGCGCATGACCTATAAGGTAGACACCTGGGACGAGTTCAAGGAGCAGATTGAGAAGGGCGGTTTCATCCTAGCCCATTGGGACGGTACCACCGAGACCGAAGAAAAGATTAAGGAAGAGACCAAGGCGACAATCCGTTGCATCCCTCTGGATGCTGTCGAGGAAGAGGGCAAGTGCATCTACACCGGCAAGCCCAGCAAGCGTCGCGTTATCTTCGCCCGCAACTATTGATTTTTAAGGCTTTAGATTTTGTCTTAGGCTTTAGGAGGCATCTGCTTCCTGAAGCCTATTTCTTTTACACATACTTAAACTAAAAACTAGGGACTAGAAACTAGAAACTAGAAACTAGAAACTAGAAACTATTCAAAAATAAAAAGCACTTCGTTTCACAACGAAGGTGCCCTAGGAAAAAATAGTATGAATAAAAGTTTGATTTAAGGTGATGCAAAGTTAATCTATATATTTTAAATGTGCAACTTTTTTTCGGTATAATCACTTTTTTATACCGTTTTGTCTTTGCATGTCATCGGTGATTCTATGCTAGTTCAGGCGTGGTTATTGCTGTTGTTGGTGCCCCAAATCTTGGCGAATCAAAATACCAGAAACTTTTTTTATTAATTTAACACCATAAATCGGGAGAAAATGTTAATTTTGTCGTTTGATAGTTATAAACCTATTCTGTAATAATCAGTCTAACGGCAGAATCGATTTCTATTCTACGGTAATAATATGAGTAAACAACAAATAGGCTTTGTTCAAATCGTGAAGATGGCGTTTGGCTTCTTCATGGTTTTGGTGTATCTTGGAATGGCTGCACTCTTTGCTTCCAATTTCTTTAATTGGAGCGCAACACCTACTTGGACCGCAGTGCGCTGGTTCTTTGTTGTGGTGTTTGCGGCCTATGGCATCTTCCGTGGCTATCGGGAAATAACGGGTACGCATACCTATGGAATGCGCACCTATGATAAGCAGGAAGATGAAGAACAATATGGAACCTATAACGATTTTATCAAGCAGAAAGACAATGATGATGAGAAGAAGTAATATAATAATGCTGATGCTGGCAGCAATGCTGGCAGTGCTCACATCCTGTGGCAACAAGATGCCCAAGAGCACTAGCACTCGCGGCATTGCCAAAATTATGTGTGACGAGTCGTTTCAGAGCGTACTCGAGCAGGAAATCGCTGTGTTTGAATACCAGTACCCCGAGGCAAGCATTATGCCCGAGTATATCAATGAGCATGATGCCCTCGATTCGCTGTTCCGTAACAAGGTGGACCTCATCATCATCTCCCATGACTTGACTCCGGAGCAGAAGAAGAGCCTGAAGAAGCTTGGCCGTGGTTACCGCACCAAGATGATCGCCGTCGATGCCATAGCCGTTATCGTCAACAAGCAGAACGATATCGACGACCTGTCGATGGAGGACTTGCGCGACATTTTCACTGGCAAGGTGAAACGCTGGGGAGAAGTTTATCCCACCAAGCTTAAGAATGATACCATCAAGGTGATGTTTGACGGCTCTGGAACAGGAGTGGTACATTACATGAAGGAGAAATTCCTTAATGGTGGTAAGTTTGGTCCCAATGTTTATGCCCGTGGCACCAGTTCTGATGTTTTTGAAGCTGTAGAAAAGTATAAAAATGTGATTGGATTCATCGGTGTGAGCTGGATTACCAGTGACCTCAAGTCGGCCGAGATTCCCATTGCTGATAAATATGAGGAACTCAAGACCAAGAACGAGGTGACTCTCATTGACTTCACCGACCGTATCAAGGTGATGCCGGTGCGCAATGATGATCAGTTGCATGCCGTGAAACCCTATCAGGCATATATCAGCAGCGGTGAATACCCTCTGGTTCGCACTATCTGGGCTATCGATGCATCCTACAACGGTATGCTCGACCACGGTTTCTTTACCTTCCTGACTGGAGCAATAGGGCAGAAGATAATCCTGCAGACGGGTATCCTGCCTGCTGCCGAGCCTGTAAGAACCGTAGAGGTAGTCCAATAAATTTTTCTGGTCTGTGACTAGCTCATTAAGAGAAAATCAGAAAATCGGCAACTTAAAACTAAGATTGGCACGGAATTTGCAAAACGAATAATCAAACAAAACGAACTAATAAATATTAACATTAAATTGTTACTACAATGAAACGGAAATTCTTTTTTGCATCCCTCTTCTTGATGGGAGCCTCCCTGGTAGCGAACGCACAGGGTTACAAAGACGGTATTGAGTACTACAAGGTTGACAAACTTGACAATGCCAAGGAGTTGCTGGAGCGTAACTTGAATTCAGCCAGCACCGACAAGGCCGAAGCCTTCTACTATCTGGGTCAGATTGCTCTGCACCAGGGTAAGGTAGCCGAGGCAGCCGCTAACTTTGAGAAAGGTATCGCAGCCAACGCCATGAACCCCTACAACTACGTGGGTCAGGCAGCCATCGCTCTCAAGAATGGCGGTGACGCTAAGGCTCTGGTCGAGAAAGCACGCAAGATGACCAAGAAAAACTCAAAACTGGAGATGGAAATCGCTCGCGCTTTCTACGATGCAAATCCTGTAACCTATGCCAAGGATATCGAGAAATGCATCAAGAATGCACGCAAGTGGAATCCCGATGATCCCGACAGCTATATCTTTGAGGCCGACACCAAGGCCGACAAGAAGGACTGGGGTAACGCAGCAGGTATCTATGAGCTGGCATTTGACAAGGATCCCAACAACATTGAGGCCTATGTGAAGTATGCTAACACCTACTTCAATGTGAATCCCGAAATGGCTATCGAGCGTCTCGAGGAGTTGCAGGCTAAGGTGCCCAACTCGGCCCTCGTTCAGCGTGAACTCGCCGAGAAGTACTATGCCGACAACCTGGGTGCAAAAGCTGCCGAGCAGTATGGCAAGTATATCAAGAATCCCAACCACTTCGCTCAGGATGAGGTGCGCTATGTACAGCTGCTCTTCTTCGGTGAGAAGTATCAGGAATCTCTCAATCTTGCCACCAGCCTGGTGAACAAGCTGAATCCCACCGACAGCAAGGTGTTCTATATGAAGCGCATGCAGTTGTACAACCTGGTACAGCTTGAGAAGTGGGCCGAGGCCGTGGAAGCAGGACGTGCGTTCTTTGCCAATGCGGTTCCCCAGGGTTCAAACTACGAGGTGCGTGACTACACTGACTACGGTCAGGCACTGCAGAATGCCGGTATTCCCGAGGAGGCTATCTCTGCCTATGAGAAGGCGATTGAGCTCAACCCCAACAATGCTGACTTGATTCGCTTCATGGGTGACAGCTATGCCGATGCCGAGAACTTTGTGAAGGCTGCCGAGTACTATCAGCGTCTGGTTGACACTGGCAATAACAAGTCGAATGACCTCTTCACGCTGTCGAACTACTATCTGGGCGTTGCCAGCACTCCGGACATCGATGAGGCTACCAAGGCTGATGCTGTAGCTAAGTCACAGAAGTACATCGACGAGGTTGACAAGCTGGTTCCCGAAAATGTACAGATTGTTAACCAGAAGGCTAAGATTGCCAAGTTCCGTGAGGGAGACACCAACAATGGCGCTGCTCTGGCTGCTTACAATGAACTGCTCTCCATCCTGGATAAGAAGGACAACCCCGCCGACTATGCTCGCTACTACAAGTATGCCTACAACTATCTGGCAACTTACTACTTCACCAAGGGCGACAAGGCAACTGCAAAGGACTACTACCAGAAATGGCTTAAGTATGATCCTGAAAATGAATCACTGCGCAAGTATGTCGAGAGCTTGAAATAAGCAATTATTCCAATCGTAATAATCACTGAAGACGGGTCTGTAAAGGCTCGTCTTCCTGTTTTTTGTATAGACTGTCTGATGCTAGTCGAATTGCCGGTGATGGAATGCGGCATCGTCATAACGCTTTTTTTTAAATAATGTGTAAATTGCTGTGAAAAAAGTATTACTTTTGTAGCTTGAAATGTGATTTAAGTATGGTATAACTATAATGAAAAGATTGTTTTTTTTGTTTGTGGCAATTGCCTTGATGAGTTCTATTGTGTCCACAGCTGCGCCCTCAGCGGGTGGTGGGTACTATGAGGCATTCATCGATGTGAATAGTGAACTCAAGGATTATATGCTTGAAGCTGCTGGAGTTGTCATTACGGCAAAGTATGACGGATTCTATACGGTTCAAATCAGGGATGATGTTTCGATTCAGACCGTTAAGGCTATACCTGGTGTGGACCACGTCTCTAAGGCTTTGACCCTTTTGACTTGCAGTGACAGCGTCAGGTACTTCTCACGTGTCGGCAATGTGCATTCGGGGGCTACCTTGCCTCAGGCTTATACTGGCCATGGTGTCATTGTCGGGGTCATTGACTGCGGTTTTGACTTCAACCACATCAACCTGTGTGACGAGAATGGCAATACCCGCGTGAAGGCGGTGTATATGCCGCTCGACAAAACGGGTTCCCAACCGGTGGTCAATCACCGCCTCTTGCCTGGTAGTTGCTACGAGACCCCGTCACAGATTATGTCGCTGACGACAGATGACCGCAATACTACCCATGGTACACAGACTGCAGGCATTGCTGCGGGCAGTTACCGTGGCAATGGGTGGTATGGTATCGCTCCTGATGCCGACCTTGTGCTATGTGGCATGCCGGAGGGTGACCTGACCGATGTGCGTGTTGCCAACTGCATCAGCTACATCAATGACTATGCCAGTCGCATGGGCAAGCCTTGTGTCATCAACATCAGTCTGGGCAGTAATGTGGGTGCCCATGACGGCTCGTCTTACTTGTGCCGTGTGTTCAATCAGTATTCCGGTCCCGGACGTGTGTTTGTTGTCTCGGCTGGTAATGATGGCAGCGAACCCGTGTGCGTGCACAGTAGCATTAAGAGCAAGGAAGATACTGTGGTGACCTTGTTGAGAGGTTATGGTGGCGGCAATGAGTATTCTGGCTATGTGAATGCTTGGAGCAATAAGGACAAACCTTTTAACACTCGTTTCATTGTTGCGAATAGTCGCACGGGTGCCATTCTCTACCGTTCGCGTGCTTTGGGTGCCACCCTGTCAGGTGTTTATGATGTGTTCACGACCGATGATGACCCCGACCTTGCAAAATATTGTGTCGGCTCGGTGACGGTTCAGGGCGTGATTGAGTTCAACGGCCGTCCCAGTTCCTTGTGTGAATTGAATATGAGAACCCGTTCTTCCAACTATGTGTTGGGAATCCAGTATTACTCACCCCTGACTACCGATTTGGTCGTCTGGACTTCACAGTATGCCTATTTCAATAATTACGGTTTTTCTTGGGCGGCTAAAGGTACCCCTAACGGCTCCATCAACGATTTGGCGACTTGCGATAGCATTATCTCGGTCGGCTCTTATAACACTAGGCAGACTGTTCCGCTGCGTGATGGTACTATCTATTTCCGTCCAAGGAGTACTCCTGTTGAGATTTCATATTATTCTTCCTATGGCCCTGACGAGAACGGTATTAACCGTCCTGATGTTTGTGCCCCCGGTAGTGTTGTCATTTCTTCAGCCAATCGTTTTGACACCGAAGCGCCCAACTTGGCTTATTGGCAGACTCCGGCATTTGTCGACGGAGAGGAGTATCCTTATTGTCCTGACTTGGGCACGTCGATGTCGGCTCCTGTAGTGACTGGAGCTATTGCCTTGTGGATGCAGGCCAACCCCAATCTGAGTACTGCCAATGTGCGTGAAGTGCTCAAATACTCCAGTTACAAGGATTCACCCGTTATCCATGGTGACCGACAACGCTGGGGTTATGGTAAACTCGACATCTATGCTGGCATGCGTTACGTCCTCAGTGCCGATGAGTTGAAGGGTGACGTGGACCATGACGGTGAAATCACCATCAATGACATGAATATTGTCATCTCGATTATTCTGGGTGGTCATTTTGATGACGCGACGATGCGACGTGCCGACGTGAACCATGATGGCGAAATCAGCATCAGTGACGTCAACACTATCCTTAGCTTGATTTTGAATAACTGACACGCCGCTTGTGGTGAGACTCGATAGACTGATATTGTCTCTTGTTCTTCTGCTCGTTTCCCTTGTGGGATGGGCTGACGGGTCGTTGAGTGCTCCATCCAAAGTTTTATATTCGCGTTATCTGCATGCTCCTGCCCGACACAAGATGCCACAAAACGGAATGGAGCGCATTCAGGCTTTTATCACGATAACTGACCAGTCGGCTCTTCAACAGTTGCAACAGCATGGCGTTGAGGTCAATGGTGTGTTTGGTGGCGTGGTGAGTGCAGATATCCCGGTGGCTTCGCTTGATGAAGTTTCGGGGCTGAATTGCGTGAACGGTGTTTCCCTGGCGCAACCGCTGCATTTCTGCAACGACATGGCTTCACAGTTGTCCCATGTCGATTGGGTGCATGAGGCTGTAGGTCAGGTGGTCCCTCTCAAGGGGCGTGGCGTGATTGTCGGCATGATTGATACGGGTATTGACTATAACCACATCAATTTTAAGGATGAGAATGGGCAGAATCGTATCAAAGCGGTGTATCTCCCTTGTGATTATAGTGGTACTAGTCCCTTTATAGACGGCTTCACGTTGCCTGGCAGTTGCTATGAAACACCATCGCAGATAGCGGCACTCACGACCGATAACACGCTCTCCTCACATGGCACCCACACGACGGGAACTGCTGCCGGCAGCTATATGGGTAATGCCTGGTCAGGAATGGCACCCGAGGCCGATATTGTGGCCTGTGGAATTCCGGGCGATTCCCTCACCGATGTCAATGTTGTGAATTCTGTCAACTACATCTTTGACTATGCCCGCAGGGTGGGGAAGCCTTGCGTCATCAATATGAGCCTTGGTACCAATAGCGGACCGAACGATGGCTCATCACCCCAATGCCGCGTTTTTGAACGACTTTCTGGACCAGGCCGCATCTGTGTGCTTTCAGCCGGCAATGATGGTGAATATCCCATCTGTTTCCACGGTTCAATCTCTGGACCCGCCGACACGGTGACCACATTGCTGCGCCGTAGCACGAGTAGCCATCAGGGCTATGTGAGCATGTGGAGTAACGGCCGTCAGGTGCACCGCTCACGGCTAATCATCATCAATCGCAATACAGGTGAACTGCTATATGCCTCTCCAGTGATGGGAATGTTGCCTGAGGATAGCGTGTACACATTGTCCAGTGATGACAATCCTGCTTTTGCCCCTTTCTTTGAGGGTGAAATCCAATTCGCCAATGCTCAAGAACCCCTGTTCTCAGCTTCAGGCGAAGAAGTTGTTGGTTACAGGTACCATTCCTACTGGATGTTCGATGCCAAGGCGTTGGAAACGGATTATCTGCTGGGTCTGCAGTATATGGCTGACGAGTACGTTGATCTGGCTGGATGGAGTACCAGAAAGGCATACTTTTATACCTATGGGTTTGAAGGAGTGACGGGAGGCTCCAATAGCGGCTCCATCAGTGACTTGGCTACTACCGACGCTGTCATATCCGTTGGGGCTTATTGCTCTCACGACACTTTTGAGAACTGGCAAGAAGGTATAATCTCGTACCCCCAATGCCATCCTGGAGAAATCGCATCCTTTTCCTCATTCGGGCCTGATGAATGCGGTAAACTTCGTCCCGATGTCTGTGCGCCCGGATTCGTGGTGCTGTCTTCGGCCAATCGATATGATGAGAAATCCAGTAGGGAGAATTGGCTCACTCCTGCTGTAGTAGACGGTATAGAGTATCCTTACTATGCCAACATGGGTACCTCTATGTCTGCACCTGTGGTGACGGGAACGATAGCATTGATGCTCCAGGTGAACAAGACCTTGACGGCTGCCGATGTGCGGCAAGTGCTGCAGGCAACCTCTATGAGGGACGACTTTATTAACGATGATAACGCGCATCGCTGGGGCAATGGAAAACTGGATGCCTGGGCAGCTGTGAATCATGTGGCTAGTCAAACGCTGTTGCCGGGCGACGTGAATGACGATGGAGAGGTCACTGTGGCTGACATCATGCGCATTGTCGAGGTCATTCAGGCTGGTACAGCCAGATTTGATGCAGGCACGATGATTCGGGCCGACGTGAATAAGGACTTAGAAATTTCCCTGTCCGACTTAAATGCTGTTATTCAATTGATAATCAATAAGTAAGATGATAGATTACATTAAAGGCGCTATTGCCGAACTCAATCCTGCCTATGTCGTACTCGATAATCACGGCATCGGCTATATGTTGAATATCTCACTGAACACCTATGACGCTATGACCAAGGTGGGGCAGGATATGGCGATGCTATATGCCTATGAGGTGATTCGTGAAGATGCGCATACACTATTCGGATTTGCCACCAAGCGCGAGCGTGAGGCCTTTCTCCTGCTCATCTCGGTTTCAGGCGTTGGACCCAATATTGCGCGCATGGTGCTGTCGTCGATGACCGTCGACGAGTTTTCACAAGCCATTACCGGTAACAATGTCGCCATGTTCAAGGCGGTGAAGGGTGTGGGCGGAAAAACAGCACAAAGAATAATAGTTGACCTCAAAGATAAAATAAAACCCACAGGTGATACGTTATTAATACAAACAAATCAAGCCGCCGGAGAAGTCTTTGACGAAGCACTTGCTGCTCTTGTCATGTTGGGTTTTTCCCAACAAGCATCACAAAAGGCACTTAAATCGCTGTTTTCCAGCAATTCCGGGCTGAGTGTCGAAGCTGCTATCAAGCAGGCACTCAAAATGATGTGACAAACATTGACCGATGAACCGACGCGCAGTTTATTGATTAGTGACTGTTCATGCTGAGTAGAAAAAAAATATTTTTAATCATTATTGGCGCCCTCATTGGCCTGTGGGCGGGTAATAATTTATTGCTGGCGCAATATGTGACCAGCACCTTGCCTCCACCTCCTCCGCCTCCTGACACACGTCCGTCATTAAACCAGCAGAAAACACCGCCCATTGATCTCCACTTCGATGTCAAGCCCACCATTCCTAAGAGTTATGACGATGTGAGCGACAAGGGTGAGTATGCTGCCGACTTGAAAACACCTTCCAACATCAGTTCCGAGGTCGAGTTCGACCCCGAGACCGGTTGTTATGTGATTCATACACGTTTAGGGGACAAGGATATTGTTACCCCTTACATCATGTCGCCCGATGAGTACAGTAATATGGACTTCAGGCGCTCAATGATGGAGTATTACCGGCAGAAGAATGCCGAGAGCGCACAGAGCCAGGAAAAAGACCCGTTCAACTTCATGGATATGCAGTTCGGCCTTGGAGCGGCTGAGTCGGTGTTCGGTCCTGGCGGTGTACAGTTGAAAACGACGGGTTCGGTTATTGTCAAGATGGGTGTGAAGAGCAATTTTACCGATAACCCTGCTCTGTCACTTTCCCAGCGTCGTAAGACTTACTTTGATTTTGAACAGACAATCCAGGCCACTATTAATGCCACCGTGGGTGATAAGATGCGCTTCAACATGACTTACAACACGGGCGCAACCTTTAGCTTCGACCGAGAGAATCTCAAACTCGCTTATGAGGGCAAAGAGGACGAAATCATCAAGAATATCGAGGCTGGTAACGTGAGCTTGACGACAGGTTCATCGTTGATTCGAGGTAGTGCCGCCTTGTTCGGTGTGAAAACCAAGTTACAGTTCGGTAAACTGACGGCTACGGCAATCGTTTCGCAACAGAACAGTCAATCCCAGTCGGTGAATACCAAGGGCGGTTCTCAAACCAACGAGTTCTATATCACTGCCGACAAGTATGACCAGAACCGCAACTTCTTCCTCTCTCATTTCTTCCGTGAAAATTATGACGCCTGGTGCTCAAAACTGCCGCTGGTGTCATCGGGTATGCACATCACCCGCATCGAGGTGTGGGTCACCAATAAAAACAGAAACTACAACGAGTCCCGCAACCTCATGGCATTTATGGATGTGGGCGAGGGCGATGAACGCAACATCTGCAATCCTCACTGGAAAGGGACGGGAGCTTTTATGCCGTCCAACAATTCCAATAACCTGTTGAGTGAGATTAAGGAGTCCTATCCTGGGGCACGATACATGAAAGATGCTACCGCAGCTCTGGAACCCTTGAAGAACAATTATGATTTTGATGGTGGTAAGGACTATGAGAAACTCGAGAGCGCACGATTGCTTTCATCTGCTGATTATACGCTGAATGCCAGCTTGGGATACATCATGCTCAACACGGCGTTGTCAAGCGATGAAATTCTGGCTGTGGCCTATGAGTACACCTATGGTGGAGAAACTTATCAGGTGGGTGAGTTCTCGGGTGACATCACTTCGTCCGACCAGTCGCTCTATGTCAAGATGTTGAAGGGTACCACTTCTTCGCCTTATTTCCCGATGTGGGACTTGGCAATGAAGAACGTCTATTCCCTCGACGCTTATGATATTCAGAGGAGCAACTTCAAGCTCAATATTAAGTACCTGAGCGATACAACTGGTAATGAGTTGACTTATATTCCTGCAGGCAAAATCAAGGAAACTCCTCTGCTGCAGGTCCTCAACCTCGACCGCTTGGATGAAAACCAGCAAAGCAACATTGATGGTAAATTTGACTATTTGGAGGGATTCACTATTCAGCCTAGAAAGGGAAAGATTATTTTCCCCGTTGCAGAGCCATTCGGTGAACACCTGCGTTCCAAGTTTGAGGACGATGCCATCGCCAAGAATTATATCTACACCGAGCTTTATGACTCAACACTCACTGTCGCCCAGCAGTTCAGTGACAAGAATAAGTTTGTCCTCGTTGGTGAATATCAGTCCAGTTCTGGCAGTGTGATTAAACTTAACGCCACCAATGTGGCGCGTGGTTCGGTGGTCGTTAAAGCCGGTGCCGAGGTTTTGACCGAGAACCAAGACTATACGGTTGATTATACAATGGGTACCGTAACCATCACCAACCAGAGTATCATCGACTCACGTGCACCCATTACTGTCGATCTTGAGAACCAGTCCACTTTCAGTATGCAGCGCAAGTCATTGCTCGGCCTGGATCTTGACTATGCTTTCAGCAAAGCTTTCCACGTCGGTGGTACCGTCATGCACTATGGCGAGAAAGCCATCGGCGACAAGGTGGCAATCGGTAGCGAATTGGTCAACAACACGATTTGGGGCGTGAATATGTCCTACAACGGACAGTTCATGTGGCTCACCAATCTGCTCAATAAGATTCCGACCGTCAATGCGGTGGCTCCTTCAAGTATCAGTTTCACGGGCGAATTCGCCCAGTTGGTGCCGCATCAGGCCAAGCGTGGCTCTAATTCCGGTAGTTCCTATATTGATGACTTTGAGTCCACCCAGTCGGGTGTTGATATCCGCACGCCATACTCTTGGGCCCTGGCTTCGACGCCTTATGACCCGTCGTCGGGTGCGTTGTTCCCCGAGGCGTCTTTAAACAATAATGTGACTTATGGCAAGAACCGTGCTTTGCTTTCGTGGTATACGGTGGACCGCTTGTTCACTCAGCGCAATTCATCCTACGCTCCTGGCTACATTAAGAGCGATTTGGATGCTTTGTCCTATCCCTATGCTCGAGAAGTGGCATTCAGTGAGGTGTTCCCTGGACGCGAACTCAACTATGGTGAGTCCTCTGTCATCCAGACGCTCAACCTGTCGTTCTATCCGAATGAGCGTGGTCCGTACAACTTGGATGCAACCGATATCGACGATAAAGGATATCTGCTCTATCCCGAGAGACGTTGGGGTGGTATCATGCGCAAGATTGATAATACCAACTTTGAGCAATCCAATATTGAGTACATCCAGTTCTGGTTGCTTGACCCGTTCATGGATCCCGATCTGGGCAATCAAGATGGTGGTTCACTGTACTTCAACCTGGGTGAGGTGAGTGAGGATATCCTCAAAGACGGTCTCAAGAGCTATGAGAACGGTCTGCCGGTTAACGGCGATAACACTTATGTGACCAATACCGTTTGGGGTAAGGTATCGTCGCAGACCTCGTTGACCTACGCCTTTGACAATACCAATGGCGCCCGCATTCTACAGGACGTGGGTCTTGACGGATTGTCCACTACCGAGGAGTTACAGCACGAGACCTATACCAGGTTCCTTGACGAACTGAGGAATGTCCTCTCCGAGAGCACGATAGCCGCAATGCAGGAAGACCCGTTTTCGCCATTCAACGACCCGGCATCTGACAACTATTCCTTCTACCGCAGCAATTACTACGATCAGCAGAAGAGCTCGATCCTCGAACGGTACAAGCACTATAATGGCACTGAAGGCAACTCGTTGTCCCAGACCGATGTGGCCGATACCCAATACCAGACATCGCGTTCCACGCCCGATGTCGAGGACATCAACCAGGACAACACCCTTAACGAGTACGAACGCTATTTCCAGTATCGTGTAGCGATTCATCCTGACTCGATGAATGTGGGTATGAATTATATCACCGATAAGCAGGTGGCCAAAGTTCACACCCGTAATGGTGAAACCCAAGTGGCTACTTGGTACCAGTTTACCATTCCTCTGGCAAACTATCAGAAGAAGGTGGGTTCTATCCAGGACTTCTCCACCATCCGTTTCATGCGCATGTTCATGACAGGTTTTAAAGCTACTACCCACTTGCGCTTCGCTGCCCTGGAACTGGTACGTGGCGAGTGGCGCAATTACAAGTTTAACCTGAATATGCGTGGTGACCATCCTGCCAACGGTAGCATCAGCATCAACACGGTGAATATCGAGGAGAACGCCTCGCGTGAACCGGTTAACTACGTCCTGCCTCCTGGCGTTTCACGTATCATTGACAGTGGCCAGTCCCAGATTACCCAGCTCAACGAGCAGTCCATGCAACTCACGGTTGATAACCTGGATGCTGGTGATGCACGCGGTGTGTACCGTAACACCGATTTGGACTTGCGCACCTACAAGCGCTTGCAGATGTTTGTCCACAACGAGGCTACCATCGACAATGTGACTAACCTGCGCAATGGTGACGTTTCACTCTTTGTGCGAATCGGTTCCGATGTGAAGAATAACTACTACGAGTATGAGATTCCATTGACCGTTACCCAGCCGGGACGTTATAGCACTAACAGTAGTACCGACCGACTAAAAGTATGGCCCGATGAGAATATGCTCGATATTGACCTGAACGTGCTCGTCAATGCCAAGAAACACCGCAATGCCGACAAAATGGCGGGCATTTCGGGTATTGGCTATGCGATACGCTATCAAGACGTGGACGATGACCATCCTAACAACAAGGTTTATGTGATGGGTAATCCCTCGCTCAGCAAGGTGCGTGTGATTCTCATCGGTGTGCGTAACAACTCACCTTCGACCAAGAGTTGCGTCGTTTGGGTCGATGAATTGCGTGTGACCGACTTTGACTCCGATGGCGGTTGGGCAGCTAAGGCTACGATGAAGCTTAGCATGAGTGATATCGCTCAGGTGGATATGAACTTCCACAGGGAAACCGAGGGATTTGGTACGGTAACCCAGAGCCTGTCGATGCGCCGTATGGACAATTACAGCATGTACGACATTGCAGTTCATTCCGATTTGGGACGCTTTGTTCCCGAGAAGGCAAAACTCACTGCACCGCTTTATTACTTCTACCGCAACGAGAATACAACGCCCAAATACAATCCCTTGGATCAGGATGTAAGGCTCAAAGACGCCGTTGATATCTGTGAGACCAAGGCACAGAAAGACAGTATCCGTGAATATGCTGTCACCCACCATACGACTGAGAGCTTCTCCATTTCGGGACTCAAGTTTGGCGTTCAGACGATGAAGAATCCCATGCCATGGGATCCCGCTAACTTCACATTCGGCTACACCTACAACAAGGATCACATTAATGACCCCGAGAATGAATATGAGAACACTGTTTACTATGGTGGCAGTATGCAGTACAGCTGGACACCCTATGTCAAGCCGTTCAAGCCGTTCTCTTATTTCATCGATGACAAGAACAAGAAAATGAAGTTCTTCCATGATTGGGAACTTCACTATCTGCCAAACAACATCTCGTTCTCTACCACGATTAATCGTAATTACCGTGAGCAGTTGACACGTAACGAGACCGGTATTGAAATCGAGATACCTATTTCAGTCAGCAAGAATTTCCTGTGGGATAGACGGTTTGCATTTACATGGAACTTAACCAAGTCGTTGAACATGTCGTTCAACAGCAACACCACGGCCCACATCATGGAACCTATTGGACCGGTAAACAAGAATCTCTACCCTGACGAATACCGTGAGTGGAGAGACTCGGTGATTAGTTCAATCAAGGGATTGGGTACGCCTTGGGCCTATAACCAGACGTTTAATGTGAGCTACAATGCACCCTTCTCTCAGATTCCTATCTTGAGCTGGATTACAGCCACTGCAAAGTACGTTTCAACTTACAACTGGGACCGTGGTGCCATCATCGATGAGGTGTCGTCGGGAAACATTATTTCCAACAAGACAGATCGCACCATTGATGGAAACCTCAAATTGGATCAGTTCTACGGTAAGGTGCCTTATCTCAAGAAGGTGGATGAGCGCTTCTCCAGTAAGACATCTAAGCGTAATAAACCGGCTAAAAAAGAGAAGCCAAAGAAATTTAACCGCACTATCAAGTTGCGTCCCGACACGGTTATCGTCATCAACCATAAGTTGGGTGTCAAGAACGTGAAAGTGTCGGCTACGACAATCGATGACAAGCCCTTCAAGATTGAATACAAGGTCAAGGATAAGGACAATGTTGAAATCACTACAATGGGCGAGGAAAATCTCAAGTTCACTGTTACTGAGGTCCAGAAGGCTGAGACTAAGAACTTCTTCACCGAGGCTGCACAGTATACTTGCCGATTGCTCATGAGTGTGCGCAATATTAAGGTGACTTACAATCACAACACGTCGTTGTCGATTCCGCAGTATCTTCCTGAAATTGGTGATATCTTCGGCCAGTCAACACATTATGATGTGATGGCTCCTGGTTTGGATTTCGCTTTTGGCTTTGTTGACGATTCCTTTATACAGAAGGCTCTTGACCGTAGCTGGCTGAAGGGTGACAAAACCCAAACCTCGCCTGCGCTCTATTCACTGACCAAGAAATTCCACACCGACATTCAGTTAGAACCTATTGCTGGACTGAAAATAATGTTGCAATGTGATCGCCAAGACCAACGCAACAACCAAATCCAGTTCATGTTCGATACTCCCAAGATTATCTATGGTGGTAGCTACTCTAAGACACATATGGCATTGGCTACAGCTCTTAGGAGTGTGAAATCTACCAATGATTATCAAAGCGCGGCCTTCGACCAGTTTATTGCCAACATTCCTGTCGTTGCCGAAAGGTTGCAGCAGCGTTACATCGGCACAACCTATCCCGATGCCTCGTACATACGTGAAAAGGGTATTGTTGGTAATAGTTATAGTATCCAGAATGGAGAAATTAACAAGTCGAGTAGTGATGTCATGATACCGGCATTTTTGGCCGCTTACTCAGGAAAGAATGCTAGCAAGATTGACCTGAGCCCGTTCCCGAGTTTCAAGGCCATTCTGCCCAACTGGAAGATTTCCTATGATGGGCTCATGCGCATCCCGTTCTTCCAGAAAGTGTTTAAGAACTTCCAACTGAACCACGCTTACCAGTGTATTTATTCTGTGGGCTCCTTCAGTTCCTACAGTGATTGGGTAACTATCGGTAATGGGCTTGGCTTCACTCAGGACGTGGTGCATGGTAAAGTGATACCGTCGTCCCCCTACAATATCTCATCTGTGACGTTGAGCGAGAGTTTTGCTCCCTTCATTGGAATCACGGCGACATTGTATAATGACATTACAATCAATGCGCAGTACAATGATAGACGCACCTTGACGCTCAACCCGTCGGCAGGTCAGCTCGGTGAGGCGACCAACAAGCAGTTCTCGTTGGGCGCCATGTACAAGATTGCCAATTTCAATCAGGTGCTGAAACTCAAGAACAAGCAGCAGAACGTGAACAATGAACTCCAGCTCGCGTTCAATGTGGAGATATCGAACAACACTAACTTGTTCCGCAAGTGGCGAATGATAGAAGAAACAAACACCATTGAGAAAGACACGCCGAAGCCCACCAGCGGTACGCGCACCATGGTTATCAAGTTCAATGCCAATTATGTTGTCAGCAAGCGCATTACGTTGGGTGCCTTCTTCGACTATACGACCAACACGCCGCTTACTTCGACGTCTTCCTATCCTACGACCAACAGCAATTATGGTCTCCAGATCACTATGAATCTGGTTAAATAGCATCATTACAGCATGATACTCAGCTTGATAGTATATACTGGGATGGCCATGGTGATGGCTTGGCTGGGTCATCATGTCTGCAATAGAGAACAGCGAGTGATGGCACAGGGTGGGGCGGAACTGCCCTGGTGGTCATGGGAAATCATGGTGGCTGTGGTGCTCTATGTCGTGGTCTCGGCACTGCGTTGGCAGACCAGCTGGGACTATAACATGTACTATAGCTATTACGTGAGCATTCAGTCGCTGGGTGAATACTCACGTGAGAATTTTGAACCGGGCTTTGCGCTCGTCACCCATGCTATGGCCAAGGCCGGAGTGCATTTCTCCATCTATTTCGCCTTTTGGGCTGCAATACAGATTCTGCTGCTGACCTATGCACTGCGGCACCGCAAGGTGTTGCTGCCGTGGATTGCGTTGTGCATTTTCATGGGACCATATTATATCTTTTGGATGGGATTCGTCAGGCAGTCGGTAGTTGAATGCCTCTTTGTGGTGATGGTCGAGTTGATAGTCCGTCGCAAATTCTGGCTTTATTTCCTGCTGTCGCTGGTGGCAATATCGATTCACAAGATGTGCGTCTTCTTCCTTCCGCTTTACTTGGTGCCATTGATTCCCATGCGCAGCATGAAGCGGTGGGTACCGTTTGTATTGATGGCGGTTTGTGTGCTCTTGGGCACTTTCCCCATTTGGGTCAAGTGGATTTTTGACGCCATCGGCAACATCGCCGACGTGCTGGGCTATGGTCATTACTACCGCCTGTTCATGTCCAATGACCTGGAATATGCATTCCGTCCCGTAATGGGACCCTCGAGGATGTTCCCCTTGCTCTCCTGCTTGGTCATGATGTGGTATTATCCCGCTATCAAACGCATGTTCTCAGGGGACAGGTATTTGTCGGCATTGTACCGTTTCTCCTTGGTCTATATGGCTTATATCAACCTGTTTGCCAACACGACGCAGTACCTGAGCCGTCCCGGTGAATTGATGAGAGCTTGTTTCCTCATCATGATGGGATATACTTTTTGCTACCTGTGGCGTGAGCGCAAGTGGCTTGTCTTACTGGGGCTTGCATTCCTGAATTTCTATTATGTCTATTACGAGATTCTTAAGGCATTCGCTTGCATTCCTGAATTTCTATTATGTCTATTACGAGATTCTTAAGGCATTCCTCAATCCGTCAAGCATCTATACGCCTGAGCTCTACCACACATTCCTATTTTAATAATTGCTGCAGGAAATCCTTTATCAGCAATAATTGACAGAAAACTCACGCCAAGCCACTAAGGTAACATAACCTTGAGGCTTGGCGTTTGGTTTACTCGGCTCGGGCGTGTATCTTACTGTTTCTTGCCGCCGAATTTGTTGTAGCTGATGTTCTCCTCCTTGAACTTGTTCTTGGGCTCAGGGGATTCGTCAGGATAACCCACCCGCACAACAGCCAGCGGAACAATGTTATTCGGGCAATTCAGCACATTGGCCACTTCGGCGGTACGTTCCATGGCGGGATAGACACCGGTCCACACGGCCCCCAGTGCCAGGGCATGGGCGGCAAGCAGCAGGTTCTCGGTTGCTGCCGACACGTCCTCAACCCAGAAGTCGGGCAGTTTGGTCT
>CACZAC010000012.1 GCA_902779125.1 uncultured Bacteroidales bacterium | reverse complement strand
GCTGAGCAACTACTACCTGATGCAGCTCTACAAGGAAGCCGGTCTGCCCGACGGCGTCATCAACTTCCTGCCCGGCAGCGGCGCCCTCATCGGCGAGGTTGCTACCGACAGCAAGTACTTCAGCGGCATCCACTTCACCGGCAGCACCGCTACCTTCAAGAGCCTGTGGAAGCAGGCCAGCCTCAACGTGGACAAGTACATCTCCTACCCCCGCCTCGTGGGCGAGACCGGCGGCAAGGACTTCATCTTTGTTCACCCCAGTGCCGACAAGAAGGCCGTGGCTACCGCAGCATTCTGCGGTGCATTTGAGTTCCAGGGCCAGAAGTGCTCGGCCGCATCGCGCATGTACATCCCCAAGAGCCTGTGGCCCGACGTGCTGAAGGACATCAAGGCCATGTGCAAGGAAGTGAAGATGGGCGACGTCATGGATCCCATGAATTTCATCAACGCTGTGATCGACGAGGCCTCGTTCGACAAGTGCAAGAGCTATATCGACTACGCCAAGAAGGCCGACGACGCCAAAATCGTCATCGGTGGCAAGTGCGACAAGAAGAAAGGCTGGTTTGTTGAGCCCACCGTTATCGAGACCACCAATCCCCGCTTCAAGTCGATGGAAGAGGAAATCTTCGGCCCCGTGCTCACCGTTTACCCCTACGACGACGACAAGGTGAACGAGACCGCACGCCTGTGTGATGAGACCTCGCCTTATGGTCTGACCGGTGCCGTTTGGGGCCGTGACCGCCTCGAGGTCGAGAAGTTGACCGACAAGCTCTGCTATGCCGCCGGTAACTTCTATATCAACGACAAGCCGACAGGTGCCGTTGTGGGCATGCAGCCCTTCGGTGGTGCCCGTGCCAGCGGTACCAACGACAAGGCCGGTGGTGAGTTCAACCTCATCCGCTGGATTATCCCGCGCGTCATCAAGGAGACCCTCGTGCCCCCCACCGATTACCGCTACACTTATCTGAAGTAAGATAATAGACATTACAATTTTGTCTGACGTATTTAGGGTGAGTCAAATGAAGATTGGCTCACCCTAATTAAAAAAAATCAATCATCATGAATCGAATAACCAGAATTCTAGTATTACTGGTCCTGAGCATGGCAACTGCCACTGTGATGGCCCAAGGCTACAAACAGGTTAACGATATCAGTTATACCCAAAAACCCGACGCCTACTCGCTCGAGAGGCTGAAACTGGACATTTATCATCCTGAAGGCAGCACCGATTGCCCCGTCGTCGTGTGGTTCCATGGCGGGGGGCTGGAAGGCGGCAACAAGGAGATACCCGCACAACTCAAGGAAAAGGACATCGTGGTGGTTGGCGCCAACTACAGGCTGTTGCCACGGGTGACCGTCAAGGAAACCCTCGATGATGCCGCCGAGGCGGTAGCGTGGGTGTTCAGGCACATCCAGCAATATGGCGGCGACCCTCGCAAGATTGTCGTGACAGGCCACTCGGCAGGCGGATACCTCTCGATGATGCTGTGCCTGGATAAAAAGTGGCTGTCGGCCTATGCCATCGATGCCGACAGCGTGATGATGTACGTCCCCTTCAGCGGCCAGGCCATCACCCACTACAACGTGCGCAAGATGCAGGGCATCCCGCCGCTACAGCCCACTATCGACGAGTTCGCACCGCTCTATTGGGTGCGCGGCGACTGCCCGCCGCTGGTGCTCATCTGCGGTGACAGGGAACTGGAACTCTACGGCCGCTATGACGAGAACCAGTACCTAGACCGCATGATGAAACTCGTCGGCCACCAGCACACCTACCTCTACGAGCTTGACGGCCACGGCCATGGCGGCATGGTCGCCCCCGGCTTCCACATCCTTGAGACCCACCTGCGCCAGATGCTCGGCCAACCTGTCAATCCATAGTCAACATGTCCTCGCTTGAAGATATCACATGCTGTTGCAAGACTCATGTCATGATGAAGTAATCGCGCAACACGCGAGAACCTTTAGCCAGGCGAAGCCAAATCAAAAAAAAGCATCAACCCGTTAGCGGAATAATAGAATCGATTTATCTGCCAGCCAATTGACACCCGAAGGGTGGCCTTTGGGTAACCCCCGATAAATTAGGCAGCTGAGCAGAGCGAAGGTGGCTGATTCATCGGGGGTGTGATGAGCCATGACCTGTCGCTGAAGGCGACCCCTTCAACATGGGCTAGTTTGAATGGGTCGCTTCCAGCGACGAGGATAGTATTGCACTCCCGTGGGTGATGCAAACCACTTCGCTACCGCTCAGCGGTTTGCATTACCCACGGTTACTCAAATGACCGCCCTTTGGGCGTTTTTGCCATAGTCACCTAGGCATTTTCGCGTACATTCTACTTGTACAATTAATTCCACCAACGGGAAATCATCAATAAAATTAAGATAAAGATTTATTATATTTGATTTTTATACATTTTTTTGATTTCTCGGCCGTTAGGCCGATTATAACAGAGCCAAGAATGCTTTGTATTACAATCGTGTGTAAAATGTTGAGAAAAAGCGACAAATTCGTGCCGAAAACAATAAAAAATCACTAAATTTGCACCAAACAAGACCAAACTCAATCATTATTATTACCAAAATAAACATCATTATGAAGACTAAACTACTCAATCTCAAAACATTGTTTATCACAATGCTTTGCGTAGCTTCGGCCTTGGGAGCCAGCGCCTATGACTTCTATTCAAACGGTTTCTATTACAACATCAGGGAGAACAATACTGTCGAAGTCACCTTCCAGAGTACTAGTGGTACCGACACCTATACCGGGGTTATCACCATCCCGCGTCAAGTGACTTACAACGGCACGACCTATCAGGTGGACAGAATCGGCTATAACGCTTTCTCATTGAGTCGACTCATCGAAGTGGTTATCCCCGATAACATCACTTATATCAGCCCGAATGCTTTCCGTCTGTGCGACTTACTCGAGAAGGTAAGCATGACCGATGCCGTCACGACAATAGGCTACCAGGCCTTTTCAGGATGCCACAAGTTGAGGGATATCAACATCTCGAATAATATTGAAACGATACCAATCGGTTGTTTCTCCTGGTGCGACTCGCTGAAGACCATCACCCTGCCCCACTCGCTGAAAACAATCGAGGCAGAGGGCTTCAAGGCAACCAAGAACCTGAAGACCATCATCTGCAAGGCTTGGACCAGGCCCACATGGGCAGATGACGATGTATTTGACGCCGAAGTCAAGGCAAACGCCACGCTGCTGGTTCCCCCATCTTATATTGCCCAATATACTAGCCGACTCCCTTGGAGCTACTTCAGCCACATCAAGGCGCTCGCCTATGACATCGACAAAAACGGCGTGTACTACGTCACCAAAAGCAGTAGCACGATGGAAGTCACCTACAAGGACACCAACTACAACTCCTATAGCGGCAATGTGTACATCCCGGGGTCTATCACCCTGCCCGAGGGCACCTTTGACGTGGAAGGCATCGGCACGCTCGCCTTTTTTGCCAGCAGGGAGATGACATCGGTCAGCCTTAGCTCAAGTAACCTCAAGACCATCGGCGACCGCTCGTTCATGGCATGCTCCGGCCTTACCGCCATCTCGATTCCGAGTAGTGTTGAAACAATTGATGATTACGCCTTCACTAACTGCACATCACTGCGCACCATCACACTCAGAGAAGGCCTCAAGACCATCGGCTTCCAGGCCATGACGAACACAGCAATCACCAAAATCACATTGCCCGCATCGCTCGAGTCCATAAACGGCAATTCACTGTCATGCTGCACGAACATGACCATTATCAATGTGCAACCAGGCAATTCCTACTACACCAGCAGGAACGGCGTGCTCTATACCAGCGACGGCAAGACGCTGATGACCTATCCCGCAGGCAAGAGCAGCACTTCTTACACCGTCCTGGACGGCACCGAGGTGATTGCCAACAATGCCTTTGACCGTGCAAGGTCGCTTACCGAAATCCTTCTGCCCAACTCACTCAGGGAGGTGCAGACGTCAGCCTTCCGCGAGTGCAACGCCTTGCAGCAGATGGATTTCCCGAGGGGTGTGACCCGCATCGCCAGCAGCGCTATGGACAACTGCAACACGATGGACCACGTTACGCTGCCCTCCACACTCAACTACATCGGCGACAACGCCTTCAATCGCTGCACGAGCCTGAGCGTCATCTATGTGAAAGCCACCACACCGCCCTATTGCGACACCTACGAGTGGTATGACTATGACTGGGACGAGGATGTCATCGATTACGCTTTCACCTTCACACAGTTCAACAACACCGCAGTCTTTGTGCCCGAAGCGTCAATCGACAGCTACAAGAATGCCGAAACCTGGAAAAAGTTCAAGAAAGTGTATGGCATGAATTATCCGTCTGAGTTCGTTCTGGGCGATGTTGACGGCAACGGCGAGGTGGGAATCAATGATGTCACCGTCCTCATCGACTACCTGCTTGCTGGCGGCTCCATCGACACCGAGGCTGCCGACGTCAACGGCGATAACAGCGTCAGCATCAGCGACGTTACAGACCTCATTGATATCCTGCTGAGTGGGAATTAACTATTAGCCTTTAGGACTGTTCATCCATATATGGGGGCGTTTATAAGCTCGTAGGGCTGACAGGTTATTGTCAGCAGAAGTGGAGCAAAGCGGAACTCCTGTAAAACGCCACACGCGACAAAATAGCCCACTAGGGGCTAGAAATATGGCAAAAACGCCCAAAGGGCGGTCATTTGAGTAACCGTGGGGGATGCAAACCGCTGAGCGATAGCGAAGTGGTTTGCATCCCCCACGGGAGTGCAATACTATTCTCGTCGCTGGAAGCGACCCCATTCCATCTAGCCCATGTTGAAGGGGTCGCCTTCAGCGACTGATCATGGCTCATCACGCCCCCGATGAATCAGCCACCTTCGCTCTGCTCGGTTGCCTGATTTATCGGGGGTTACACAAAGGCCACCCTTCGGGTGTCAATTGACTGGCAAATAAATCGATTCTACTATTCCGCGAACTGGTGCGAATATATTTTATAATTCGTCAAATTAGCGGAATTCGCATTGAAAAGAATCATTGGGTCAATGTTATCGTGGTATCATTGCGGTTTTCAATCATTGTTTTTCATGTTCATGCCGCAAAAAAACCATTCGGCGCAACCGCTTGTCAAGGTCAAAAAGCACAAAAAATGTTTTTTTCCATTTCCATGAGGGTAAATTTGTGATTATCCTTGTTTATGTTTAACTTTGCAGGTTAATAGCAACCATTAACGATGAACAATCGATTTTTGATTCATCATCACCTCACTTTATAATTAAATCATCATGAGCAACGACAAGGTATTGCAGCCGATGGCTGGTATGACACTCGAGGAAATGCAGGATGCGGTCACCGCATTGGGAATGCCGCGTTTTGTGGCCAAACAGCTGGCACAGTGGATTTATCAGAAACGCGTGAACGATTTTGAGCAGATGCTGAACATCTCCAAGTCCAACCGTGAACTGCTGGCAACCCGCTACTGCGTGGGTCTGTACCCGCCCAGCCAAGCGATGGCAAGTGAGGACGGCACGGTAAAGTACCTGTTTGATGTTGGAAGCAAACAAGCCATTGAATCGGTATATATTCCCGAGGATGACCGCGCCACGTTGTGCATCTCGTCACAAAAAGGTTGCAGGATGAACTGCTACTTCTGCATGACGGGCAAACAGGGCTTCCACGGCAACCTCACCTCTAACCAGATTATCAACCAGGTGCTGAGCGTCCCCGACAGCGACAAGCTGACCAATGTCGTATTCATGGGCATGGGTGAACCACTTGACAACCTCGACGAGGTGATGCGAGTCATCGCCATCCTGACCGAACCGTGGGGCCTGGCCTGGAGTCCCAAGCGCGTGACCGTTTCCACAGTAGGTAAGCTGCCCGAACTGAAGATTCTGTGCGAGCAAACGAGTGTCCACATTGCTGTGAGCGTCCACAATGCCGTGCAAGAGGAGCGTTCGTCGATGATGCCGATCGAGCGCATCTCACCCATCGACCGTGTAATGGATGTACTGGGCAACTACGACTTCGCCCATCAGCGCCGCCTGTCGGTGGAATACATCTGCTGGCAGTGGTTCAACGATGACATACAGCATGCCGAGAAATTGCGCGAATTGCTGCCCAACGAACATGTGCGCGTCAACCTCATCCGCTTCCACCCGATTCCCGGAATCGAGAAGCTGCGCACCAGCAGCGACGAGAGGATGACCTACTTCCGCGACTACCTGAACAGCAAGGGCGTGACCTGCACCATTCGCCGTAGCCGTGGTGAGGACATCGCTGCCGCCTGCGGCCAGCTTGCCGGCCAGGTGCGCAAGGCACAAGCCACCCAAGAGGGCAAGCCCGGCAAAGACGGCAAACCGGCTCCCAAGCAGACCCGCAATAGCAAGAACAAGAAGTAATCAACCACCATAACACGATATCGACCATGAACAAGTCCATCAGATTCATCCTGTTGCTGGCGACAACGCTGTTTGCCGTCCAGGCGCTACTCGCCGCCGAGCCCGTCAACTACTACAACAATGCCAAGGGCAAGAGCGACGAGACGTTAATGACCGCCTTGCGCAACATCATCCGCACCCACAAGGAAGTTTCCTACTCCAGCGGTCTGCTGAATGCTTTTGCTATCGCCGATGTCGATGACGAGGGCTACATTATCGATATTTACAGCAACTGCCGCTACAGGCCCAGCGACAACGGGTCGTCGGCATCCCACGTAGGCGAGGGCTACAACCGTGAGCACAGTTTCCCCCGCAGCTGGTTTGGCGGTGAAGTCGCCCCGATGAACACCGATGTTTTCCACGTCTATCCCACCGACATCCGTGTCAACAGCCAGCGCGGCAACCACCCCTATGGCGTGTGCCAGAATGGCACCCGTCTCACCTACGGCAGCTATGTTGCCAAGGGCAAACTGGGCGGCAGCACCTACCCCGGCTACACAGGGACTGTGTTTGAGCCCGACGACGAGTACAAGGGCGACCTGGCGCGCACCTACTTCTACATGGTGACGTGCTACAAGAACGAATTGCCCTCATGGCCCGGCAGTCCTAATCTGGACTATCGCACCAACAATTATAAGGCGTTCTCGACCTGGACCATCAACATGCTGATGGAGTGGACCCGCCTGGACCCCGTCAGCGAGAAAGAAATCAAGCGCAACGAGGCCGTCTATGGCATCCAGCGCAACCGCAATCCCTTCATCGACCATCCTGAACTTGCCGAATACATCTGGGGCGACAAGCAGGGCCAGCCTTGGGGAGAGGATGATTCCCAACCCAGAATCACTGCACCGCAAAATGGACTGGTATTTGATATGGGGACTTGTACTGTAGATGAACAGTTAGAGTATAAAATCTATCTGGAGGGCAAAAACCTGACCGAGGACCTCACACTGACATTCAGCGATAGCGAAAACTTCTCGGTCAGCCCCAGCACCTTCCCGGCCAGCAATATCAATAACGGCACAATGTTGACCGTCACGTTCAAGCCCATTGCCGAAGGCACATTCTATAACGAGATGACCTTGAGCAGCAGTGAGGCATCCTCCTCGTTTAAGGTCTTTGCCACAGCCACCAAGAAAGACGAACCGAATCCCCCAGTCGAGCTGGGCGACAGCATCATGGAGGACTGGGAAGACTGTGAGACCGGCGGCTACTGGAACAAGCAGATTGAGGGTAACGCCTGGACGTGGGACTTCACCGATGCAGGCATTTGGGGAGATAACCTCAAGCATGGCGAACTCTCATGCCGACTAGGAAAGACCAGCAGCAGTTCCATCGCTATGGCCGAGGATGTGGTTGGCAACGTAGGCGCCATCAGCTTCTGGGCTGGATGTTTCGGCAACGACCCCGACGCCAACCTGCGCGTGGACTACAGCACCGACCAGGGAGCAACCTGGTTAGAGTTAGGTGATTTCACCTTCAAGAAAGGCTTCTTACAACACATCACTATGGAGGTCATCGCCAATGGCACAGTGCGCTTCCGCATCGTGCAGACCTCAGGCTCACGCGTCAACATCGACGATATCACCCTGTACAAGCGCATCGAGGGACCCATTCCCCCTACCCCTACCATTAAGGGTGACGTGAACCGCGACGGTGAAGTGACCGTTGCCGACGTCAACGCGGTAATCCTCTTCATCCTGAACGCTACCCGTGACGCGGAAGCCGAACTGCCCGCCGATGTGAACTGCGACGGCGAGGTGACCATTGCCGATATCAACATGATTATCAGCATCATCATTGGCGGCGCATGACACACACGCATGACCTTTCTTGTTTAGACATCAAACCCGTCTAACAATTAAGACAATGCACATATTCTATTTTTATTCTATTAATACACAACTATTTAATTATTATTTGTCATGAAAAAATTATTTTTACTTTTTGCGTTTTTGTTGAGTTTCTCGACCATCTCGGCCGACACTTACTTTGAGATTGACGATTATGAGGTACCTCGTGCCAAGGTGGGCAGTTATATCTCAGTTCCCGTTAAAGCACACTTTTCAGGAAGATTGAGCGCTTGGCAGATTTATTTCACCCTGCCTGAAGGTTTGACGTTAAGGGGCGCAACTAAAACCTCACAGATGACTATCCATTACATTGATGGCTTTGGAGAACCGGACTCTATCACTCCTGGAGTTTCAGTGGGCACAATACCTACTGTGCTTTCATTTGTTATGACTGAAGGATTCTGGGATCCTGATGGTGACGAAGAGTATGAATCCTATGGCGTGGTGAAATGGGAAGCTGGTGATTATGACCATTTCTTCACCCTTAGGTTCAATGTGCTGCCTGAATTTAAGGGCGGTGAAATAATTATGGAGACAAATCCATCATCAGGCAAAGATGATCGAGGAGGGACCATCAGGGAAACCGGTGATGAGGGCAAAAAATTCTACACCTCTACCGTCCTCACTCTGGAGCCGCCAATGCCTGGCGACGTGGATGGAAATGGCGGCATGAGCATTGCTGATGCCACCATGCTCATCGACTATCTTGCTGGCACAGAAGGCATTGACATCCTGCTTGAAGCCGCTGATGTCGATGGTAATGAAACCGTCAACATCGGTGATGTTGCAGCCATCATTGACATGCTGCTCAACCAATAAACCATACCACACGTGCTGACAACTTATTGCGAGTTGTCAGCACGGTTTCTCGTTCTTCGCGTCAACATCGACGCTATCACCCTGAACAGATTAACATCGTTTGTTTAACTCATTAATTATTCTATTTAGTCATGAAAAAAACATTTTTACTTTTTGCGTTTTTGTTAAGCCTCTCGACCATTTCGGCCGACACTTACTTTGAGATTGACGATTATGAGTTTTCTCGTGCGGACATCGGCACTATGGTCCCTCTTCCTGTTAAAGCCCACTTCTCAGGAAGAGTGAGCGCATGGCAGATTTACTTCACCCTTCCCGAAGGTTTGACGTTAAGAGCCGCTGAGTCGACTGAACAGATGACAATCTATTATTACAACCGCAGGGGCAAACTGGATTCTATCACTCCTGGTGTTTCTAAGGGTACAATTCCCACTGTGCTCTCGGTTATTATGACTTCAGGCTTCTGGGACCCTGATGGTGACGGAGAATATGAAACCTACGGCGTGGTGAAATGGGAAGCAGGTGATTATGACCATTTCTTCACCCTTTGGTTCGATGTGTTGCCCGAATTTAAGGGCGGTGAAATGATTATGGAGACAATTCCATCATCAGGCAATGATACCCGAGGTGGAACCATCAAGGAAACCGGTGATGAAGGCAAATCATTCTTCACTTCTACCATCTTCACTCTAGAGCCGCCGATGCCTGGCGACGTGGATGGAAACGGTACTTTGAGCATTGCTGACGCCACCACGCTCATCGACTATCTTGCTGGCACAGAAGGCATTGACCTCCTGCTTGAAGCTGCCGATGTCGATGGTAATGAAACCGTCAACATCGGTGATGTTGCAGCCATCATTGACATGCTCGTCAGCCAATAAACCATCTCACACGAGCTGATAGCCCGTAATAAATTGACAGCACGTTCTCGCTGATTGCTCGAGAACGTGCTGTCAATAATTTATTCCAACACGGGATGTTGAACGATTGCGTGGTGTGATTTACTTGACGGGAATCTTGTCAACGCGGCGCTGGTGACGGCCTCCCTCGTAGGCGGTGGTCAGGAACGCCTCGACCATGGCGATAGCCTCCTCGTCGGTGACAAAGCGGCCAGGCATGGCAAGCACATTGGCATCGTTATGCTGGCGGGCCAAACGGGCGACAGCAAGACGCCAGCACAGGGCCGAACGGATGCCCTGATGCTTGTTCAACGTGATGTTGATGCCCTCGCCACTACCACACACGGCGATGCCGGGATAGCACTCGCCTTGCTCCACTGCCAGAGCGCAGGGGTGGGCAAAGTCGGGATAGTCACAACTGTCCTCGTTGTAGGTGCCGAAGTCCTTGCAGGCGATACCCTGCTCCTCAAGCCAACGCTTGACGGCTTCCTTGACGGGATATCCCGCATGGTCGCTGCACAAGGCAACGGGAATGCCAGGTTTCAAAATTGAGTTTTCCATATTCTTTTTTGTTTCTGGTCTCTAGTTTCTAGTCCCTAGTTTCTAGTTGGTGGATGGTCAACTATTAACTATTAACTTTTAACTATTAACTGTTAACTACTTCTTGAGTGCCTGGAGGGCTTGCTCCATCGTGGCGATTTTGCTCTCGGCGTCGGCTTTCTTCTTGCGTTCACCGGCGACAACGGCCTCGGGAGCATTGGCAACGAAACGCTCGTTGCTCAACTTCTTCTCGACACTGGCAAGGAAACCGCGGGTGTATTCCAAATCGGCCTCAAGTTTGGCGATTTCGGCCTCCACATCGATGCTGCCGGCAACAGGCACGGCAAACTCGGCGGTACCAACCATAAAGGCAGCTGCCGTGGGATCCTTCTCGGTCACAGCCTCGACTTTCTCGAGTCCGGCGAGCTTGATGATGATTGCCTCAAAGGGGTTATTCAAGCCACCGATAGCCTGTAGGGTGAGTTGCTCCTTGTTGGGGAGATTCTTCTGCTTGCGCACGTTGCGCACGCCAGCGACTATTTCCTTGACATCGGCCATCGCCTTGAGCAGAGCGGCATCGGCCTGCTCGGCCTCGGGGATGCGGGCATACATGATGCTCTCGCCATCCTGGCGCTCGTCGAGGTGCTGCCACAGTTCCTCGGTAATGAACGGCATGAACGGGTGCAGCAGACGCAGCAACGTGTCGAAGAATTCGAGCGTTGCCTGCATCGTGGCACGGTCCATGGGCTGACCATAGGCGGGCTTCACGGCCTCGAGATACCATGCCGAGAATTCTTCCCAGAACAGGCGGTAGAGCACCATCATGGCGTCACTCAGGCGGAACTTAGTGAAGTGGTCCTTGACGGTTGCCAAGGCATCGTTGAGCTGGTTGCGGAACCACAGGATAGCCTGACGGCTAGCCTCGGGCTGCTCGACATCGGCAACCTCCCAACCCTTGACAAGGCGGAAAGCATTCCAAATCTTGTTGTTGAAGTTACGGCCCTGCTCGCACAATGCGTCGTCGTACAGGATGTCGTTGCCGGCGGGAGCCGCCAGCATCAGACCCATGCGCACGCCATCGGCACCGAAGTTCTCGATGAGTTTCAAGGGGTCGGGCGAGTTACCCAGCGACTTGGACATCTTGCGACCCAAGTTGTCGCGAACGACGCCCGTGAAATAGACGTTGCGGAAAGGCATATCGCCCATGTATTCGTAACCCGACATAATCATGCGTGCCACCCAGAAGAAGATGATATCGGGGGCGGTCACCAGGTCATTGGTGGGATAGTAGTACTTAATTTCCTCGTTGCCGGGGTTGTTGATACCGTCGAACAGCGAGATGGGCCATAGCCACGAGCTGAACCAGGTGTCGAGGGCGTCCTCATCGTGGCGCAGTTCGCTGGCTTGGATATTCTCGTAGCCGGGAATCTTGCGGGCCTTCTCCAGCGCCTCTTCCTCGTTCAATGCCACTACATAGACCTCCTTCTCCTCGTCGTCGGTGGGCAGGAAGTAGGCAGGGATGCGGTGACCCCACCACAGCTGGCGTGAGATGCACCAGTCCTGGATGTCCTCGAGCCATGCCTTGTAGGTATTCTTATACTTGGGCGGATAGAACTTGAGTTCATCGTTCATCACGCAAGGCAAGGCGATGTCGGCAAAGTGCCTCATCTTCAAGAACCACTGCATGCACAGGCGCGGCTCTACGGCGGTGTCGCTGTTGCGCTCGCTGTAACCCACCTTGTTCTCGTAGTCCTCGACCTTCTCGAGCAGACCGGCATTCTTCAGGTCCTCGACAATCACCTTGCGGCACTCCATGCGGTCCATGCCGACATACAGCGGCGACTGCTCGCTGATGGTGGCATCGGCATTGAAGATGTCGATGGTTTCCAGGTTATGCGTCTTGCCCAGAACGTAGTCGTTGGGGTCATGGGCGGGGGTAACCTTCAAGCAACCGGTACCGAACTCGATTTCGACATAGCGGTCCTCGATGACGTTGATGACGCGACCCACGAGAGGCACGATGACCTTGCGGCCCTTGAGCCACTGGTTCTTGGGGTCCTTGGGGTTGATACACATGGCGGTGTCGCCCATGATGGTCTCGGGACGTGTGGTGGCAACAACGGCATAGTAGCCCTTCTCATCCTTGTGGATGATGTTGCCCTCGGCACGCAACTGCTCCTCGTTCTCGAGGGTCTGCAGGCCGTCCACATAATACTTGAGGTAGTAGAGGTACCCCTTCTCCTCGTGGTAAATCACCTCCTCGTTGCTCAAAGCAGTCTGGGCCTTGGGGTCCCAGTTCACCATGCGCAGGCCACGGTAGATGTAGCCTTTGTCATAGAGGTCCACAAAGACCTTCAGCACGCTCTTGCTGCGTGTCTCGTCCATCGTGAAGGCTGTGCGGCTCCAGTCGCAGGAGGCGCCTAGCTTGCGCAGCTGCTGCAGGATGATGCCGCCGTGCTCATGCGTCCAGTCCCAAGCATGCTTGAGGAACTCGTCGCGCGTGAGGTCACGCTTGCGGATGCCCTGCTCGGCAAGGCGCTTCACCACCTTGGCCTCGGTAGCGATGGATGCGTGGTCGGTACCGGGTACCCACAGGGCGTTCTTGCCCTCCATGCGCGCGCGGCGGATGAGGATGTCCTGGATGGTGTTGTTCAACATGTGACCCATGTGCAGCACGCCCGTCACATTGGGGGGCGGAATCACGATGCAATAAGGCTCACGCTCGTCGGGCACGCTCTTGAACAGGTCGTGCGACTCCCAATACTTATACCACTTGTCCTCGACCTCTTTAGGGTCGTATTTTGTAGCCAGTGTATTTTCTTTCTCGCTCATTGTTTTTGGTTATAATAATGTTTTTAGTTCCATTTAAACGGCAAAGGTAAGAAAAAACCGCCAAATGGCAAAGCCACCCAGCAGTTTTTAGTTTTTAGTTGCTTGCATCCCGGAAAAAGCAGCCATCATCCTTCTCACCTACTGCGTCATGCAAACAGCAGGGAATGAGGGCTGAAATACACCCGAAGGGTGGCCTTTGAGTAACCCGTGGTACCTGACCGCGGAACGAGCACAGCGAGTGAAGCGGCAGGCACCACGGGCTATCGCCATCCCTATCGTCGCCGGAGGCGACCCCCATGAGGATTAGCCCTTCATTGTTGGGGTCGCCTCCAGCGACTTCCTTTAGTATTGCAGTTCCCGTGGTGATGCTGACTCTCGCGCTTCGCTTAATAGTCAGCATTACCACGGGTTACTCATCGGCTCGCCCTCTGGGCGAGAGCTGGGCGAACCGCTTACTATCACCAGGGTTGCACTCGGCTTTGCCTCGTTGCACCCCGGCCTATGCTCTTGCCGCTCCTAACAGAGCTCTTAGTAGTGGATTTTGTCCTACTTTTCGGCCCATTTGTTAAAAGAATCGATTGCAACGGGGTGCTTGATTTGGATGCAGGGAATGGCGCGCTCGAGATGGGACTTCACAATCTCCTTATAGATAAATTGACCACCAAAGTTGAAGCGGCGGTCATCATCAGTAATCACAAAAACACTATTGGTTTTTATGAATATTTTCTAAAAAAATATATAAAAAGGTAAAAATTACTTAAAATATTTGTACAATTCAAAAAAAGAATAGTACATTTGTACGTGTGTTTTTCATGGTATTAGATTTAAGGTTTGTGGAGGCTGTCGTGAGACATCTTCCACTTTTTTATCTTTTACGGTTGTGAGGTGCGAATTTGCAACGGTAGTTGCAAGAAACTTTCCCCTTGACCATATTATTCAGTTTACCACGAATGAGTTGCTTGCGGATGGGTGAGATGCGGTCGATGAACAGCGTCTTGTCCAGGTGGTCGCACTCGTGCTGGATGACACGCGAGAGGTAGCCCTCGATGTCCTCGTCATGCTCCTGGAAGTTCTCGTCGAGCCAGTGTACGTGGATTTTCTCGTGGCGCTGCACGTTCTCGTGAATGCCTGGCACACTCAGGCAGCCTTCCTCGCGGGTGACCTCAGGGGCACTCTCGTCGACAGTGATGTCAGGGTTGATGAGCACCATGCGACAATCCTTGAGCTCGGGGAAATCCTCGGCCAGCGGGTCAACGTCAATATAGACGATGCGCGCGTTCACGCCCACTTGAGGGGCAGCGATACCGATTCCCTGGGTGTGGTACATGGTTTCCTTCATGTTCTCGATGAGTTCCTGCAGACCAGGATAGTCGGGCGTCACGTCAGCGTTGGCTGAACGCAGCACGGGATGACCATAAACATAGATTGGGAGTATCATATCAGATTAATAGATTACCAGTTTGATTGTATATGCTTTGTAAATAGTCGTTGAGAATAATTGTGGCTGCGATGGCATCGACGCGCGACTTGTCACGCCGGTCGCTCTTCTTCATGCCCCCGTCAATCATCGCCTGATGGGCGATGGTACTGGTGAAACGCTCGTCATACATCACCACCGGCATGTCGGGCAGTTCCTTGCCCAACTGCTTGACAAAGGGGGTGATATACCTCATGCTCTCGCTGGGCTCACCATTGAGCTGGGTGGGTTGACCCACCACGATGCGCTCCACCGGCTCACGGGCGATATAGTCCTTGATGAAGGACATGAGCGTGTGGGTGGGCACTGTCGCCAGATTGCCCGCTACAATCTTGAGCGGATCGGTGACAGCAACCCCCGTGCGCTTGCGCCCATAGTCGATTGCCATGATACGTCCCATCGCCGACAGCGGTTTAGCCTTGTTGCATGGTGAGCAGGAATTCCTCGTTGTCGCGGGTGCGCTCCATACGCTCCTTGACAAATTCCATCGATTCCACCGAGGTGCGGTCGCTCAAGAACCGGCGAATAATCCACATCTTATTCAGCGTGTCCTGCGGCAACAGCAGGTCGTCGCGACGGGTGCTCGAAGCCATCACGTCCACAGCGGGGAAGATGCGCTTGTTGGAGAGCTTGCGGTCGAGCTGGAGCTCCATGTTACCTGTACCCTTGAATTCCTCAAAGATAACCTCGTCCATCTTGGAGCCGGTCTCGGTGAGCGCGGTAGCGATGATGGTAAGGCTGCCGCCACCCTCGATGTTGCGGGCTGCACCGAAGAAGCGCTTGGGTCGCTGCAGGGCGTTGGCATCAACACCACCGGTAAGGATTTTTCCTGACGCCGGGGCAATGGTGTTGTAAGCGCGTGCCAGACGGGTAATCGAGTCGAGCAGGATGACCACGTCATGACCGCATTCCACAAGACGTTTGGCTTTGCTCAGCACCAGGTCGGCAATCTTCACATGGCGGTCGGCGGGTTCGTCGAAGGTCGATGCAATGACCTCGGCGTTGACGCTGCGGGCCATATCGGTCACCTCCTCAGGGCGCTCGTCGATGAGCAGGATAATCATGTAGGTCTCGGGATGGTTCTCCGAGATGGCATTGGCGATTTCCTTCAAGAGCATCGTCTTACCGGTCTTGGGCTGGGCGACGATGAGTCCGCGCTGGCCCTTGCCGATGGGCGAGAACATATCCACCACGCGCTGTGAGATGGTGGGATGGCGCTTGCTCACGAGGTCAAACTTCTCGTCGGGGAACAAGGGCACCAGATGCTCAAAAGGCACGCGGTCGCGCACATAGGCAGGAGTGCGGCCGTTGATGAGGCGAATCTCGCTCAAGGGGAAGTATTTCTCACCCTCCATGGGCGGACGGATGGTTCCCTCGATGACGTCGCCGGTCTTGAGGCCGTAAGCCTTGATCTGGGACTGCTGAACATAGATGTCATCGGGCGATGTGAGGTAATTGTAATCACTGGAACGCAGGAAACCATAGCCCTCAGGGGCAATGTCGAGCACACCCTGAGCCTCGAGAATACCGTCAAAATTATAAGGCTGGTCGATATAGGGATTATCCTCGGCAATCTGTTGCTGCTGTTGCTGCTTCATCTTGCGTTTCTTGTTCTTATTCTCCTTGACCACCTTGGGTTCCTGAATCACGATGGGCGCAACTGCGGCTTCTTCGGCCTGGCGCTTGCGTTCCTCCTCGGCGCGACGCATCGCCTCCTCACGTTCCTGCTGGGTGCGGGGCTTGAAGGTGAAACCGCTACCCGTGTTGAAGAACGAGTTCAGAGACATCTGTTCACGTTCACGCGGCGTAGGTTCCGGTTGTACGGGCTGTTCTTCCTGCACCTCGATATATTCCTCCTCGATGGGCATTTCCACCGGTTGCTCCTCGATGACGGGCTGTTCTTCCTCGACAGGCTGCTCAACCGCATTATCAAACGGCAATGCGAGTTGTTCGGCGGCCTGTTTGGTTTTGCGTCCTTTGCGGCGCGTCTGCTTGGGCTCGGCGGGTTCTTCGGGAGTCACCTCAACCTGGGTCATGGCAGCGTTGTCGTCGCTCTGCTCGGCTTGTTCTTTTTCGGCCTCACGGGCGGCTTTTTCGGCTGCTGTAGGTCTGCCGCGCTTGCGCTTGGGCTGTTCTACCTCAGCGGGCTGGGGCTGTTCTTCTTCAGCCTTGGGCGTTTTAGCCGCTTTTGACGTTTTAGTTGCCTTGGGCGCCTCTTCAGCCTTCGGAGTTTCCTCTTTCTTTATTTTGTCTTCTTTTTTATTATCTTGAGTCTTTTTCTTGGTAGCTACAGCATCATCCTTGGTTACCTCGTTACCATTAGCCTTGGCGGCGGGCTGCTGCTTAATGCGTTCACGGCGTCTCTTGGTAGGCTCGGGTGCAATGGCAGCTTCGGCTTCGGCCTGATGGTCGAGCACCTCATAGACAAGGCCCTCATGTTCCATCGAATCGACGCGCTTGATGCCCATAGACTTAGCCAGCTCACGCAGCTGCTCGTCACTCATTCCTTGAAGTTGATCGATATTGTACATAATATAATAAAGTAAAACCGGAAAGGTGTATCAGGCCATTGACAGCCACGATTACATTACACCATCGCATGCACTCTCGGGCACGCATTTTCCTGTTGTTAAATGATTTGTTTTCAACGGTTGTTACATCAATTCTCTACTCCTGCTATCCCGGTTATTGTTCTTGGGATGCAATTATCGTGTCAAAACAAACATCACACAATAATGACAAAAATGTATCTGGAAATATGCAGAGAAGTGGAATTGAAAAAAGTTATGATGCCAAAACGCCCGTTGGAGCTGTTTTGCGATGCAAAAGTAAGGATTTTTGACAACATGAGCAAAAAAAGCGCGAAAAAAGCAGTATTTTTGCAGTCCCAGAGCCAAAAAACATGGAAATTGACCGTCAAAAAATAGCAGAACATGTAAATAGGCCCGTGATGAAGCTGGTGGGCGACGTCGCCGACGAGCTGCACCGCGAGTGCTACGTCGTGGGCGGATATGTGAGGGATATCTTCCTGGAACGCCCCAGCAACGACATGGACTTTGTGACCTTGGGCAGCGGCATCGAGGTCGCTAAAGCCGTCGCCCGCCGCATCGGCAAGCGTGCCCACCTGGCAGTATTCCGCACCTACGGCACCGCCCAGGTCAAGACTCGCCAGTGGGAACTGGAGTTCGTGGGCGCCCGCCGGGAGTCCTATCACCGCGAGAGCCGCAATCCCATCGTGGAAGACGGCACTCTCGATGACGACCAGAAGCGCCGCGACTTCACCATCAACGCAATGGCAATCTGCCTGAACAAGGAGCGCTATGGCGAGTTGATAGACCCGTTTGACGGCATCGGTGACCTGGAGCGTCGCATCATTCGCACCCCGCTCGACCCCGACATCACCTTCAGCGACGACCCGTTGAGGATGATGCGTGCCGTGAGGTTTGCCACTCAACTGGGTTTTGACATCTATCCCGAGACCTTCTCGGCCATCCGCCGCAACGCCAAGCGCATCAACATCATCACCCGCGAACGCATCGCCGAGGAACTGATGAAAATCATGGCAAGCAACCAGCCCTCACGCGGCTGGATGCTGCTGGACCAGTGCGGGCTGCTGCCGCTCATCTTCCCCGAGTTGGCAGCCCTCAAGGGCGTGGAAACCGTCAACGGCCGCGGGCACAAGGACAACTTCATGCACACGTTGCAGGTGCTCGACAATGTCGCCGACGCCAGCCATGACGTGTGGCTGCGGTGGGCTGCCCTGCTGCACGACGTGGGTAAGGCACGCACCAAGCGCTGGGACCCGCAGCTGGGGTGGACATTCCACAACCACAACTTCGTCGGCGAGAAGATGGTGCCCAAGATTTTTGCCAAGATGCGCCTGCCGCTCAACGAGCACATGAAATATGTAAAAAAACTCGTGGGTCTGCACATGCGTCCCATCGCCCTGGTCGAGGACGAGGTGACCGACAGCGCCGTGAGGCGGCTGCTCTTTGACGCAGGCGACGACATCGACGACCTGATGACATTGTGCAAGGCCGACATCACGAGCAAGAACCAGAACAAGGTGCAGCGCTTCCGTGAGAATTTCGACCTGGTGAAACGCAAACTGGTGGATATCGAGGAAAAGGACTGTGTGCGCAACTTCCAGCCGCCCGTCGATGGCGAGGAAATCATGCAGACCTTCGGGCTCGCCCCGTCACGCCCCGTGGGCTATATCAAGGATGCCATCAAGGACGCTATCCTCGACGGCATCATCGGCAACGAGTATGCCGCTGCCTATCGTCTCATGCTCGGCAAAGCCGCCGAACTGAGTATAGAGCCCGTCCACAAGGGCCACCTGTGCCACACGGCCATGGAGTCACCCGTGGGCACGCTCACCATTGCCGCCAGCGACGAGGGTATCGCCCTGATTGGCTGGAGCGCCGACGAACTCGATAAAATCGCGGCTAAGCTGAAACTGGAGCCCGTCGAGACGGTCACTCCCCTACTCTCTCAATGCATCCGCCAGCTGGAGGAATACTTTGCAGGAACACGCCGTGAGTTCTCGCTGCCCCTCGTCATGAAAGGCACCGAATTCCAGATGAAGGCGTGGGACGTGCTGCGACAGATTCCGTACGGCAAGACGATTTCCTACGGCGAACAGGCTGCCCGCTTGGGCAACGCCAAGGCATCGCGCTCGGTTGCACAGGCCAACCACAACAACCCTGTTGCCATCGTCGTGCCCTGCCACCGCGTCATCAACGCCAACTGCACCCTGGGCGGTTATGCCTCGGGCACCGACAAAAAGCAATTCCTGCTTGCCCTGGAACAAAAATCCATTTGACAAAACAAGGGTATCGGACGCAAAAACATATAAACCGCCCGTCGGGCGGGAAATTAAAAAAAATTAATTTTAAAATTATAATTTGATTAATTTCCCGTGCTTATGCACGGTTTAATAATATAGAGGCACATTGTAGCGTCGACTGCTATACTATTCCCTGTATCTGTCTAGAATCAAACTAAATATTTTCTCGGGCGCAAGCCCGATTCTTTTTTTTCAGGCTTGAACCGTAGAGGTTAGTGGCTGGTGTAGAAGTCGGTGATGCGCTGGATGGCGCGTGAGCACACGGGGCAGAAGTTCTGCACCTCGTTAATCTTCATGCGGCATTCCTGAGCGGGACGATAGACGCCCTTGGACTGGTAGCCACCACCCTCGAACACGCCGACGCGCTGCGTGGCGGCATCGAGCAGGCGCTGCTCCTTCTCGTTGGTGATTTTGCGATAGTTAGGCACCTTGGGGTCGGGAGGCGTGGGGACGGCAACGCCCTTGGGCACCATGTCGGCCCACTTGCTTTGGAAATCGACCAGCGTGGTCAGGTTGGGCTCCCATGGCTCGGTATCGGCAGGATACATGCTCTCGTAGGCGTCATCATAGAAATATTCATCGCCCAGGCCAGCGTAGGCGTGGCCGAACTCATGCACGAGCACCTGATGGAACGTGGGATGGTCGCTCGTGGTGACGGTAATCTGGTTGTAGATGCCGCCACCGCCGTAGGTGTCGCTGTTGACCAGCACGATGATGTGCTCGAAGGGGACGCCCGACAGCACGTCATACAGGCGGTGGATGTCCTGCGTCATCAGGTAGCGGTCGCTGTAGAAGGTGTCGTAGTGGGTGCCCACGGGTGTGGCGCTCCAGCGTCCCAGGTGCGGCACGCTGGGACCGCTGGTGAGCGACTCGGCAGCCACGGCAACGACATTGAAACGGTCCTTCATCGAGGTGAACGGCTCATGAGCAAACAGGGCATCCACGACACGCTGGCAGTCGGTGTAGAACTTGCCCATCTGCGCGCGGGTGTAGCCCTCGGCGACAATTGCCAGGTCGATGCACTCGGTGATGTCGGGCTCGCCGTCAAGGGGTCCCTCGGTAGGCGTGTAGTCACGCTTGCCGGGCTGGTCGGGAGACGCAACATTTTGCGTCTCTACAGTCTTACCTTTCCAGATGTAATGATAAGGGATGCCGTTGTCGCCAATCTGGCGGATGAGGATGTCGGTGGGATCCACGGTATGCGTCAGGCTGGTCACCACCTTGCCGTGGAAGTCGGTGAGTGACACCGTCACGTCAACGGGCTGCTTGGGCATGGGCACATTGTAACTCGTGGCGAAGGCTTTGCTCACCTTGGTAGCTTCCTCGGTAGCCAGCCACTCTTGGAAGAGCGTCGAGAAAGTGTGTACAAACAGCACCTGGCCCGTGGCATGGTCCTTGACCTGAATCTGGCCGTTGCCCTTCAGGGGGACGTCGGCGAGGCGGCTCTTGCGGCCCGCCCACTGCGGGGTGACATACATCTGCTCCAGATAAATCTGCTGGGCATCATGGTTTCCCGCAAAGATATAGTCCAGACGAAGGGTGCGGCTCTCAAAAACGTCGTCAAACTGCTGCGCCATGGCAGTCATAGCCAAAATGGCAATAGATAAGGTGAAAAGAATCCGTTTCATTGTATTGTCGGTATTTATTTATCCGCAAAGATAATGAAAATAGTGATTCGCTGATGGCCTATTGAGCATTTGTAGGTCTATCACGATTGATTTATCTATACAAACCCATTGAGCAGTCAAAAAGCAAGAAGGGCAATATGCAGTTTTTTGCCCTTCTTACCTGTATAAACGATTAATAAATAATGATACTACAATTATTATCAAATCGCTTTAAAGGGCGAGGCGAAAACCTTGAACGTCACATGCACTTGTTGGAGAATATTCGTGACGAAAGGACACTTGGCAGAACCTTGCTCTGTAGCCGTAGCCACCACCACGAGCAACAATAGATGGGCCTCTATCTGGACCTGACGGGTCAGTTTGAGCTTCGCTGCTATAACTTCCATACCGATCTTGGACACACTCACATATATTACCCGACATATCGTATAATCCCAATTCGTTGGGCGCTTTGGTAGCGACAGTATGGGTACCATATTCAGCGTCACTGCTATACTTTTTATTTGTGGTTCCCTCGAACCAAGCGACATCATTAGGGTTGTTGCTGCCTGCATACTTGTAGCCCTGACTGAGGTTACCGCCACGGGCAGCAAATTCCCATTCCGCTTCAGTGGGCAGACGGAACTTTTTTCCTGTAATTTTGTTTAACTTAGCTATAAAAGTTTGACATTCATTCCACGAGACATTCTCCACTGGACGATTCACATTTAAATTATGGCCATGCCTTGGAGTAAAGCAGCTCGGGTTGCTACCCATCACTGCAAGCCACAAAGCCTGAGTCACCTCAGTCTGACCGATAGAGAAAGACGATACAGTCACTTTATGAGCTGGTTTCTCATTTTTTATATGAGTCTTCGTTGTTAAATCATAGGCTTCACCATCCTGTTCAGAATTATCACCCATTATGAATGTGCCACCCTCGACCGCAACCATAGTGAAAGACACACCATTCACTGTAAAAGACTCTGTCTCAGGACTATCGTCATCCAGAAAGAAATAAACTAGTCCTGCTATAATTGCTAAGACCAATAAACATGATAGAAATTTCTTCATAATAGACTATACTTTATAACATTAATATATTTGCGAGAAAATAAGAATACATATTATGTAATTATCATCCACATTAAAGCGATGATCAAAATTCGATTGCTTTACACAATAAGAAAACAACCCATTTATCTAGAAAATGAATCTATTACAGGGCGAGACGCAATCCAAGGTTTTTATTCATGTTCAACAGAAGGCAGAATCCTCGGTATGAAACACGACAGAAATCGGCATCGTAGTTCCAAGCGCCACCACGGTAAACGCCAAAAGAACCAGAATCACAACCCGTTGGATCTATCTGAGCTATACCACTGTAACTGCCGTATTTATCCTGTACCCATTCAAAAACATTTCCACTCATATCATAGACGCCTAACTCATTAGGAGACTTAGTAGCAACATTTTTGGGTCCAATATCATCTGGCAGACCGCACCAAGCGACTTCATTTATATTATTGCTACCAGCATATTTGTAGCCTTTACTCTTTTTACCGCCACGAGCAGCATATTCCCATTCAGCTTCAGTTGGCAAGCGGAAGTTCTTGCCTGTTAATTGATTCAATTTAGCGACAAATCTTTGGCAGTCTTCCCATGACACAGATCCCACTGGGCGATTTAAGTTCTCAGTAGAGCTATGTTTTGGAGTACCATTACCCATGTTGTTACTCATCACCGCAATCCATAAAGCTTGAGTAACCTCAGTTTGACCTATATAAAAATCTGATAACGTCACTTGATGAACAGGTTTCTCATTTATTATATTTTCAAAACCCTGTTCTTGAGTGTGGCCCATATTGAATGTACCACCCTTGACGTATACCATTTTAAAGGATACACCTTTTACAGTGATTGTCTCGGTTTTAGGATCGCCATCCTCAGGAGGGGAAGTCGGCCAGAAATAATAAACCAAACCCGCAATAATTGCTAAAACCAAAAGAGTTGACAGACAACCCTTGCTACTACTAGACTCTTTTTTCTTTGCCATAAGAGGATATTTTTATAGGATTATTGATTATCTGCGCAAATATATAACATATTATTTGATAAAAGTAGTACTTTTGTAAATAAAAAAAGGAAATATCAAACAACAAGATTAGTTTTTTGAATAATTGATGTTGTTCAATAGTTGTTTAGGTCGTTTGTAAATGAAGTGACGATGGTGGAGTTGAATTTACCGGAATACGATTATAAGGTGACGAAGCGGGAGGACGGCTCGTGGGCGATTTGGGACCGGCTGCGCGACCGATGGGTGGCGCTGACGCCCGAGGAATGGGTGCGCCAGCACTTCGTGGAGTGGCTGATTACCGACAGGCAGTTTCCCGCCGCGCTAATGGGCAATGAGGTGTCGCTGACACAGAACGGCATCGCCCGCCGCTGCGACACGGTGGTCGCTGACCGCACGGGACAACCGCTAGTCATCGTGGAGTACAAGGCGCCCAGCATCAACGTGACTCAGAAGGTGTTTGACCAGATTGTTCGCTACAACATGGTGCTCAAGGCCCGCTACCTGATTGTGAGCAACGGCCTGAGTCATTACTGCTGCCAAATCGACTACGAGAAGAACAGTTACCGCTTCCTGGAAGAAATACCACTCTATCAGGAGTTAACAGTTTCTAGTTTCTAGTCCCTAGTTTATAGTCCCTAGTGAGGGTTTGGGGTATATTTTTAAAAAAAGTGTTGATTAATTCGCAGTTTTTCTATAATTTTGCGAATAGTTAAACAATTTATTAGGCTTATGAAAAACTTATTTATCCATTTCACCATTGCAGCAAGTGTTGCGTTGGCGCTGTGTACTAGCACCATCCATGCAAATGCAGCGGCCCCCGAAGGTTACAAGACCTATGATTTGGTAGGGTTTACAGTCAGCCTTCCTGCTGAATTTGAGAAGTCTGATGGTTGGAGCACCGACACGAACAAGAGTTTTAATTCCAATGCAGTAAACGTGCGTGACGATGGCGATGAATACCTTTCCAGTGCCACAATCAACGTGTTTGAGACGGATGTAGAACTCGACGACCTGAACGAGTATGCCGAGAACATGACATGGTCAGTCAAGGCCATGGAGGAAACAGTTGTTGAGACCACAGTTGAAGGCAACACCATGATTATGCGTACGACCAGCGAAATCGATAATGGCCATGTGGTCTACTGGCACTTCCTTGTCATCGGCGGGAACGGCAAAGCCGCAGGCGGCACCATTTCCTACTATGAAGGAGATGCCAAGTTCTATGACAGCATCGTGACCCCGATTATCCAATCCATCAAATTCAAGTGATATGAGAAAACTATTAGCCATATTGACGTTGTGCAGTTGCCTGCAACTGCTTGCCCACGACATCCAACCGGATGACTGCTTGCTGGGCAAAGAGACCGGTGTGACCTGCACCGAGCGCGAGAACTACCGCTTTGACGTGTCGTTCGGCACCGACAGCGAGGGCTACATCGGGCAGATATCTGTCAAGGGTTACACGTCTCAGGACGAGGAACCCGAGATGGAATTTGAAGGCGACCTGGTTGAGAGGCTTGATAAAGCGCCCAGCGCCGACGAGGCCGCCAGCTGGGTGGACGATAAGACGGACATCAACTTTGACGGCATCCCCGACCTGATGGTTTTCATCGGCCGCAACTGCGTGGGGCGCGTTTCAGAGTACTATGTCGCCTTTGTATGGAATGACGAGGAAAAGCGCTTCTCCCTGGTTCTGGACTTTGACCGAATCAGTAACCCCGTCATTCATCCCGACACCAAGACTATCACCAGTACTGCCCGCACCGATGCGGTGGAAATCACCACATGGACCTATGCGTGGGTAGACGGATACCTAGAAATCATTGACGAAACCACAAGTACATTTGGCGATGAATAAAAAATTATTACTTACATTGATTTTTGCCTGCAGTATTCTTACCCTAACGGCAGGCAGTGCTCCCGACAAGAAGGGCGGTACCACTCTCCCACCCATGTTCCTGCTCGGGAACAGCAACGACATGATGCAGATGGTTTATTGGACTAATCTTGAAGAGCCCCAGAAGGACGAAGATTATGCCGAGTACTATGACGATGCGCATCAGGAATGGGAACTTCAGGAGCGATTCCGCCACAATGCATCCAAGTACACCAAACTGATTGTTGACGGCATCAAGACGCGGGACGTGAAATATGTGGACGAGATTCTGCTCAACCCCGACGGCGAGCAGATGTTCCCGGGCGAGTTGCACAGCAGGCCCGAAATCCCCTCCCCTGGTGCCCGATTCACCTTCCAAGGCGGCTCCAATCAGGATGACGACGGCGTTGTTGTCGTCACCGACAGCTATCTTGCCACCCACAAAGCGCTGAAAATCAAACCGACATCGACCGACAGGGAACTGCCCATGAGATTTGCCGTCATCAAGAAGATGGAGGAAAAATACGGCATGAAGGTCTCGCGCTCGGTGGAATGCTGCATCATCGGTGACCGCTACACCTATGGCGTGCTGCAATTTGAGGGCGAATACAAGAACAGCACAAGGAAGAAATACGACCCGAACGAGAAATCGGCATTGGCGCTGGAAATCATCACCGACGGCGATAAAATCTATTCCTATCCCGTCGAAGGCTGGTATGACCCCGAATACGGCCCCACATGGAATGCCGATGACGGCGGCGAATACCAACCCAGCAGCATCGAAGCGGTATTTGAAGGTCCACTAGGAACGGAATTCTGCTACATCCATTGGGCTCCCGAGAGTGCCACCACCGGCATCATGCTCCTGGGTAACGGCAAACTCGACCGCCAGCAATATACCGTTTACCACTCTCTCATCGACGAACCCCTCCCCGTGTGGAAGAAAGACATCGAGAGTATGAAGAAAATATACCTCGACGACGACCCCGGAGAACACGAGTTCGTGAAACTGTCCAAGTGGAGCCACGTCTATATCGACTATGAAGGCGAGCAAATCTGGATCAGCGACGATGAGGAGGAGAACGGTGCATTCTTCAGCCGCGAGAACGGCAAACTCAAACTCGTGGGTACCGTGAGACCCAATTTAAAGCCCTCGTTCCCCGAGAGTCGGGACGGCAACCATTACCTGGTGATTTCGGGACCTGCCGGAGGTCCGTCCTATTATACCGAAATCTTCAAGTTCAAGGGCGGCAAGTGTGTCGAGAGTTTCAATGCACTGGAGGTTTACGGTGAAATTGACGGCGCCACGCTCAACGGCAAAGAAATCAGCGCTGAGCAAGGAAAGGCTTACATGAAGGCGGTTCCTAATGCCATTGAGCCTTACATCTACTGGACTGAAATCGACGAAAAATGACAATCAAGCGATGAAAAAAGCAATCACATTACTATTATACTGCTGTGCGCTGGCACTTGGCGCCAGAGGCATGCAAGCCGGCATCCAGCCGCTCAAGGTCGTCAATGACAACTGGATGAGCAAGCCTATCCCCGTGAAGAGTAGCAACGGAACGGTCGATGTGATGACGCTGATGAGGGCATTTCACACCGTCTGGCCCACCGCGAGCGTGCAGGCGATTATCGATGCTGCAGGCGACAACAGCTATTATCAGCATGACGAAGCGACGATGCCCCCGGGGTGCCACGGCATTGTGTTTGTGGACTGTGAGGACTTTAACTGGGCCTATTTTCATCACATGGATGGAGCGACCCAAGACGTCGAAGCACGCAACTATCTGTGCGACAACGGGAACCTGTGGTTCGTCATCAGTTTCGCTGAGGCAGATAACAAGGTGCAGCCTTTCTGCTGCTTCTACTACTACGACCACGCCAAACGGATGATGACGCCTCAAGCCCCCCCCTTCCAAAACCTGCCGCGCAAATGGGAAAATTCCACATTACACTATTATCTGGGATTTGAATACGACCAGACCATCACCGTAGAAGAGACCTCACCTGCCGGTGAGAACTGGTACCACCAATATACCTTTACCGGCATGGCTCATGTGTATCACAACTCCACCGCAAATCCCTACGAAGACATGGACGAGATGGAAGAGGAGGAAAGGCTGCCCGATGATGCCGAGTTAAAAGATGAGGACGATGACAGGGAACTGTATGTCAACGTCGACGGTGTGGGCTCTGAGAACGGCCAGTACTCGGTGTGGCTGCGTGACAAGAACACGGGCTTTGTAACCTGCATCCTTGTCACAGAGAACACCGCCGAACCACGATGGGCCCAGATGCAAGACGGCAACGGCATCAAGGTTGCGATTGACCAAATTGCCGCCGGCGACTGTTTAAACACCCTCTTCATTCCATGGGATGCCGACAAAATCTTTGTCGAGGGCTGTCCCGACGGCCGCAACGTCTGGTCTTACGTCATCGACATGAGTACCAAAGAAGCCATCCAGTTGCCTACCAACGAGGGGCTGGTTGCCATCGATCCCGAGAAACAGGAAATCCACATGAGTAATTACCAGTATGCCCCTGAAGGCGAACGATACTCGATGGAGCGCGTCTATACCATCGACGGGCGATACACCGGCAAGGAATACCGAATTGCTGATTAACAAGAAATTAACACAACAAAATCGATATCTAATGAGAAGAACAACAATCATCTTAATGATGCTCACCGCCCTCGTTGCAGGAGCACAATACCTAGAGCAAGGCAGCATGTGGTACAACGGCGCACTCGTCTATACCGCCACCCTGAGTGATGGGGGCAAAGTGATTCTTGACTCGACAGTCGAGGGCGAGGAACTCGAATTCATGCTCGTGCCCGTGAAAGGCGAACCCGGCACCTACACCATCGCCCAGGGTCCCAACGACGCCATGATGATCGAAGAAGAAGGGCACACCGTTCGCCTCATCCAGCAAGAGGACTTGAATATCCTCTGTTTCTATGACGCAGAAGACACCCTGTACAAATTGATGTCCTGCACCAGAGAAGAGGACAACCAGAAACTCAACGTGGAAACCTGGATGACGCTCCTCAGGGGCGACTACACCATGGACGACGGCACCCGCGTGTCCATCGACTGGAACAAGGCCCTCGTGGGTGGCACCTATGTGCCCATCGAGCCCGTAACCTTTAACGGCCATACGACAGGCATCCTCAGCATCGACGGTGAAGGCACTCCGTTGAACGGCCCTATGGAAGTGGAGTTCATCAAGTGTGGCTTGCGCTTGTATCCGGTGGGGTATGATGAGTACGAATTTCCGCACCGATTGCTTGTTGACAGTTTTACCCTCACCAGTTCCAGTTCAAACTACGGCTGCTATGACTTCGTCTGCAACACGTTGCTCCACGGCAGCGAACTGAACTACTACGACAAACCGACACTGCGCCTGATGCGCAATTTCATCCTTGCACGTCGCGGCTATGTGTTCCAGTCCAAGGACCTGAAGGCATACTTCGAAAAACAGCCATGGTACAGACCTGCCGAGAGCAACGACGACGTCCAACTCTCTCTGCTCGAGCGCTTGAACATCGAACTCATCAAGTACCGGGAAGCCACCTTCAATAAAGAGGTGTAGAATCACTAGTCTCCGTAAAAGCTCCGTCAGGAGCGGACGCAGGGGTACAACAATAAGCTCCGTCAGGAGCGGCCAGAACATAGGCAGGGGTGCAACGAGGCAAAGCCGAGTGCAACCCCTGCATTAGTTAGGTGCTCAATCTAGCCCCATTGGGGCGGCAGAAATAGCTAAATCAGTAGGCTGGCTTTCAGGTTGTTCTCGCCCAAAGGGCGAGCCTATGAGGTGTCTTACCACGTTGTCGGGGTGGCCTTCGGCGACGACAGGGATGGTGGCGATAGCCCGTGGTGCCTGGCACTTCACTCGCTACGCTCGTTTCGTTGCCAGGTACCACGGGTTACTCAACGGTCACCCTTCGGGTGTTTTTCTGGTTTTATTTTGCTTGCATGACGTTGCCCTTGATGAAGGGGGTGGACGTGACTTTTTTATGATACAGGGGTGGAAATTCGGTATTTTTATTTACTTTTGCAGGATGAATGATATTATCAACTTATTAACTCATTAACTGATAGCCTTTTAACTTATCAACAAACAAAAACAAGACATGAAAAAAGCATTGCAAACCTTTGTTTTGCTGTTTGTGGCAGTCCTGTCGGTGTCGGCAGGCGTCCCCGGGCAGCCAGGCGATGTGAACTGTGACGACTGTGTGGACATCAACGACGTGACATCATTGGTAGATTATCTGCTGCAAGGTGACAACCCCATGAGTAACGCCAATGCAGATATTGACCGTGATGGCGAAGTCACTATCAACGACCTCACCAAATTGATAGACCATCTGCTGGATGGCGCTGATTTGAATCCTGCCGAGGTTAAAACCTATACGGTGAATGGCGTGTCGTTCAATATGGTAGTGGTCGATGGCGGTACCTTCACGATGGGTTTGACCGCCGAACTCGGTCCAGATTCATATTGCAGGGATGAACTGCCCACCCACGAGGTGACGCTGCCGAGCTATGAAATCGGCCAGACCGAGGTAACACAGGAATTGTGGCAAGCGGTGATGGGCAATAACCCGAGCATCATCAGCTCAGCCAACGGATATTACGAAGACCTGAGCCGTCCCGTGGAAAATGTCAACTGGGACGACTGCCATGCATTTATTGCCAAGTTGAACCAGCTCACGGGCCAAACCTTCCGCCTGCCTACCGAGGCCGAATGGGAATTTGCCGCCCGTGGCGGAAACCTGAGCCGGGGCTACATGTACGCTGGCAGCGACGACGTGGATGAAGTGGCATGGCATGAATTATGCGACTTAGATGATATGGTTACCCGTCCTGTTGCCACCAAAAAGCCCAACGAGTTGGGACTGTATGACATGAGCGGTAACGTGTGGGAAAGATGCCAGGACTTTTTCGGAAAATACAGACCCTATCCGCAATACAACCCTACAGGCCCATCATCGTCTAAATATAATGATAGGGTGGCGCGTGGCGGCTACTATTGGTTTAGTTACGACTCGACGGTGTGTCGTGTGTCGTTTAGGGAACTATGTGATGATAACAACAAGCAACGTACCTTAGGCTTGCGTCTCGTCCTGGGCGAAGACCATTCATTCCGTCTGTCGGAAAATACCGTGACGGTATCGGTTGGCGGTGAGGCAACTGTCAATCTCCTGAATGGCAATGGGGCTTATACAGTCACTTGTGGCGACAGCGTCAGTGTAAGCATTGATGGTGACCGCCTTACTGTTACGGGAAATCAAGTGGGCTTGACCCAAATACATATTACAGACAACGCCACCGGTGCTGTGAGCGTTCTTAGGGCCATCGTGGCTTCAACGATGCAGACTTTCACCGTCAACGGTGTGTCGTTCACGATGATTGGTGTCGAGGGCGGTACCTTCATGATGGGTGCAGCCGATGACGACCTCGATGCCAATGACGATGAGAAACCGGCCCACGAGGTGACACTGTCGGGCTATAGCATCGGTCAAACCGAAGTAACCCAAGAACTATGGGTCGCTGTGATGGGTCGCAATAATAGCGCCAATATATACGGTTACGATGACAACTGGACCCAGCCTGTGGATAAGGTCGAATGGTCTGATTGCCAAGAATTTATTGTCAAACTAAATGCATTGACCGGCAAGCAGTTCCGCCTGCCCACCGAGGCCGAATGGGAGTTTGCTGCCCGTGGTGGCATACACAGTAAAGGTTACAAATACGCTGGCAGCAATTCAATCGACGATGTGGCGTGGTATCAAGGTACCTGTAAGATTCACGATGAATCAGACGCCCCTTACTACGCTCCCCATAGCGATGAGTCCAATTCTCCAATGCAGCCTGAGCGCCGAGTGTCGTTGCAAGGGGGCAATAGAGTACCCGTACCTTCGCCCGCTAACAATCTGGGTCCCCAACCTGTCGCCCTCAAACTGCCTAACGAATTGGGACTGTATGACATGAGTGGCAATGTGTTAGAGTATTGTCAAGATGTGTTTGGCGAATACAGCAGTGACGCCCAAACCGACCCAATTGGTGAACATACTGGATATCATGGAGGTACCCGTGGCGGCAAGTGTAACGGAGACGCAACTCAATGCCGCGTGACTAACCGATCGGGCATGAACGGCTGGTGGAACTATGGTCTTCGCCTCGTGCTCGACGAGGAGAACAGTACTAAATTCCGCCTCTCGGAGACGCATTTACAAGTATTCATCGGTGAGAGCAAGACAGTGAATATCCTCAACGGCAGTGGTGATTACACGGTGACTGGCAACAATGTTGATGCGAGTGCTGATGTGAGTGTTGACGGTGACCGCTTGACCGTGACAGGCAAGGCTGCTGGTATATACGACATTTTTGTTACCGATAATGTTACTGGCCTCACAACTGTCCTTTCAGCACATGTTTATGTTGAAAGTGAAATTATTGATGATGTATTTGGTGGACCGCGCTTCAGAATGGTTCCCATCAAGGGCGGCACGTTCACCATGGGTGCCACCGACGAGCAGGGAGATGATTACAATGAGGACGAGCAGCCAGCCCATGAGGTTACAGTGTCTGACTTCTACATCGGCCTGACCGAAGTGTTGCAGGCAACGTGGTGGAATGTGATGGGTAGCAACCCCAGCCACTTCCACTATGAAGTGCCTTGTGAAGCCCCCATGAGAGGAGAAGGCAAGTCAGAATACATCCCCTACGATGGTATTTATGAGTACATCGACAGGCCCGTGGAACAGGTATCATGGTACGATTGCCAGAAGTTTATCGCCAGGTTGAACATGAGAACAGGCAAGCACTTCCGCCTGCCCACCGAGGCCGAGTGGGAGTACGCAGCCCGTGGCGGCCAACTGGGCCGCGGCTATAAGTATGCCGGTAGCGACTCGATTAATGATGTGGCGTGGTGCAATCCCATGTATTATGGCACGGCAACTATTGGTAGTCGTCGCGCAAACGAATTGGGCCTTTATGACATGAGCGGTAACTTGTGGGAGTGGTGCCAGGATTGGTACGGCAACTACAGCAGCACGGCTCAGAATGACCCGACTGGTCCTGCTACGGGCTCCAACCGCGTGTTGCGTGGCGGTGCCTGGAATAGCGATGCCAACGAGTGCCGCGTGTCGAGCCGTGACAGCAAGCAGCCTGATTTCTGGCAAGACAACGTGGGTATTCGCCTCGCTTATGATGCTGATGACAGCCCCAGATTCCGATTAAGCCAGACCGTCATCGAGTTGGGAGACGGCGAAAGCATGGCCATCAATATCCTTAACGGCCATGGCGCTTACAGTTACAACGTGGTTGAAGGCGAAAACAACGTGATTGTCGGCATTGACGGCAATACATTTAACGTAGAAGGAGCTGCAGAGGGCATGAGTATCATCCGCGTCACCGATAACGCCACTGGAGCCAGCACCGAACTCGTCGTGGTCGTTGTGCTCGGAGACGAGCTCTTCGTGGTCAATGGCGTGACGTTCAAATTGAAGAAGGTCAACGGCGGAACATTCATGATGGGTGACCCCAATAACAACAATACTGATGAAAATCTGAAACCCGCCCACCAAGTGACGCTCTCAAGTTACCGTATTGGTCAGACCGAGGTGACTCAGCAGCTGTGGGAGGCTGTTATGGGCAATAACCCGAGCAGGTTCAAGGGCAAACCCAATAATCCCGTGGAGCAAGTGTCATGGAATGACTGCCAGGAGTTTATCGCCAAGTTAAATGAGCTGACGGGCAGGAAGTTCCGCTTGCCCACCGAGGCCGAGTGGGAGTATGCCGCCCGTGGTGGTGATGCCCACAGCGACTACATCTATGCCGGCAGCAACAACTTATATAATGTGGCATGGTTCTACGATAATAGCTTTGCACTTGGTCCCGAGGATTATAATTACGGTACACATAATGTGTGTACCAAGTCGCGCAACGCTTTGGACCTTTATGACATGAGCGGCAACGTGTGGGAGTGGTGCCAGGACTGGTACGGCAACTACAGCAGCGAGGAGCAGACCGACCCCACGGGACCTGCAACGGGTTTCTATCGCGTGAGCCGTGGCGGCAGCTGGTGCAACTCCGCCAAGTACTGCCGTGTGTTTGCCCGCAACTACGGCGCCCCGTCCTTCAAGGAACACTACCTAGGACTGCGCTTAGCCCTATAAATTGTTTTTAACGATAATTTATCGCCAAAGGTGGGTTCAGGCATTTGAGCCCACCTGATTTTTTACTATATTTGCAACCATGAATGAAAACTATCTCGAGAAACTGAATGAACAGCAACGGGCGGCTGTCGAGTACTGTGACGGGCCTCAACTGGTGATTGCTGGTGCAGGGTCGGGCAAAACCCGTGTGCTCACCTATAAAATCGTGCACCTGCTGCAACAGGGGTACGAGCCGTGGCGCATCATGGCGCTGACGTTCACCAACAAGGCTGCCCGAGAGATGCGTGAGCGCATCGAGCCGCTGGCGGGACCCGATGTCGCCGCCCAGCTGTGGATGGGCACGTTCCACTCGATTTTCTCGCGCCTGCTGCGCCGCAATGCCGAGCGCATCGGCTTCAAGCCCGATTTCACCATCTACGACCAGAGCGACTCGCGCTCCCTCATCAAGCTCATCGTCAAGGAGATGGGGCTCGACGACAAGCTCTATAAGCCAGCCACCATCCAGACCCAAATCAGCAACGCCAAGAATGCCTTGATAGGACCTGATGACTATGCCCGCAACCAGGCCCTCATCGATGCCGACCGTGACGCCCAGCGCCCCGAGACAGCCGCTATCTACAGGGCCTATTGGAGCCGTTGCCACATTGCCGGAGCGATGGACTTTGATGACCTGCTGCTGTACACCAACATCCTGCTGCGCGACCACCAGGACGTGCTCGAACAGTACCAGGATTTCTTCCGCTACATCCTGGTTGACGAGTATCAGGACACCAACTTCTCGCAGCACCTGATTGTCTACCAGTTGAGCAAGAAATACAACCGCCTGTGCGTCGTGGGCGACGATGCCCAGAGCATCTACAGTTTCCGCGGGGCGAATATCGACAACATCCTGCGGCTGCAGCGCTTCTATCCCGACATCAAGACCTTCAAGCTGGAGCGCAACTACCGTTCGACGCAGACCATCACCGATGCCGCCAACAGCCTCATCGAGAAGAACAAAGGCCAGATTGCCAAGCACTTGTTCAGCAAGAACGCCATCGGCGACCGCATCCCGGTCATCCAGTGCTACAGCGACTACGAGGAAGCCTATGTAGTCGCCAACCAGATTGCCGCGTTGAAGGCACGCCAGGGCGACAGCTACGAGGATTATGCGGTGCTGTACCGAACCAACGCCCAGTCGCGCGTGCTGGAGGAAGCCTTGAGCAACGGCGGGCGGCGCGACAAGCACGGCAACATGCGCAACGCTATCCCCTACCGCATCTATGGCGGTCTGTCGTTCTACCAGCGCAAGGAGGTGAAAGACGCCATCTGCTACTTCAGGCTCGTCATCAACCCCGACGATGACGAAGCGCTGCGCCGCGTCATCAACTACCCCGCCCGTGGCATCGGTGACACCACGGTGGGCAAAATCACCCATTGCGCCACACAGAGCGGTGTGAGTCTGTGGCAAGTCATCAACAATGCCGAGCAATATGGATTGAACGTTAATCGCGGCACCCTCGCGAAACTGGACGGTTTTACCGACTTGATTAAAGGGTTGGTAGAGCTCAACCAGCAGGGTGATGATGCCTTGACCGTCGCCAGGGAGACCATCAAGCGCTCTCACATCAAGAGCGTGCTCATGGGCGACAATACCCCCGAGAACATCAGCCGCATCGAGAACCTCGATGAGCTACTGAATGCCGTTAATGATTTCCAGCAAATCAAGGAGGAGACCGGTGACGAGCATTGCCTAATCGGTGATTTTCTTGCCGAGACCTCGCTGCTCACCGACCAGGACATGAACGACCCCGATGGCGAAAAAGTCACCCTGATGACCGTCCATGCCGCTAAGGGCCTGGAATTCAAGAACGTCATCATCGTGGGTGTAGAGGAAGACCTGTTCCCGAGCGCGATGAGTGCCGGCTCCCTCTACCAGATTGAAGAGGAGCGCCGTTTGCTCTATGTCGCCATAACGCGTGCCGAGGTAAACTGTATCATCACCTATGCCACGTCACGCTACCACAACGGCCAGACCAAGTCATGCGTCATGAGTCGCTTCCTGAAAGACATTGCGCCAGAATACCTGCTGATGGGAAGCACCAACTCGACTGCCATGCCTGCCCGCAAGCGCTCGCGCTGGGATGATGAGGACGACCTGGATGCCATGCGCGATGAGTGGAACAGCCTGGCACCCAAGAGAAGCGCCACGCCGCGACGCACCGAGGCAGAGCCCCGGTCCACACGGACAACGCCCACGCGACGGACGACCGTGTCACCACAGTCTAGGCCATCGGTTCCTACCCCACCCGCTCCCGCCGCCAGCGGCAATTTCACCATCCACACGGTCGATGAAATGAGCGTGGGGAGCGAAATCCTGCACCAGAGGTTCGGGCGCGGTACAGTCACCAACATCGACACCAGCGGTGATGCCAAAATCGACGTTGCATTTCACGACGGCCAAACGAGAAAACTGCTGCTGAAATTCGCAAAATTTGAAATTCTTTAAAAACCACAATATCACATGGAAGAGTACAAGACGCCCTATTATATCGTGTATGAGGAAAAGTTGCGCAAGAACATCGAACTGATTACCGGTGTTGCCCAGCGCACGGGTGTGGATATCATCATGGCGTTCAAGGCCAACGCGCTGTGGCGCACGTTTGACATCTTCAGGGAGTACGGTATCGAGTCTACTGCCAGCTCGGTGAACGAGATGCTGCTTGCCAACGATGAGCTCAAGTGCCGCACCCACACCTATTGTCCCGCCTATACCGAGGACACCATCGATGCCTACATCGCAGGCAGTTCGCACATCACCTTTAACTCCATTGAGCAGTACTTGCGCTTTGCCGACCGTGTAAACCAGCACAATGCCGACTGGCCCGGAGAACAGGTGAGTTGCGGCCTGCGCGTCAACCCCATGTGCTCGGTCATCGAGACCGACATCTACAATCCCTGCTGCCCCGGGTCGCGCTTCGGTGTGCTGGCAAGCGACCTCAAGGAACTGCCCGAGGGGATTGAGGGCTTCCACTTCCATGCCCTGTGCGAGAGCACGAGTTTTGACCTGGAGAAAGTGCTGCTGGCACTGAAACAGCAGTTCGGCGAGTACCTGCCACGCCTCAAGTGGCTCAATATGGGTGGCGGGCACCTGATGACGCGCAAAGGCTACAATATCAGGCATCTGGAGCAGGTGCTGGGTGCTTTCCAGGGCGCCTACCCCAACCTGCAGCTCATTCTGGAGCCTGGCAGCGCCTGGTGCTGGCAAACGGGCGACCTGGAAGCCAGCGTGGTGGACGTAGTGACCAACAGCGGCATCACTACCGCGATTGTTGACGTGTCATTCGCTTGTCACATGCCCGACTGCCTGGAAATGCCCTACAAGCCCGTCATCAGCCAAGCGCTCGACGACGTGGACCCGACAAAACCGACTTACCGCATGGGCGGCAATTCGTGCCTGAGCGGCGACTATGTGGGCGACTGGAGCTTTGAGCAGCCGTTGAAGCGCGGTGACCGCATCACCTTCGAGGACATGAACCACTACACGACCGTCAAGACCAACATGTTTAACGGCATCCAGCACCCGTCCATCCTGCTGAAACGCATGGACGGCACCGTTGAAGTCCTGCGAGAATTTGATTACATCGACTACAAGACCCGCATGAGTTAATTATTCTAGAAGCTCTAGAAACTCTAGATGATCTAGAAATTCTAGATGGTCTAGATTATTGGGGGGATTATAGGCCGGAATAGGCTACTCCGTAGCCTACCAGACGGTCGTAGCGTTCACCCATAGGATGATAATAGACCTTGACGAGGTATTCGTTGATGGTCTCGTAGTGATCGCCCTCGATTCTTCCCGTCTGACCTACCGTTGAGCCATCAGGCACCCAAAGGTACATATAGTTATAGGCGCCTTGCTTGAGGAGGATGTTGGTAGCATAACAGCCAGTGGAAGCGTCATACTTCATCAGCGACTGTGAAGCGGGATAGCCCTCGGTGAACTCTCCACAGAGCCACACGTTACCGCCGTTGAGTTTGCCGCCCATGTCAAGACTGAAGTGGGTCATCATGTAATCGGCCTCGACAGCGCTCTCGCCACGGGTCTCGGCGTTGCGGATGGTGAAGCGTCCGTACTGTGTCTTGTCAAAGAGGTATTGAAGATTGTTGCGGGGCTCATCGGTGAACAGCGTGGCATGATAGATGGGATCGAAATAGCCTATGGACTCGACACCCATATTCATATGGTGGGCGAAGACCGTCTCGAAACGGCGGAACTCGTTGCCGGCAGGGAAGATGAGGTCACGGTTGTGGTCATAGGTGACATGGTCGGCCCCGGCCATCATCGGATGGGTGACCGTAACGGCGTTGTCCTCGCGAGAGTTCTGGCTGACAACGCAGATGAACTCGTTGTATGGGTCACGAATCTGATTCGTCTTGTATTTCACATCGAAGCTCACCTGCTGATAGCGGTCGTTGTACTCGATATCGGTGCGCGACGTCACTTGGGGAAAGACGCTCACCATGCCCTCGCAAACCGAAAAACGTGTCTGGAACAGGATATCATCGGAGTCGTCCTGCTCATATACCGTGAGCAGATAGTTGCCACTGACCAGGAATTGCATGTCTTCATTGGGCAACGTAAACTGGTAGTTGTAATAGTGGACAAAGGTCGCCCCGCTGGGCGCATAGTCATCAATATCGACATAATTGAAGCCACTCACATATTCACTCTCGAACAACTGCGACGGCTGCCAATTGGCGTTGCAGTGGGTAACACTGTAGCGCAGATAATGGATGCTGTAGTCCAAATAATCGAAGTTGACCACGAGGTGGTCATTGCCGCCCATCATGAGTATCGGCGGGATGTACATATTGTTGGCAAGGCACACCTTGAGCGACCGCACGTTGCTGTCAAAGATGTGGACGCGGGTATCCACTGTGTTCTGGGCCAGCGCTGTGAAAGCCATGAAGCAGGCACACAGCAGAGTGATAAACGAGCTTTTTTTCATCTTGTTATCTCTATTTGAACATTGGACTACAGCAAACTGATTAGGTTTAACGCATCAGCAGATAGACGATATAAGCAATATAGATAGCGAGGAAAATAATACCCTCGATGCGGTCAAACTTGTTCTTCTTGAACGTGTAGATGACCAAATAGAGCATCAGCGCAGCCACCAACATCACCAGATAGTCCACAACATTAATCGACTGGAACGAGAGCGGGCGAACAGTTGAAGCCACACCAAGTATAAACATCAAGTTGAACAGATTGCTGCCGATGACGTTGCCTAGAGCAAGCTGAGGATTCTTCTTGGACGCAGCAATGACTGCGGTCACCAATTCGGGCAATGAGGTGCCAACGGCAACTATGGTGATGGCTATAACGGCGTCGCTCAAGCCCCAAGCAACAGCCAGGTTCCTGGCACTATCGAGAAACAGGTTGCCTCCAAAGATAAGCAAGGCAAGTGAAGCCAACGCGATGGGCCAAAGGAGCCAGGGGCTCTTGCCTGTGAGTGACGACTTGGCTTCCTCGTCAGCTTCTACAAGGGCCTTCTTGGGGTCCTTGCCCTTCTGTATAACCACCCAGCCCATATATCCGATGAAGACGATGAGCAAGATGATGCCGTCCAGCTGATTTAATGTGCTGTTGAGTCCAGGGACAATGGAATCGTTGGCGATAGCCATCACGAGCACCGACATAACGATAAGGAACGGGATGTCACGCACCCGCTGCAACCGCTCGATAGAAAAGGGCAAAATCGTCGCTGTCACACCCAAAATGAGGAAAATGTTGGCGATGTTGGAGCCTAACACGTTACCCATTGCGATGTCGCCATTGTTGGGCACTTTGTTCAGCGCCGAGGACACCGACACAAACAGTTCCGGAGCGCTGGTGCCGATGCCGACAATCGTGAGACCGATGATAAAGTTAGAAATCTTTGCCCGTTGGGCAATCGCCACCGAAGAGTCAACAAGATAATTGGCGGCGAGCAGCAACAGGCCCAGACCAACGACAAGCAATAAATAATCCATCTTGAATAACAATATAAAAAGCCGCTGTCGCACCCTTTGTCCATTCAAGAGGTGCGACAGCGATAAAGCTTACTGAAGAAGGGCATCATGCATGGCCTGCATGGCATCGACAAGTCCCTCCACATTGCGGCCACCGGCCTGAGCGAAGTGGGGCTGGCCACCGCCACCGCCCTGGATGGCCTTGGCAGCAGCGCGCACGATGTTGCCGGCATTCTTGCCGCTCTTGACGAGGTCCTCGCTCAGCATGACGGTGAGCATAGGCTTACCCTCATGCTCGGTAGCAGCCAGGAAGGCGGTTGCCTCGGGGCAATCGGCCTTGACGGCGAGAGCGACACCCTTGACGATGTCGGGCAGACGTTGACCCGTAAAGGTGATGACGTTGATGCCGTTTTCCTGTTTTGCCTCGGACTCGGCCTGCTTGGCAAGGACGGTAATGCGCTGTTTCATGAAGTCATCGACCTGTTTCTTGAGCTCGGCATTCTCGTTGAGCGATTTCTTGAGGGCTGCGATGGCATCGGGAGCATTGTTCAGCAGTTCCTTGACTTGAATCATCGAATCCTGGAAGTGGTCAATCATATCCTCAACAACGACACCGGTAACGGCCTCGATGCGGCGGATGCCGGCGGCAATGCTGCTCTCGCTGACGATGCGCACCATGCCGATATTGCCTGAGTTAGCCACATGGGTACCACCACACAGCTCTACCGAGTCGCCATACTTGATGACGCGCACACGGTCACCGTATTTCTCGCCAAAGAGCGCCATAGCGCCCATCTGCCTGGCCTCTTCGATAGGCATCTCACGGTGTTCCTCACGCGGAATGGCATTGCGAATCATCTTGTTGGCAAGGTGCTCGACCTGGCGGATTTCCTCGGGAGTGACCTTACGGAAGTGCGAGAAGTCAAAACGCAGCGAGTGCGGGTCCACATAGGAGCCTTTCTGCTCGACATGGTTGCCCAGCACTTGACGCAGGGCAGCATGCAACAGGTGGGTTGCCGTGTGGTTGCACTCGATAGCGCTGCGGGCTTCCATATCGATGGCGGCATGCAACGTGGCATTGACGTCGCTCGGCAACTTGGCAGTGATGTGTACGGGCAGATTGTTCTCACGCTTGGTGTCGTTTACCTCGATGACCTCGTCATCCAACTTGAGGACACCGCGGTCACCCACCTGACCACCCATCTCGGCATAGAACGGAGAGCGGTCAAGCACAATCTGGTAGAAGGACTTGTTCTTCTGAGTCACCTTGCGGTAGCGCAGGATGTTCACGTCACACTCGGTGAGGTCATAACCGACAAACTCGGTGACGCCGTCCCTGAGTTCCACCCAGTCGGTAGCCTCGACGGCAGCGGCATTGCGGGCGCGCTGTTTCTGCTTCTGCATCTCGACATTGAATTCCTCCTCGTTGACGGTCATGCCGTTCTCGCGCAGGATCAGTTCGGTCAAGTCGAGGGGGAAGCCGAAGGTGTCATACAGCGTGAACGCCTCTTTGCCATCGACAACGGTCTTGCCGGCAGCCTTGGTGTCGGCGATGACCTTCTCAATGAGTTTCATACCGGTCTCGAGGGTGCGCAGGAATGCGTCTTCCTCCTCCTTGGTGACGTGCTTGATGAGGTCGGCCTGTGCCTTGATTTCAGGATAAGCCTCGCCCATGCTGTCGATGAGGGTGTCGATGAGACGATACATGAACGCCTCGCGGAAGCCCAGGAAGGTGTAGCCGTAGCGCACGGCACGGCGCAGGATGCGACGGATGACGTAGCCCGCCTTGGCATTGCTGGGCAGCTGGCCGTCGGCAATCGAGAAGACGATGGTGCGCACATGGTCGGCGATGACGCGCATAGCAACGTCAACGTCCTTGCTGTCACCGTATTTCTTGCCGCACATCTCACCCAGTTTGCCAATCAGAGGCTGGAAGACGTCGGTATCATAGTTGGATTTCTTGCCCTGCAGCGCCATGCACAGGCGTTCCAGACCCATACCGGTGTCAATCACCTTATTGGGCAGCGGCTCCAGCGAGCCGTCCACCTTGCGGTTGTACTGCATGAACACGAGGTTCCAGATTTCAATCACGAGAGGATTGTCCTTGTTGACCAGCGATGCACCGGGCACAGCGGCTTTCTCATCCTCGCTGCGCAGGTCGATGTGGATTTCGCTGCACGGTCCACAGGGGCCGGTGTCGCCCATTTCCCAGAAGTTGTCGTGGGCATTGCCGTTGAGGATGTGGTCCTTGGGCAGGTGTGCCTCCCAGAACTTGGCAGCCTCATCGTCACGGCTCACGCCGATGCTGTCGTCACCCTCAAATACGGTGGCATACAGATTCTTGGGCTCCAGTCCATAGACATTGACCAACAGGTCCCATGCCCAGTCAATGGCCTCGTGCTTGAAATAGTCGCCAAAGGACCAGTTGCCGAGCATCTCAAACATGGTGTGGTGGTAGGTATCGTGGCCCACCTCCTCCAGGTCGTTGTGCTTGCCGCTCACGCGGAGGCATTTCTGGGAATCGGCAACGCGACGCCACTGGGCGTCCTTGTTGCCCAGAATAATGTCCTTGAACTGGTTCATACCGGCGTTGGTAAACATGAGGGTTGGATCATCCTTGATTACCATAGGAGCCGAGGGCACAATGTGGTGGCCATGCTCCTCAAAGTAACGCTTGAAGGTCTCTCGGATTTCTTTTGCAGTCAGCATAATATTTTGTCTTAATATGTTATAAATGTTCGATTTTTGTTGCAAAGCCTAAACTTTTTGTTTACCTTTGCAGTGCTGTAATTAACCTGCAAAGTTAAATATTTCCGTCAATCTGTGCAAGACTATGCGTCAACTGGACAAAAAATTCTATAAAATCGGTGATGTTTCAGAGATTCTAGGAATCCCTGAATCGACGTTGCGCTACTGGGAAACGCAATTCACCATCATCAAGCCACGCCGCAACAAGAAGAACATCCGCTACTATACGCCCAACGACATCGAAATCATCAGCAAGATCTATTATCTGGTTAAGGAAAAAGGCCTGAAACTCGATGCCGCCCAGGCCCAGATACGCCACAACCGCGACGGTGTGGACAAGCGTTTTGACGCTATCGAGCAACTCAAGGGAATCAAGGCACAGCTGCTGGCGTTCCAGAATGCGCTGGACGAACTGTTCCCCGACATTCCTGCCGCTAGATAAGCCACAAGAAATCACCACGAGGGGGATACCTGTTCATGTCAGGTATCCCCCTCGTGATATTTTATGTCCAGACGGTCAGCGGCGATTGGTGCGCAACTGGAAGGAGCGCATAGTATAGAGTTTGTCGCCGTCCGAGAATCCAATGGAGAAGTCGGCAGTGCCGTTCTTCAGTTTCTTGGTAGCGACGAGCTCGCACTCATAGCGCACAGCTTTACCAGGCCCCAATTCCTTGACAATGGCCGTCGGTGACAGGTAAATCGCCTTGGTACCGCTCACGGTAATCACCGGGGCGATGTCATAGACATAGTCACGGCCCGTGTTGCGTATGATGAACACCAACTTGGCGTGCTCGTTGGCATCCAGGGCACGGTTGTCGTTCTCATCGATAAAGCGCAGCTCCTCGATTTCGATGTTGGCAAAGGGGCTGTAGGCGTTGTTCTGACGATAATCGTCCCTGTCGTAGTCGTAGTAGTAATCCGATGAGCGGTAGTTGCCGTTATCGGTCTTGGGGGCTGTTGCCGCAGCGCCGACGATGCCGCCGACAGCCATGCCCACCACGGTGCCCAGGTCACTGCCTCGCCGACCGTCGGCGATGCCACCAATGGCTGAGCCAAACAAGCCACCGAGTGACGCTCCCGTTGCCGTGCCGTAGAACTGATTCATCGATTGGCAACTGGTCAACATCATCAAAGCTGCCACCATACCCACAAAGGTTGTCTTCTTGTTCATTCTTTCTATCAAATTAGCTTGGTTACACAATACACGAGGTTAACCTCGGCAGAATCAGTCATTTGCAAGAATTGTGCCAAGTTCGTCGGGTGACACAAACAGATGATAAGTTTTTTCGCTGCCTTTAGGTTTGAGCGCCAGCAAAAGGGAACGCCGTTCCTCCTGAATACGGTTAATCAGGTTCTTCCATTCCTTACCGTAGTCCGCCACATAATATACCCATAATTTCTTGGCGTTCAACTTGTTGGCTGCAAGTGCCGTCATAAACGGGCCCAACGATGACGGCATCTCGATCTCGACAGTGACCGTGTCGCCGGCAGCGACGACCGAGTTGACCGTCCAGCCCTCTTTCACTCCATTGGGGCACTGAGAGCTCAGCTGCTGCACACAGGCGTCACAGCTAAGGCTATCCACCTGATTCTGGGCAAAGCTCAAAACAGGTAACATCAATGCCGTCAACAGGGTTAACAGACCAAATCTATTCATCGCACGATGAATCATTGGCATCGAGGCTATCGATGACACCGGCAATCATGCCGTCAACAATAGAGCCGCGATAACCCAATGCCATCGCATAAATCTTGCAGATGGCAAGCTCCTGCTCATCGAGTTCGCCGTCCACCATCATCATCGCCACCATGTCGCGCAAGTAGGCAAGTTTGGTATCCTCGTCCTGGGGCAATTCAATTGTCACGCTGTCAGGGTTCTCGATGACGTTGTTGAACTCTTCGGGCGTGATATTCTCGCGCGATGCTACAGCGAGCAGCACAGCGAGTTCCGAGTCGGTAAGGCGCTCATCGGCCGAAGCGAGCATCACGAGGTTCTTGAGCTGGCCCAGACGCTGCTGGTCCTTAGCGTTTTCGTTCATTGTATTCATAGTCATATCATTTATTTATCGCAAAGGTAATGCATTTTTCAAGAAGTTGGTGTAATTTTGCAACTATAAAATCATTTAATAAGATGAAAACCATACAAGAAATCAAGGATATGCTCTCGCGCAGCGAGGGCGAGCAGGCGCTGAACGCCGCTAACGAAATCGTTGAAAGCAAGGGTGTTTCAAGGGAAACGCTCGCCAATGCCTACTACCTGCGCGGCAACGCCTACCGCCAGAACGGCAACATCCGCATGGCGCTCAACAGCTACCTCGAAGCCATGGAAATCGACCCCGACGGTCCCGCCGCCGAAGCCTACCGCCACCTGCAGGAACTTTTAGACTTCTATAACAAGGACTACTACAACCCTTAATTAGGAATTAGGAGAGTTGAGTACTTCTTTAGTTTTTTCTGGACTGTTCACCTGTCAAACCAAAGGAATCGGTTGTTCTGCTTCTCATAGCCCATCGTGGACTCCATGTCGTGACCGGGCCATATCACACAGTCGTCGGGCAGTAGATTGGTGAGCATCTTCAGGCTCTGCATCAAGTCGGGTTCCCATCCGAACAACAGGTCGCTGCGGCCGATGTCCTCCTTGAAGAGTGTGTCGCCGGTAAAGGCAGCCTTTTCTTCTTCACAATAAAAAACGGCACTGCCTGGTGAATGCCCGGGGGTGTGGATGACCTTGAGCTGATGATGTCCGAACTTGATGATTTCGCCATCATCCAGGAAGCGCTGCGGGTGTACTATATCATGATTGAATACGCCCAGACCGAAAATCTCCTCAATCCTCGTTTGCATCCGTGCCATCCAGGGCTTATCGCCATGATGTATCTCAGGGAACAAGCCATATTCATCCCTGACCTGGTCACAGGAGAGCAGGTGGTCATAGTGGCCGTGGGTCAACAGGCACCTGACGGGCTTCAAACGCTCCTTACTGATGTAATGCTTGAAGTTTTCGCGTTGGCGACGGTATTGGGCACAGGGGTCGATGATGACACATTCACCGGTGTCATCGCTCACCACATAACAATTGGCCGAAAACTGAAATCGTCTAATCCGTATCATCACACAAACTGATTAGATTCTATTATCACTGCTTCATGTGCTTGAGCATCTCGGCTTTATCGACAACGACCCACACGGTATCGACCACGCAGCCCTGACGGTCACCCATCTGGCGTAGCGGATTGGCAAAATCCTTGTCGAGCACCTCGACGTCATCGACGAAATAGTCGGTCTCGCCCCTATTAGAGAATACATTCTTGAAGCCCCACACGGCATGGTACTTGAGTTTGACCTTCCATCCCTCGACCTGGGCCTGATAGAGCAGCTGCACAAGCGAGTCCTGATCATTGCGGTCGTTGTCGAACGAGAACTGGAAGGGTTCTCCGCTGGTGTTCATGCCCGTCTGGGTGAGGTTCATACGCCCTTCCCACGAGTCCCAGAAGACGCCTTTCTTGGTGAACTCAATCAGGTTACCCACCTTCTCTCCTACCGAGTAATTTTCCTTACAACCTGTAAAAGCCAACATCAAAACGCCAATCAAGGCAATGTGCAATAATCGTTTCATCGTAATTCTTGATTTTTAACCATTCGTATTAAAGAACACGCTGCAAGTTTCATGCCACCCAATCATGCCAGTTTGAGTAGAAACAAGACAATTTACTTTTTGCGGCAATTCTTCTGGTGCGTCTTGAGCAGCTTCACCGCCTGACCGTAAGGGCTTGTGGTAACACTCACAAAATAGGCCGCCATTGTGGTGGTGTAGGTATTCTTGTAGTACCCTTTGGTAAACAATTCCTCCTCCGAGAAACTGTCGGCGAGCGTCAACATCTCCTGTTGTGTCTGCTGCAACAGGCGTTGAGACTCGTCTAGAGGAGTGTTCTGATGCTTTTCGACCAGCATCTTGTCCATCTCGTGGTAGTTGCGGCGGTATTCATCGGGCAGGTAATCCCTGGGATGGCCCTCGCGGATGTTCTGCACAAACTCCCGCATGAGCACCTGCCACTCGTGGAGGTGAATCAGCAAGTCACGCAGGCAGCGGTCATACTCCCAGCGGACGCCGCACTTCTTGGGATCAGCAGCGAAGTCAAACGGCTTGACCTTTTCTTCGTCGCTCATCTTTGCTATCTGTTCACACAATTTGGCATAGCCATCACTGATGGCAGCCAATAATTCTTGTTTATTCGTCGGGTTCGCCATAATTATTGAGATTTATTCGTCGTCGCAGGTCTGTTGCTGATTGGCTCTGATAAAAAACTGTTCTTCGATATCTTTAGCTAGGTTGTTTCTGACTTTGTTTGACTCTAGTACATCCAAATCAAAAACAATAGCCAAATCATTCCAGCAGATATCCATTACATTATAAACTTTTTAATAATCGGTATCTTTTTTAATAAAAAGACAACCAGACAACTTGCCGCAAAAATAATCAAACTATAACAAGGAATAAAAAAATACGGATTAAATGATGATAATGTATTAATCCCAAATATGTAATATGCCATGCGATAAAGCAACATGTGAATGAGGTAGACACCTAGCGTAAGATTTGACAACCTGACTATTATAGAAGAATAATTCAAAGGAACATTCATCTGGTTAATTATCAAAAAAATCGCCATGGATTCAAACAATATAAATAAATTATGACTGGTATGATAGAACACTTCACTTGGTTCCCCAATATAATGTGAATGCCAATGAGTGAGAAGGATTACAAGAATCGCACTCAATAAAGCCATTAGAAAAATAAATCTCTTTAGGACATTACTCAATTGATAGTTATAAAGATAATGGCCAAGAACAAAAAAACCCACATAATCTGAAGCAATTCTTATTCTGAATACGTCATAATACTTTTGAACACTTTCTCCAACTTTTTCATCAAACAAGCCGATGGCAGTAATGAGCATAGGAATAATGAATGCTGTTAGAATTGCAATAAGGATAAAGTACTCTTCTAAACGTTTTTCCTGAGTAACCGCTCTTAAGATTGGAACTGCTATGTATAAACCAATTAGCATCTTTAGAAACCAGAGATGGATTGGTCCCTTTAATGTTAACCTTATGATATCTAATAAATTAAAACTGTTATTAATTATCGAATCACACAAAGCATAGCATAATGACCAGAATATAAAGATGTAAATAATACGAAAAAGGTTCTTGGTATAGAGTTTTTTGATGCTAATCTTCTTATCATGATTCAAGAACAAGGCACCTGAAATCATTACAAATATCGGCACACCCCATCGTACGATTGATGCATATATATTAGTTATTTCCCATTCATATGAGGGAAAACAATTTTCAAATCTCCCAGCCGAAACATGCAGCATCACTACAGCAAACGCTGCTATAATTCGTAGGACATCAAATGATAATATTCTATGGTTTAATGCAGATTGGTTCATAACATAATAAAAGCGTGCATCACTACTGATTTAGAAAACAATGCACCTTTTAGAAGATTATTCGTCGTCGGTAAGGTCGTCATAGGTCTGGAAGAGAAAGGCGTTGTAACCACAAGTGAGAGATAATCTAAACGGTCTTTTTTTTCAATGTTTTTATAATGGATTTTAATCTCAAGAATAAAAACGCAGAAGCGACACTTAACACTATAGATAACAACATCATTATTTTTGATGACAACACAGAATTATGAGGCATTAGTCCCCATAATTTTGAAACGATATAATAATGAAAAATATAAATGTATAGAGAATAATCTTTACCGATTCTTGAAATCCAATTATTATAGCCAAAATTCGGGTTATTAATAGCCCAAATTAAGACTATACATACGAGCGGAATAATTGACAAATAGTGTTCTCTATGTATCTCAACACCCACTATATAATAGAGGCCCAATTCGGCTAAATAAACAAAAAAAAGAATAATAAACAATATGCCTAACTTTCTATTACTTATAATAATTTTGTCATTATTCTCATGAATGAAACTACCCAATAAGACATAAGGCAAACCAATAAATAAGTAATTCTGATAAAACTTCCTTGAATTTCCATCAAGCCCATCCACTACTGAACTTATTAAGTATCCAATAAAAAACAATATTGGTATACAGAAATATAGCTTTTTTATACTTTCCTTTTTTGCAAAAAAAGAGAAAAAAACAAGAATGTACAAGATTGATACTAAATACCATAAGTGTCCAGCATTTACATCAATAGGCACTCTTCCAAGCAGAAGACTAGTTATTGCTGAGGAACAGGACTTAAAAACAGTAATAAGTGCATTTAGTATTCCGCCTTTACTTGGATCAATAACATATAAAAAGGCATATAACAGGATACTAAGAACAGTAATTTTTAATATTTTTCTTATATGTATTGATAAGCGTCCTGAACTCATCATATCAGGTAGATAATATCCAGTAATTATAAAAAAAACTGGAACACTCAGTTTGGCAATAATATGAATCAGACCATCAATTGCATCCAGTCTAAAACAATGAAGACATACTATGAGAATAGCAGCAATCCCTTTTACGAAGTCAATACTACAAACTCTATTGGATAAATGATATTTAGAGGACATCATTTTGTTTTCACAATAATTGGTTTATTTCATTTCAAGAAAAAAAGTTACTCGTCGTCGGTGAGGTCGTCGTAGGTTTGGAAGAGGAAGTCGTTGTAAGGGAAGCGGGCGGTGTGGACAGCCTTGGCCTTGTTGTAGAGCAGTTTCTTAAGGGCATCGATGTTCTGCTGCTTTTTGGCGCTGATGAAGACACAGTTGTCGCCCATGCGTGCCATCCAGGTCTCCTGGAGTTCCTCGAGGGGGATGTTCTCGCGCAGACGGGGAGTGAGGTCATCCTCATCCTTGGGAACATGGGTGAACTGGTCAATCTTGTTGAAGACCATAATCATCTCCTTGTCACCGGCATCGCACACCTCCTGCAGGGTGCGGTTCACGACCTCGATTTGCTCCTCGAACTGGGGATGCGAGATATCGACCACATGGACGAGGATGTCGCTGTCGCGCACCTCGTCGAGGGTGCTCTTGAACGACTCGACCAGATGGGTGGGCAGCTTGCGGATAAAGCCGACGGTATCTGTCAGCAGGAAAGGCAGATTGGAAATGACCACCTTGCGGACAGTGGTGTCGAGCGTGGCAAAGAGTTTATTCTCGGCAAACACCTCGCTCTTGCTCAGGACGTTCATCAGCGTGGATTTGCCCACGTTGGTGTAGCCCACGAGGGCGATGCGGGTGAGTTTGCCTCGGTTCTTGCGCTGGGTGACCTTCTGCTTATCGAGCTGTGCGAGTTTCTCCTTGAGCAAGGAGATTTTGGTCTTGACAATACGGCGGTCGGTCTCTATCTGCGTTTCACCGGGACCACGCATACCGATACCGCCTCGCTGACGCTCGAGGTGGGTCCACATACCCGTCAATCGCGGCAGCAGGTACTGGTACTGCGCCAGTTCGACCTGCATCTTGGCGCTGGCGGTCTGTGCGCGCTTAGCAAAGATGTCGAGGATAAGGCTCGTGCGGTCGAGCGTCTTGACCTTGACGGCCTTCTCGATGAAGGCAATCTGCTTGGGTGTGAGGTCGTCGTCAAAGATGACAAGGCTGATGTCGTTGTTCTCGACAAAATCGACAATTTCTTCGAGTTTGCCCTTGCCGACGTAGGACGTGCTGTTGGGGCCGTCGCACCGCTGCAGAAAAGTGCGCACGGTGACGGCGCCTGCCGTCTCGGCGAGGAATTCTAGTTCGTCGAGGTATTCTTTGGCCTTGGCTTCGCCCTGCTGGGGGGTAATCAGTCCCACGAGGATGGCGCGTTCCTCTTGAGTATCTATTTCGTTGATGCGTTTACTGTCGTCAATCAGTCCCATAAAGTCACATTTTTCATTATTTGGATAAATTTGGCGGCGCCTCAACCTTTAAAGCGAACTTTATGGTGTTCGGCTTGCACAAATTTTGGTGCAAAATTACTAAAAAGCTGCGGTTTTTTTTTAATTTTGTAACCAAAATGTGAGAATCCAACTGCAACCCTATCGATATATGAAACAGCCTATCTTACTCTTAGCCCTGTGGAGCACATTGCTGCTCCAAGCCACCACAACCGATTACACCCAATATGTCAATCCGTTTATCGGCACGCAGACCGATGCCACCGGCGCCTTGAGCGGCAGCACGTTCCCCGGAGCCACGATGCCACAGGGAATGGTGCAGGTGAGTCCCGACACCGAACAGATGGTGACCTGGGATCCCTGCTCGGGCTATGACTACAACCGTGACAGCATCTACGCCATATCCCACACCCACTTGAGCGGCACAGGCTGTACCGACCTGTTTGACGTCTCGCTCATGCCAGTAGCCTGGAATGTGACTCCAGAGTATCTGGCGACAGGCAACTTTGGGCAGACGTTTTCACACGAGCAAGAAGCGGCATCTCCTGGATACTACATGGTTGTACTTCAGGAAAGCGGAGTGAAAGCCGAGCTCAGCGCTACCACCCGTGCTGGCATCCACCGCTATACTTTCCCCCAAGGGAAGCCGCAACAGGTCATCCTTGACCTCGACCACTCCACCTTTCGCGGCCAGGCCTATTATAGCGGGCGCCGCAGTTATGACATCATCCAAGCCCAACTCCGCCTTGTCGATGACCACACGGTAGAAGGCTACCGCGTCATCACCGGCTGGGCCAAGCTGCGCAAAGTCTATTTCCGCGCCGAATTTTCCCGTCCCATCACCGGGCACCTGCTCATGGACGGCACGCGCACAGTGGGTGATGCTACGGTAATCAACGGACGCACGCTGCGTTGCGCCCTGTCGTTTGATGCTGCAGGAGATAGTCAATTGACGGTCAAGGTCGCCCTCTCGGCGGTCGATATCGACGGAGCACGTAGAAACCTCGCCGCCGAAGCCCTAGGCTGGGATTTTGACCAATATGTCCGTCAAGCCCACGACGAGTGGCAGCGTCAGTTGTCATGCATCGATATTGACGGCACAGATGAGCAAAAGCAGATCTTCTACACCGGACTCTACCACGTGTTGTTGCAGCCCAACACCATGAGCGATGTCGATGGCCGATACATGGACACTAACTACGAGGTGCGCCAGATGCCCAAGGGCCAGAGTTACCACTCCACATTCTCGCTGTGGGACACCTTCCGCGCCGCGCATCCGCTTTACCTCTTGCTCAAACCCGACCTTGCTGCACAGTTTGTTAACGACATGGTGCGCCATCACGACACCTATGGCTACCTGCCCATCTGGGACCTGTGGGGACAAGAGAACTACTGCATGATAGGCAACCATGCCATCCCTGTCATCGCCGATGCCATTCTCGCCGACCTGCCCGGCATCGATGTTGAGAAAGCCTATCGAGCGATGGTAGAGAGTAGCACAAGGCCGCACACCAACTCGCCGTTTGACCTGTGGGACGAACTGGGCTACATGCCCTGCAACAAGCAAAGGTCTTCGGTTTCCATCACACTGGAGCAGGCATTTGACGACTGGTGCGTCGCTGCCGTTGCCAAGCGTCTAGGGTACACCGACGACTATTATCGCTTTATCCAGAGGGCGACTCACTTTATAAACCTGTATGATGAAAAAACGGGGTTCTTCAGAGCACGTGACGACAAGGGGCAATGGGCAGAGCCATTTGACCCGCTCAGCTATGAGGACAACAGCTTCATTGAGGGGAACGCCTGGCAATACCTGTGGTTTGTGCCTCAGGAACCCGAGTTATTCATCGAGCTCATGGGTGGCAAGAAAGCATTTCTGAAAAAATTGGATGAGAATTTCAGCCTCACTACCGCCAACCGTGAGACTAACGGCAATGCCTCGGCATTTATCGGCCAGTATGCCCACGGCAACGAGCCCAGCCACCACACCGTCTATTTCTATAACTTCGCCGGTCGCCCCTGGCGCACTCAAGAACTGGTCAACCAAGTGCGCACCGAATTCTATAATGCCACTCCAGCAGGCTATGCCGGCAACGATGACTGCGGACAGATGTCGGCGTGGTACATTTTCTCGGCATTAGGCTTCTATCCTTTCAATGCGGGCGCTGCCGAATATGTCACCGGTACGCCATTGTTCCAGCGTGCCACGCTGCACTTGGCTGGCGACAAGGAATTTACCATCATCCGCATTTACCATCATCCGCAAGGGCGACAAGGGTATATACGTCAAGGAAATCCGCCTCAACGGCAAGCGGCTACATGGTTTCAAACTCAAGCATCAAGACATCATGGCGGGTGGAACGCTGGAATTTGTCATGAGTGAGAAACGCCCCTAGGCCATCGTAGCCCTTATTTATTGGGAACGATATAGGTGTTGACCCTGAAAGTTTTTTAATGCTAATTTCGCTAAATAAACGAATTTCACGAAAAATCTTAAAAATTCGCGTTAATTGGTCTGATTCGTGTAATTCGCATTAGCCCCGCAGAGTTTGTGCCAACAACTATATCATTGCCTATTGATTATACTGTGGGGATGGAGATGCCGCTGAGCTGGCGGTAGAGGTTGAGGGCATAGACGTCGGTCATGGCGCTGATGTGGTCGAGCACGGCCTGGACCTGTTCAAAGAGCGTGGGCGCGAAGACGTCGTACTGCTGCGGAAACTTGTTCATCAGCAACTGGGAGTAGTTGCGTTCGGGGTGCATGACCGCCTCGATGAGCTTATCGAGCAACAGATTGATGATGCGGTTACCTGCCAGGTCCACGTCAAGGACGTAGCTGGCTCGATACAGGCGTGCCCGCGCCAGCGTGCTACAAGCCTGGTAGGCAGCGGCGGGCAGCGGGTCGATGCAGTCGATGAGGCTGCTCCCGAAGCGTCCCTCCATGATTTCGTCCTCGTGGGCGGCAAAGGCGGCGGCGCACTGCTCCACCAGCAAGCCCACGATGCAGGAGCGCAGGTAGGCAATCTTCTCGTTAGGGTCGGCGACGCGCGCCATGTGTTCACGCAGGTGGGCCTGGCGTTCCTCGGTGAAAAAGCCCAGCAGCAGGTCGATGGTCTCGTCGGTGCCGATGATTTTGAGTTTGTGACCGTCCTCGATGTCCATAATCTGGTAGCAGATGTCATCGGCAGCCTCGACGATATAGACGAGGGGATGACGGCAGTAACGGTCCTCTTCAAGCCGGATGAGGCCCAGTTCGTCGGCAATGCGCTCAAAGATTTCCTTCTCGGTGGTGAAAAAGCCGAATTTGCCCTTCTCGCCGGCATGCATCGACGAGTATGGGTATTTGACAATGGAGGCCAGCGTCGAATAGGTCATCGCGAAACCGCCAGGACGACGTCCCTTGAACTGGTGAACGAGGGTACGCAGCGAGTTGGCGTTGCCCTCAAAGTGGATGAGGTCGTTCCACTGCTCGACGGTGAACTTGTCCTTGAATTCCAGACCACGGCCCTCGCTGAAGTATGCCCCGATGGTCTTTTCGCCCGAATGGCCGAACGGCGGGTTGCCCAAGTCGTGCGCCAGACAGGCGGCAGCGACGATTTCGCCGATATCACGTAGTTTCTCGGCCCACGGCTCAGCCTTGTAGCGCGGCATGAGACGGATAACCACCTCGCGCGCCATCGACTTGCCCACACTCGACACTTCCAGGCTGTGTGTCAATCGGTTGTGTACAAAAATGCTGTCGGGCAGCGGAAACACCTGCGTCTTGTTCTGCAGGCGGCGGAAGGGCGACGAGAACACCAGGCGGTCATAGTCGCGCTCAAAATCGCTCCTGACTCCCCCTCCCTTGTCGTCATGGTAATGTTCCAGTCCCAATCGTTTGTCCGAAATCAATCGGTCCCAATTCATGCGTTGCATAGCCATTGTGATAAAATTTTTTACAAAATTACGCTTTTCTTCGCAAAAGTGCAAAATTTATCACGAACTGGCTTTAAACCACCTTTACAAGATTACATTTTTTTGATTTCTACCAATTATTATTTTATGATAATCATTTTATGATAATCATGATAAAACGCTATTTCACAGGAAATTGAGTGATTTACTTTTCCAGTTGCTCGGCAACCCAGATGACCCACTCGTCGATGTTGTCGGTCAAGCGGGCTGGCAGCGGCAACGGGATGCGCACGTCGGGGGCGATACCCGTAGCGTCAATGCCTGTTTCGGGAAGTCCCACCCGACGTGACATTGGCACTGAGATATCAATGCCACTATTGGGCATCGGCACTTGGTTACAATTAGCAAAGTCTAAACAACCCTCGGTATTATCACGGCCATAAACAGTAGTGCGGTTACTTGTCGCCTTTAAACACTCTACCAGTGCTTCTCCTGAACTTGCCACTCTGTTATCAATGATTAAAGCTGCTCGGCGTACCGCGTCGCTCACCTGCTCAAGGTGAATGTTATCCTTGCCGGAAATCAATTCCGGATGAGCGAGTGAGTTGAGAACGCTTTGTAACTGAGCAAAGGAAAAATCTTGACTACCGGTTAACTTCACCAAGAATTGACGCACAATAAAGCCTGGAACATATTGAATATTTTCCAACATAGGGAAAACCGACTGTACACCTTGAATAATTTCACCAGGCACACCCTGGGAGCTCAGCTCTTGTAACAAGGAGTCACGATAGGCCGACGAATTTCTATATTCCACATCACAAATCTCGCCATCGTGGTCGGCCAAAAGCCTCCAATATGGATACCAATAGAGATCACTGCCTCCGGTGTTGCCACGGATATCCAGAATTAAATTTTCACATCCAGAGTCCATTAATTTACTGATTGAGCCTTCAATCCACTCCATGCCAATATCTACATAACACGAAGGGAATCGAACTAAGAAAGTTTTGTCGGTCACTTTACATGCGACAGGCTGAGGGCGATATTCCCCCATCAATTCATCATAATGGATAGGAGTTTGAAGTCTATACTTATCAGAGGCTCCTCTAGTCCTTCCGCAGGAATCCACATCAATCAAGCACAAACTAGTATGGTAATCATTGAACCATGCTGTGTATTCAGCGACTGCGTCCCAACCCGTGCGTTCGCCTTTGGAAACTTGAGCGTGCAGACGGGTTTTCATTGACTCATAGTCAGCACGTGTGCTATCAACGACTTTATTGGGAAATCCTGCGTAGTTATCCTCAATGTACTTTACAGCATAGTCATAATCCTCGAGATGCTGCTCAACAGTCAATTCAATTTTTTGAGCTCCTAATGTCAAGGCGAATACCAAACTTATTAACGAAATTAATGTTTTTCTCATGTCATCTATTATTCTAAGGTTCCAATGATTAGTTATTATTTTCCAGTTGCTCGGCAACCCAGATGACCCACTCGTCGATGTTGTCGGTCAAGCGGGCTGGCAGCGGCAACGGGATGCGCACGTCGGGGGCGATGCCTGTGGCGTCAATGCTTGTCTCTGGAAGACCGATTCGGCGTGACATGGGGACTCCAAAGTAACAATCGTAATGCTTAAAATGTATAAAAGCGAGATTCGAGAAATCAAGGCAGCCGCTCGTATTGTCGCGGCCATAAATTGTGGTGCGATAACTGGTTGCCTTGATTTCTGATACCATTGCTTCGGTATTGCTGCTGTTTGAATTATCAATGATGAGGGCGGCTTTCTTGACTGATTTATCTATCTTCTTGTATTTTTTGATCAGATGATTGCCAAATAAACTTAAGAACTCACTGTCAGGATTTTGAGAAGACATTTTCATTAGTTTCTTTGCTCTCTCCCCCTTCAACTTATAGGTTTTTTCCTCGTCGATAATATAAGACAGATTCTGAGGGGTATTCCGATATTCAATGCCTGGGACAACGCCCTCGTGATCATAGAGCAACGCCCAATAAGGTGTCCAACGCGGATCACCGCCTCCATTACCGCGAATGTCAATCACGAGGTTCTCGCAACGGGATTTCTTGAATTGCTTAATCGAGTTCTTTATCCATTTTGTGTCAGAAACATCACCACTACAAGACGGGAAACGGATCAAGAAGGTCTTGTCGGTTACCTTGCAGGCGATTGCTGCAGGTTCATATTCCATCATAGCTTCATAATGGATTCCTTTTCTATTCATATAATGCTCAGTCCAATTGACCCACTCTCCCTTTTCGTTGGGATAAGACTGCTGAATCTTCAAATGCCTATCATTGAACCATGCCGAATACTCTGCCACAGCATTCCATCCCGGGCGCTCACCGTTGGCGACCTGGGCGCGGAGTCGGTTTTTCATCGCCTTATAGTCGGTGCGGGTGCTGTCAACAACCTTATCAGGGAATCCCGCATAGTTATCCTCAATGTACTTTACAGCATAGTCATAATCCTCGAGATGCTGCTCAACAGTCAACTCTGGAACTTGAGCCAAAGATACCAGAGCCACAAACATGCACAAAAATAAATGCACTACTTTTTTCATGATTTTTCAATTTTTGGTTTCTCTGCCACAAATTTATCGCCACAAAACATTCTTTCCAAGCGATTTCCTTGAAAAATCGCCGATTTCAGTAAAAATCACAAAAAAGTGTAAAAATTTTGGACAGTTGCCCAAATTTCATCAACACAATTCAGGTCACATCCATAGTCATTCTTAACATTGACATTAAAAAAGGTTTCAAATGATGGTTGTAACCGTTTTTGATGTATTTTTGCAGTTTGTAACCAATTCTTGATTTATGGAGAAGATAAATGTGAAGATTGTGAACCGTGGGCCGCATGATGTGCCTCAGTACGGGACAGCGTTAAGCGCGGGGATGGACCTGCGGGCATGGCTCGAAGAGCCCTTGACGCTGCAACCGCTGCAGCGGGCATTGGTACACACGGGCATCTATATCGCCCTGCCAGAGGGCTATGAGTGCCAAATCAGGCCGCGAAGCGGCTTGGCGCTGAAACGCGGCTTGACGGTGCTGAACACGCCTGGCACCATCGATGCTGATTACCGTGGCGAGGTGGGCGTCATCCTGGTGAACCTGAGTGACGAGCCCCAGACCATCGAGAACGGCGAGCGCATCTGCCAGATGGTGGTCGCCCGCCACAGCACGGTGGAGTGGACCGTGGTTGATGACCTCGACGAGACGGAGCGCGGAGCAGGCGGCTTTGGGCACACGGGAACGAAATAGTTGACAGTTAATAGTTAATAGTTAACAGTTGATGAGACGATATATAGCAATAATTACCTTAGCGTTGGTGGCATTGACGGCTGTGGCTGGAAAGGACGCGACGACAGTCGGTAAGGCTGTCAGTCTGGCTGACCAGCGCAAGGCGGAATACATCTTCATGGAAGCGCAAAAGCAGAAGTTGGCCGACAACTTTGACGCCTTCTATGACCTGCTGAGCTATGCCCATAAATTGGACCCGGGCAACACCGCCATTTCCTACTACATGGGCATGTGCCTGCTTAAGATGAACAACACCACCAAGGAGCGCTGCGAACAGGCATTGGAACTGATGAAAGGACACTTTGAAGCGCAACCCGAAGACCTGTATGAAACGACGTTCTACAGCGACGCCAACATGCAACTGGGACACCCCGAGGAGGCGCTTCGCGCCATCAAGGTGCTCAACGAGCACAACCCCAACCGCCTGGAACTGCAAGTGCGCCTTGCCGAGGCCTATTCCCGCTCGGGCGACTTCGTCCAGAGCAACATTACGCTCGACAGCATCGCTACCCTGTTCGGCAAGTCCATCCAGATTACGTCGAACAAAATCGAAAACTACATGGCGATGAACGACAGCGTCGGCGCCTTGAGGGAAATGCGCAGCATGCTGGCGACTGCACCGCAGAACGATTCCTACAACCTCGCCATGAGCGGCCTGTTCCAGCACTACGGCATGACCGACAGCGCTCTGTATTATCTGGACCGAGCCCAGGAATATGCCCCCGACAATGGCCTGATTTACCTCACGCGCGCCGAGTACTGCAACCAGGCGGGCGACAGTGCGGGCTATGAGCAGCAAATCTACAATGCGCTCACTGCCGAGCAACTCGACGTGGACACCAAGCTTGGCGTGCTGCTGAGCTACATCCGCGAGAGGCTCTCTCAAGAGGACACCACCCAGCGCATCAACAAGCTATTCACCGTCCTCATCCAGCAACATCCCCACGAGGCCAAAATCCACCAGCTCTACAGCGAGTACCTGTATGCCCGCAAGGACTACAAGGGCGCCATTGAGCAGTTGGGCTACAGTCTGGACGTGAATCCGACCGATGCCGACGGATGGCGCAACATGGTCATCCTCAACATGATAGATGACAACTACGCCGATGCCATCAAGGCGTCGGAAAAAGCCTTGGAATACAATCCCGACAACCTGGAACTGTACCGCTATGTCGCCGGATGTTACCACCAGATGAAATCATACTCCAAGGCCATCTCCACCTACATGAAAATACTGGAGTTGACCGATTCGACCGACGTGGAACAACGCTCGGATATCTTCACCGGCATGGGCGATACCTACAGCGAACTTGGCGACTCTGCCAAAGCCGTTGAGTGCTATGAGCGCGCACTGGAACTGAATCCGCTCAATTCCAACGCACTGAACAACTATGCCTATTATCTCGCCCAGCGCGCCCAGGACCTGGACCGTGCCGAGCGCATGGCAGCCCTCGCCGTCAAGGACGAGCCCGAGAACGCCAACTACATCGACACCTACGCCTGGGTATTCTTTGCCAAGAAAGACTACAACATGGCGCTGCTCTACATCAAGAGCGCTGTTGAGAAAGACGAGGACGAGCATCTTTTTGAACACTACGGCGACATCCTGTGGTTCATCGGCGAGAAAGAGCAGGCTGTGGAGCAATGGACCAAGGCGCTCGAGAAGGACCCCGACAACGAATTATTGCAACGCAAAGTGAAAGACAAAACCTACTATGAATGAAGTTGTTGGCACAATTTCAGTTTAAAGGTTAAAGAGATTAGAGGTAATTCATTATATATTATGAAGAAGATAAATATTGCGATACTGATTGTACTTGCAGCATCGATGGCAGCATGCGGCAGCATCAAGAAAGCTGCCAGCGTTACCGATACAACTACCACGACAACGACTACCAACAACTACATGAGCACGCTTGACGCCGTCATCGCCACCCTGGGAGACTGGCAGACAATGCAGGCCGGCGGCAACATCAAGCTGGGTGCCGGCAGCAGTTTCTCGTCCTCGATTCAGGTGCGCATGATACGTGACAAGTCCATTTACATCTCACTCAGGCCCATGCTGGGCATCGAGGTGGGCAAACTGATTATCACTGCCGACAGCCTGTTTGCCGTGGATAAGGTCCACAAGCGCTACATCGCCGAGAAGGTGTCGCTACTCACCTCGGGCATTCCCGTGACCGTGAGCGACGTTCAGGATATCTTCCTGGGGCGCCCGTTCATCCTCGGCAAGGGTACGCTTAAGGAGTCATTGAAGGACCAGATGACTGTGAGTGAGGTCTATCCCCTGGTATTGAACGCCAACGAGAGCTACAAGGGCTACGGCTATGTCTTCAACTTTGACAAGGCAGGCCGTATCGCCTCGCTCAGCATCATGCCCACCGGAAAAGCCGCAGCAGCCTATCAGGTCAACTACAGCGACGTACACGGCACCACTGCCGGCAACATCGCTCACAACATCAACGCCAACGCCACCGTCGAGAACAAAAATATTGCCTTCTCGCTCAACTTCAAGGACATCGAATGGAACGGCAAGGTGAACATCGACCTGAGTGTTCCCAGGAACTACAAGCGCATGAGCGCCCGCGACCTGTTCTCGATGTTCTCGAACTGATACCGCACCACATCTGAGGACTCACATTCACATAAATGGGCGGTGTTACAATTTCGGGCGGTTTTCTGCGTTATTTTAGTATCTAAACAAAAACTGTCAATGAAATTTCAACATCGCATATTGTTGCTGCTGGCGTGCCTGATGTGCGCCACAATAGCATTTTCACAGGTCAAAATCACCGGCAAGGTCGTTGATGCCACCGGACAGCCCATAGAATTTGCCACGGTGCGCCTGCTGGGCACTGCCGTGGGCACCAACACCGACACCAAGGGCCTCTACGAGTTGACTGTCCCCAAGGCCGACACGCTGATGGTAGAGTTCTCTTGTCTGGGCTATTCGACCGTGACGCGTCAGCTCGTCAAACCCGAGGGCACGGTGACCATCAACCCTAAATTATATGAGAAGACGCACGAGCTCGGCGAGGTGGAAATTACCGAGTACAAGAAGCAGACCAACACCATGCAGGGCATCGATGTGGACATGCTGCGGCGCACGCCTGACGCTTCGGGCGGCAGCGTCGAGGCGGTATTGACCACGATGGCGGGTGTCAGCTCCAAGAACGAGTTGAGTTCGCAGTACATGGTGCGTGGCGGCTCCTACGACGAGAACAGCGTCTATATCAACGGCATCGAGGTCTATCGTCCACAGCTCATCAGCAGCGGCCAGCAGGAGGGTATGAGTATCATCAACCCCGACATGGTGCGCAAGGTTGATTTCTCGACGGGTGGCTTCAGCGCTGCCTACGGCGACCGCATGTCGTCGGTACTCGACATCACCTACCGCGAGCCCGAGGCCTTTGAGGGCGCTTTTGCGGCCAGTCTGCAGGGCGGCAGCCTGATGTTGGGACACAGCACTCGCCACTACAGCCAGATGCACGGCGTGCGCTACAAGCGCAACTCGTCGCTGATGGGTTCGCTGGAGAGCAAGGGCGAGTATGACCCGCAGTACTTCGACTACCAGACGAGTCTCGTCTTCAAGCCCATAGAGAAACTGCGCATCGCCCTGCTGGGCAACGTGAGCATCAACGACTACCGCTTCACACCCGTGAACCGCGAGACCAGCTTCGGTACGAGCAAGGAAGTGCGTCAATTCACCGTCTATTTCGACGGTTACGAGAAAGACAAGTTCCAGACCTACTTCGGTGCTGCGGCAGTGACCTACCTGTTCAACGACAAGGGCACGAGCCTGACACTGCAAGGCTCGGGTTACCGCACCGACGAGCTGGTGGCCTACGACATCCACGGCGAGTACTGGCTCGACCAGGCAGGACAGGAGCTGGGTGTGGGCAAATACCACGAGCATGAGCGCACTCGCCTGAAAATGAACGTAATGGACTTCTCGCTGAAGGGCAACATCGGCTTGAACAACAACAGTATCTCCTATGGCGTGTCGCTGCGCAAGGAGGACATCTACGACCGTTCCCGCCAGTGGCAGTGGCGTGACAGCGCGGGCTATTCCCTGCCCCACATCCCCAACCAGGTCAACGTCATCTTCACCGAGACGTCAAGCAACGACCTGAACACCACACGCATTGCCGGATGGCTCATGGACACCTGGCGCATCAACAGCAGCATCGGATACTGGTCGTTGAATGCCGGTGTGCGTTTCTCGCATTGGAATTTCAACCGCGAAACGCTCATCTCGCCACGCGTGAGCCTGGGCTTCGTGCCCGAGCGCAACGGCAACCTGTCGCTGCGTCTGGCAGGCGGCGTCTATTACCAGGCACCGTTCTATAAGGAATACCGGCAACAGGTCATGGACACGCTGGGCAACCGTAACATCCTGCTCAACAAAGACATCAAGTCGCAGCGCAGCATCCAGGTCATCCTGGGCGGCGACTACACCTTCCGCGCGCTGGACCGCCCCTTCAAACTCACTGCCGAGGCTTATTACAAGAACCTGAGCAACCTCATCCCCTACGAGATTGACAACCTCAAGCTCGTCTATAGCGGCGTGAACTCCTCCAAGGGCTACATTGCCGGTGTGGATATGAAACTGTTCGGACAATTCGTCGAGGGCACCGACTCCTGGCTCAGTTTCTCGCTGATGAAGACCCAGGAGAACCTGGGCGGCGTCAAGGTGCCCCGCCCCACCGACCAGCGTTACAGCATTGCCCTGTTTTTCACCGACTACTTCCCCAGCATCCCGCGTCTGAAGTTCAGCCTCAAGGGCATCATCAGCGACGGTCTGCCCACCACGGCGCCCCACCTGACGCGTGCCGACTCCTACGTGCGCCAGCCCGCCTACAAGCGTGTGGACGTGGGCCTGAGTTACGTGCTCATCGGTAAAGAGCACCGCCCCGCCAGCGGCCTGTTCAGCCACTTCAAGGAAATCTGGCTCGGTCTGGACTGCTTCAACCTGATGGACATCTCCAACGTGAGCAGTTATTACTGGGTCACCGACGTCAACAACACCCAGTACGCCGTCCCCAACTACCTGACACGCCGCCAACTTAACGTGCGCCTGAGCGCCAGCTTCTAGAATCCAATTGACCGCACATTTCCTGACGTGCGGTCCAGCCAGATACATCATGACACATCAAGTGGGGCGCTCGGATTGCCGAGCGCCCCACTTTGAGTCATCAATACTGTCAAATCGTTGATTTGACATCAAAAAATCGCGTTATGCTAAGGGAACAAATACCAGAGCACGTACACGGCACGGATGGCATACCCCTCGTAGCGGGAGTTGGTGTACTTTTCCACAAAGTCTGAATTGAAATCCATGACCCAGACAATATATGTCAATAAAAAAAATGACGTTTTAGAACAAAAAATGATAAGAATTTATTAATTTTGCCGTTTGACAAATAGTAGATTTATTATCAACCAATAAAAAAGAACCATAATCATGGCAAAACCTTATGTAATCGGAATCGACATGGGCGGTACTAACACCGTCTTTGGTATCGTGGACGCTCGCGGCAATGTGATTGCCAGCAGCTCAATCAAAACTGGCAAACACAGCGACTTTAATGACTATATCGACGAGTTGCACACCGAGTTGTCTCGTCTGATCAAGGACAATGACGCTGAGGGCAAGATTAACGGCATCGGCATCGGTGCCCCCAACGGCAACTACTACACTGGAATGATTGACCAGGCTCCTAACCTGCCCTGGCCGATGCCCATCCCCCTGGCTGAGATGGTAACCCAGAAATTTGGCATTCCCTGCCTGATCACTAATGACGCTAACGCTGCAGCCATCGGCGAGATGACCTATGGCGTGGCTCGCGGCATGAAGGATTTCATCATGATTACCCTGGGCACTGGTGTGGGCAGCGGTATCGTGGTGAACGGTCAGATGGTGTACGGCCACGATGGCTTTGCCGGTGAGCTGGGCCACGTGATTGTGAAGCGCACCAACGGCCGCGTGTGCGGCTGCGGTCGTACTGGCTGTCTGGAGGCTTACTGCTCGGCAACGGGTGTTGCACGCACGGCACGTGAATTCCTGGAACTGCGCGACGAGCCGTCGAAACTGCGCGAGTATGACATCGAGGCCATCACGAGCAAGGATGTGTATGACTGCGCTGTTGCCGGTGACAAGCTGGCCAAGGATATCTTTGAGTACACGGGTAACATCCTGGGCGAGGCACTGGCCGACTTCACCAACTTCTCGAGTCCCGAGGCGTTTGTGCTGTTTGGCGGCTTGACCAAGAGTGGTGACCTGATCATGAATCCCGTGAAGGAGGCCTATGACCGCAACGTGCTGGGCATCTACAAGGGTAAGGTGAAAATTCTGATCAGCGAGCTCAAGGAGAGTGACGCTGCCGTGCTCGGCGCTAGCGCTCTGGGTTGGGAAATCAAGGAATAAGCGACTGATTATCAGTATCCTATCGTAATGAAGAAAATCATTCCTATCCTGATTGCCGCTATCGCATTGTCGTGCCTGTGGTCATGCAATGAGAAGCCGAAGAGCTACAGATTTGTAAAGAAAATGAAGGATGGCACGGAGCAGGTCGAGAAAATCGAGGCCAAGAATGATACTGACGCCTTGAACCTGTATCTGGACCGCATGTCGGCTGCAATCATGGAGAACCTGGGGCAGAAGGAGGAGCCGTATGAGGCCATGTTTGTCGTCTCGCCTGAGGGTGACACGCTGAACACCAATGAGGATCTGCTCAAGGTGGTGATGGAACGCATCGAGGCGAGCCAGCCGAAGAAGCCTCAAGTGGGCGACACGGTTATTTTGGGAAGCATCCCCGCCGACGCGGTTCCACACAAGGGCAAATGAGCCATTAAGCGTGCATGCTGCCACATGCGGCATGAAAAATCAACAAGAAACCCTGCACATTGCATTGTGCAGGGTTTCTTGATTAGTGTGGAAAGCTATTGACGTCTGTCAAATAATCAACAGAACTCATTAAACGACTAAATATCAACGCATTAATGGTAGTGATGTGTGCTAACACATTTAAGCCCGTAGGGCTGGCAGTTTATAGGCAGGAGTGTAGCGAAGCGGAACTCCTGTAAATGATACTCCCGATAATATAGCCCCACCAGGGGCGACAGTTTGTAGCACGGATTTACTGCCGCCCCTAGCGGGGCCAGGTCAAATGCCCACTATTGCAGGGATTGCACTCGGCTACGCCTCGTTTCACCCCTGCCTATGACCTAGCAGCTCCTAACGGAGCTTGTACCGGACACCAATGGGCGCGAGTTCGATGAAAATAAAGTCCTGATAATCATTGCATCAAACATGTAGTTGTGTCATAATTCAATTGCTGAAATTATTACCGCCCTTCGGGCGGGAAATTATGCAAATTAATTTTAATTTAAAATTTGTTTAATTTCCCGTGCGATAGCACGGTTACATTACCGTGTTGCAATTATGACACACCCTCAAGTCCTAAGATAGCTAACTCGCTGAGATTTAGAATATCTTTTCGTCAAGCTCACGTTAATATGAATCAACAAGAAACCCTGCACATTGCGTTGTGCAGGGTTTCTTGATATAGTGAAGATAATATGTCGTAATTATTCTTCGGTCTTGGGAGCCTCTTCGGCGGGAGCAGCGGCTGCGGGAGCAGCGGCTTTCTTGCGGCTGCGGCGGGTGCTCTTCTTGGCAGCGCTCTTCTCCTGGTTCTTAGCCTCGAGCATAACCTCATTGAAGTCAACGAGCTCGATGAAGCAGGTCTTGGCGTTATCGCCGAGACGGTTGCCCAGCTTGAGGATGCGGGTGTAGCCACCGGGACGGTCAGCGACCTTGGCGGCAACGGTCGAGAAGAGTTCCTTCACGGCCTCCTTGTTCTGGAGGTGCTTGAAGACGAGGCGGCGCGAAGCGGTAGTGTCGTCCTTAGTCCTGTTGATCAGGGGCTCGGCGTACATGCGCAGGGCTTTAGCCTTAGCAAGGGTCGTGATGATGCGCTTGTGCATGATGAGCGAGATGGTCATGTTGGCCAACATGGCATCACGGTGGGCGCTCTTACGGCTCAGGTGGTTGAATTTCTTATTGTGTCTCATTGTTTCTTATTCTTTTTCTAGTTTGTATTTTGTAATATCCATGCCAAAGTGCAGATTGAGGTTGGCCAACAGCTCCTCGAGCTCGCTGAGAGACTTCTTACCGAAGTTACGGAACTTGAGCAGGTCGGTCTTGTTGAAGACCACGAGTTCGCCAAGAGTCTCGACTTCAGCCGACTTGAGGCAGTTGAGGGCACGAACGGAGAGGTCCATGTCAACAAGTTTGGTCTTGAGCAGCTGACGCATCTTGAGAACCTCCTCGTCAAACTCCTCGTTACCGTTGCTCTCGGTGTTGTCGAGAACGATTTCACGGTCGGTGAAGAGCTGGAAGTGCTGTATCAGGATTTCGGCAGCTCCCTTCAGGGCGTCCTTGGGATGAATCGAGCCATCGGTCTTGATTTCGATGATGAGCTTCTCGTAGTCGGTTTTCTGCTCGACACGGAAGTTCTCGACAGTGGTCTTCACGTTCAGGATGGGCGTGTAGATGGAGTCGATCGCAATCACGTCGATGGGGTCGTTGGCGTTCTTGTTCTCCTCGGCGGGAAGGTAACCCCTACCCTTGTTGATGGAGATTTCAAGCTGGAATCCGCAGGAGGGGTCGATATGGCAAATCTCGAGCTCGGGGTTGAGAACCTCGAATGCGCTGAGCACCTTGCCGATATCGCCAGCCTTGAAGACGCTTTGACCTGAAACCTTGACAACGGCCTTTTCGGTGTCGGTATCTTCGACAATGCGTTTGAGTCTCACCTTCTTGAGGTTGAGGATGATGTTGGTGACATCTTCCTTCACTCCTGTGATGGTTGCGAACTCGTGCTGCACTCCGTCGATGCGGATGCTGCAGATTGCGAAGCCCTCAAGTCCCGAGAGAAGGATGCGGCGCAGTGCGTTACCGATGGTAACACCGTAGCCGGGCTCCAGGGGTCGGAACTCAAATTTGCCGAACGAATTGTCGGCTTCCAACATTAAGACTTTGTCGGGTTTCTGGAATGCTAAAATAGCCATGGATAAAAATTTTACTGTTTAGAATACAACTCGACGATCAACTGTTCCTTGATGTTCTCAGGAATGTCCTCACGAACGGGCATATGCAAGAGCTTACCGCCCTTGACGTTCTCGTCCCATTCGATCCAGGGGTACTTGCTGTGGTTGAAGCCAGCGAGCGCGTCTTGGATGACCTCGAGCGACTTGGACTTCTCACGGACAGCGACGATCTGACCCTCGCTCACGGAGTAGGAAGGGATATTAACGACCTTACCGTCAACGGTGATGTGGCGATGGAGAACGAGCTGACGTGCGGCAGCACGAGTGGGAGCAATACCCAGACGATAAACCATGTTGTCGAGCCTAGCTTCGAGGAGCTGGAGAAGAACCTCACCGGTAACACCCTTCATGCGCGAAGCCTTGTTGAAGAGGTTACGGAACTGGCGCTCGAGTACGCCATAGGTGTACTTAGCTTTTTGTTTTTCGCGAAGCTGTGTACCGTACTCCGAGAGTTTCCTGCGGCGGTTGGTACCATGCTGGCCCGGGGGATAATTTTTCTTGGCAAAGTACTTGTCTTCACCGAAGATGGGTTCACCCAGTTTGCGGGCAATTTTTGTTTTAGGACCGGTGTATCTAGCCATAGTCTTACTTTAAAATGATAAAAGTTGTGAATTGGAATCGCTTCAGTGCAGCCGCGATTGCAGAGAGGTCGTTAAAAAATGCAATCCATTCACTGATAGAGATTCGCGAAAAATGTTGTTGATAAAAACTGTTAAAACAGGTTGTTTAATGAGGGAAGCGCCTAACTCACTTAGACCCTTCTTCTCTTGGGAGGACGGCAACCGTTGTGGGGCAGCGGTGTGACGTCGATGATCTCGGTAACAGCGATGCCGGCGCCATGGATGGTGCGGATAGCCGATTCGCGGCCATTACCCGGACCCTTGACGTAAGCCTTCACCTTGCGCAAGCCGAGGTCATAAGCGACCTTAGCGCAATCTTCGGCAGCCATCTGAGCGGCGTAGGGGGTGTTCTTCTTAGAGCCACGGAAACCCATCTTGCCAGCCGATGACCAGGAGATTACCTGTCCCTCACCGTTGGCGAGGCACACAATGATGTTGTTGAAGGAAGAATGCACGTGCAGTTGACCGATACCGTCAACGCGAAGTGACGGATGCCGCGATAGCAACCGATGTCCATCAATCGCTTGATGTTCATCTGGACCTCGCTGCGCAGGTCACCTTCCACTTTGTATTCGTTACCGATGACTTCACGAACGGCTGCTGCCTCGGCATCGGTCCAATCCTTAACGCGGGTGTTCTCGTCGACACCAGCCTTCTTGAGGATTGTAGCGGCTGAGCTGCGCCCGATACCAAAGATGTAGGTCAAGGCGATGACGCCGCGCTTGTTTTGGGGAATATCAACCCCGACAATTCTTACTGCCATATATCTATTTGAAAAATTTTTGCAAAGTTAATACTTTTTTTTATCCCTGACGCTGTTTGAACTTGGGATTTTTTTTATTTATCACATAAAGGCGCCCTTTGCGACGTACGATCTTGCAGTCCTCGTTGCGCTTTTTGATAGAAGCTCTAGTTTTCATAATGATATCGTGATTTTGTTATTTGTATCTAAATGAGATTCTTCCTTTGGTCAGATCGTAGGGGGACATCTCGACTCTCACCTTGTCACCGGGCAGGATTTTGATGTAGTGCATGCGCATCTTGCCACTGATGTGTGCCGTGATCTGATGCCCGTTCTCGAGCTCGACGCGGAACATGGCGTTGGAGAGCGCCTCAACGATTGTACCGTCTAATTCTATTGCTGTCTGTTTTGCCATATGAAATCTTAAATTAACGTTGTTACTTGGATATTTAAAAAAGTTGTCAATCAGATGAACCTTTCACCGAGCACCTCCTGGATAGGATCGAAGGAGGAGAGGATGTCGGGCTTGCCATGATGGATGGCGATGGAGTGCTCAAAGTGAGCGCTGGGCTTGCGGTCTCGCGTGCGGGTTGTCCATCCGTCGCGCTCGGTAATGACGTTCTTGCCTCCCATGTTGATCATGGGCTCGATGGCGATTGTCATGCCATTGCGCAGCAGGGGACCCGTGCCACGACGGCCAAAGTTGGGCACCTCGGGATCCTCGTGCAACTTGCGTCCCACTCCGTGTCCGCACATCTCGCGCACAACGCTGTAGTTGCGGCGCTCGCAGTACTGCTGGATGGCGTTGGAGATATCGCCGATGCGGTTGCCGGGCACTGCGTGCTCGATGCCGACATAGAGCGACTCCTTGGTGGTGCGGAGCAGTTGCAGGGTCTCTTCGGCCACATTAGTTCGACGGGATGCCGTGCACTACAACCTCGTTGACCGAGGTGCAGAGCGTGGCGGGAAAGCCATACAGCCCCTTGAAGCCGGGCGTGCAGCCTTGAGAACGGATATACTCTTCAGCGATTTGGTCGAGACGGCGCGTGGTGACACCCGGAGCGATGGCCTTGGCCACTTCGGCCAGTGCACCGGCGACTACCAGATTGGCCTTGCGCAGGAGCTCGATTTCCTCGTCTGTTTTGAGATATATCATAGTGTGATTGAAATCTTTTCTGTATCCAGTAACGACGTCATCAACGGTTGCGACCCTTGAGTTTACCAGATTTCATCAGACCATCATAGTGGTGCATCATCAGGTGGGTCTCAATCTGCTGGAGCGTGTCGAGAACGACACCCACGGTAATGAGCAGCGAGGTGCCACCGAAGAACTGGGCGAACTGCTGGTTGATGCCGAAGAAGCGGGCGAAAGCCGGCAGGATGGCAACAATACCCAGGAAGAGCGAACCCGGCAGGGTGATGCGCGACATGATTGAGTCAAGATACTCGGCGGTCTTCTTGCCAGGCTTGATGCCGGGGATGAAACCGCTGTTCTTCTTCATCTCTTCGGCCATCTGGGTGGGACGCACGGTGATGGCGGTGTAGAAGTAGGTGAAGGCGACAATCATGAGGAAGTATATCACATTGTACCAGACACCGTTCATGTCACCGAGGTTGCGTGAGATCCAACCCGAGATGCCGGAAGCATCCTGGTTCTGACCAAAGCCGGCCAGGGTGATGGGGATGAACATAAGAGCCTGAGCAAAGATGATAGGCATCACGTTAGCAGCATTAACCTTGAGAGGGATGTACTGGCGAGCGCCACCGTACTGCTTGTTGCCGACAATGCGCTTGGCATACTGCACGGGAACCTTGCGGGTACCCTGGGTGAGCATGACAGCACCGGCGGTAACGGCGAACAGGATGACAATCTCGACGAGGAACATCACCAGACCACCCTGAGCGGTGCTCAGACGGCCGGTAAACTCTTGAACGATAGCACCGGGGAAGCGAGCGAGGATACCCACCAAGATGATCATGGAGATACCGTTGCCGATACCCTTGTCGGTGATCTTCTCACCAAGCCACATAATCATCATGGCACCTGCGGTGAGGACGAGTGTGAGGAAGATCTTCATGAGGAAGCCCATCTCTACATGTCCACCGGCAGCTTTTACCTGATACTCGAGGTTCAACAGATAGGCGGGAGCCTGAACCAAGAGGATAATAACAGTGAGGTAACGGGTGTACTGATTGAGCTTCATGCGTCCGCTCTCACCCTCTTTCTGCATCTTCTGGAAGCTGGGCATTACCATGCCGAGCAATTGGATAACGATCGAGGCAGTGATGTAGGGCATGATACCCAATGCGAAGATAGAGGCTTGACCGAAAGCACCACCCGAGAACATATCGAGCAGCTGCATCAGACCACCGCTGGTGAACTTGCGCATTGCTTCGAGGTCAGTAGGGTTGATACCCGGGAGCACCACGTGACATCCAAAGCGGTAAAGCACGATGAACAGGAACGTGGTGATCAAGCGCTTGCGCAGGTCCTCAATCTTCCAGATGTTTTTTAATGTTTCAATGAGTTTCATCGTCGGGTTAGAGTTTTACGATTGAGCCACCGGCAGCGGTGATAATCTCCTCGGCCTTTTTGGAGAAGGCGTGAGCTTCAACCTCGATCTTGCGGCTGAGCTGGCCCTGGCCCAAAATTTTAATAAGTTGGTTCTTACGCACCATACCAGCCTGGAGCAGGTCGGCAACGGTGATTTTGTCGAGATTGTTCTTCTCGGCGAGCGTCTCAAGCACAGCGACGTTGATGGCCTTGTACTCGACGCGGTTGATATTCTTGAAACCGCCCTTGGGGACGCGACGCTGGAGAGGCATCTGGCCGCCTTCGAAGCCGACCTTCTGCTTGTAACCCGAGCGTGACTTGGCGCCCTTGTGGCCACGGGTAGATGTACCACCCTTACCGGAACCTGGTCCGCGACCGATGCGAGTTTTCTTCTTATTTGAACCTACAGCAGGTTTTAAATCATGTAATTCCATAATGTTGTTTCTTGTTTTTAGAATTTAAGAATTAATCAACATTGGTGACTTCCACCAGATGACGAACAGCGTTGACCATACCCAGTACCTGAGGGGTAGCCTCGAGGGTGACGGTGTGGTTGAGTTTCTTGAGTCCCAGAGCGTCAAGGGTCCTCTTTTGGCGAGCCGGACGATTGATGCGGCTTTTCACTTGTTTAATCTGAATCTTAGCCATTGTAGTAAACAAATATTAACCGTTAAACACCTTGTCCACCGAAACGCCGCGATAGTGAGCCACGGTAGCCGGGCTGCGCATCTCGTCGAGGGCGCGGAGCGTGGCCTTCACGAGGTTGTGGGGGTTGCTCGATCCCTTGGACTTACAAATAACATCGGTAACGCCGACCGTCTCAAAGACGGCACGCATAGCACCACCAGCCTTCACACCGGTACCGGCGCTGGCGGGCTTCATGATGATGCGGCTGCCACCAAACTTGGCGACTACCTCATGAGGAATGGTGCCCTTGTGGATGGGGACCTTGATCAGGTTCTTCTTAGCCACCTCGGTACCCTTGGAGATAGCGGTGGTGACTTCATTGGCCTTACCCAAGCCGTAGCCGATAACGCCATTGCCGTCGCCAACGACAACGATGGCGGCGAAGGTGAAAGTGCGACCACCCTTGGTAACCTTGGTGGTGCGGTTGATGGCAACCAGACGCTCCTTGAGTTCGGCGTCGGCAGCGATCTTTACTCTATTATTTTTCTTCAGCATGATGTTGTCTCTTAAAATTTAAGTCCGCCTTTGCGTGCGCCGTCGGCCAACGATTTAACTCTACCATGGAACAGGAAGCCATTGCGGTCAAACACAACGGTGCTGATACCGGCCTCGATGGCCTTCTTAGCAACGGCCTCGCCCACCTTAGCGGCGATTTCGCTCTTGTTGCCCTCGGTGATTCCCTTGGAGGAAGCCGAAACGAGGGTGTTACCAGCGATGTCATCGATGACCTGGGCATAAATTTGCTTGTTGCTGCGGAACACACACAGCCTGGGGCGCTCGGGGGTACCGCTGATGCGGCCGCGGATGCGCGCCTTGATCTTATTTCTTCTGTCAGATTTGGATATCATGATGTTTCCTTTCTACTTAATTATTTGGCAGCTGCCGTTTTACCAGACTTACGACGAATAATTTCGCCAACAAACTTAACACCTTTACCCTTGTAAGGTTCGGGCTTGCGGAAGGAGCGGATCTTGGCACAGATCTGGCCAAGGAGCTGCTTGTCGCAGGATTCGAGGGTGATGAGCGGGTTCTTGTTGCGCTCGGTCTTGGCTTCAACCTTCACCTCGGGCGGCATCTTCAAGTAGATGGCGTGTGAGTAACCGAGTGCGAGCTCGAGCACCTGGCCGTTGCTGGTAGCACGGTAACCGACGCCGACAATTTCCAATTCCTTCTTGAAACCTTCGCTCACGCCGACAACCATGTTGTTGATCAGGGCGCGGTAGAGACCGTGCTGAGCGCGTGACTCACGCTCGTCGTTGGGGCGGGTCACCTTGATTTCATTGTTTTCAATCTCGACCGTGATGTTGGGGTTGAGGGTCTGCTTGAGCTCGCCCTTGGGGCCCTTGACGGTGAGGATGTTGTCCTTCTGTTCAACAGTTACGCCAGCGGGGATGGCGATGTGCAATTTACCGATTCTTGACATAGCGCTGATCCTCCATTAATAAACGTAACACAATACTTCGCCACCGATCTTCTGGTTCTTGGCCTCCTTGTTGGTCATAACGCCCTTGGAGGTGGAGATGATGGCAATACCTAAACCATTGAGCACGCGGGGCATGTCCTTGTAGCCAGTGTACTGGCGCAGGCCGGGCCTTGAAACGCGTGTGAGGCACTTGATGGCGCTAACGTGGTCAACGTTGTCATACTTGAGCGCGATCTTGATGGTGCCACGGGGAGAGTTCTCTTCCTCGACGAACTTGTAGTTCAGGATGTAACCCTGGTCGAAGAGGATC
>CACZAC010000011.1 GCA_902779125.1 uncultured Bacteroidales bacterium | reverse complement strand
ATACAGTCGATAAGCAATTCAACTAATTGTTTTAAACTCATTTTCTTTTTCATGGTAAATAAATAATTAAAGAGTGAATAAAATGTGTACAGGCGAACGAACGGATGAACGGATGAAAGGGTAGGTATTGTATAGTTTAATGACAGGATTGAAATTGTTGTGTCAAAACTATCGATGACACAATTTCATCCGTTCATCCGTTCGTTCAATTTATATATATTATAGCGGACGAACGGACGAGTCGTCGGCTGCAGTCTTGAGCCTTACCCTTGACCTGTCCACCTCCTCGAGCCACCCCGTTGACAGGGCTTGCTTGATGAGTTCGTAGCAACGGGTTCGCTGGAACGGGTGCTTCTCGGTGAGTTGCTCAACGATGTCGCTGCGCTTGATGGGCGTGCCGTCCTGGGGGATGACGGCGGCGAAGATTTCCCTTGCCTGCTGCTCGCTCTGCTGCTTCTCGAGTTGCAACTGACGATGGCGGTCGGCTGCCCCGTCCTTAGGGATGGCGTTCTCGTCGAGTTTGAAAACCAGTCCGTCGGTTTGGCGGTGACGCGATACGGGGTGGGTGACGAGAAAAATCTCGCCATGCTTCTCGACCTGGAACACGTCGCTGCACTTCTGGTAGAGCATGGTGCCGATGTGTCCCTTCATCATCTTGTCGTGGCTGCCCTTGTTCTGGTGCATGACCACCACGATGCAGCAGTTGTGCTTGTTGGCCAGGGCTGCCAGTTTGTTGACCATGTCCTGGCTCTCGGTCACGTCATTGTAGTTGTAGATGAGGTCGGCAATGCCGTCAACGATGACCAGGTCGGGGCGCTCAATCTCGATGGACTGGCGCACAAAATCATAGCGGGAAACATCACCACTACCCTCGTCGTAACTGTCGATATCGGCATCGCGCAGACAGGACACCTCGATGTCGTCATGCCTCTCCTCGGGAATGATGGCTCGGATGGTCTTGAGGATGCGGGCGCTGTCGTTCCTCGCCTGCTCGGTGTCGATAAAGCGCACCTTGCCCTGCTTGATCAGGCTCTCGCAGTTGGGAAAAACGTCGGAGCCCAGAAAGATGGCGCTCAGGATGTCGCAGAAGAACGTCTTGCCGTTTTTCCACTTGGCACTCACCGCCACCAGGTTGCCCTTGGGCAGGGTGGGCACGTCGCCGATGCGGATGAGGTACTCGGGTTCGGGATAATCGACGTCGCCATCGATTACATACTTCTCTTTGATGCTGGTGAATTTTTTCTTAGCCTTTTCCTCGGCTAGCAGTCGGGCTTGCCAACTGTCTTCTAGTAATGTGTCATTCATGGTAATAACGATTTAAAAGTTAAACAAAAAATGTGTATTTCACGTTTCAGACTGCAAAGATAAGGTAAAAATACCATTTTTACAAGAAAAATGGCGAAGAATAATTGATGAAATACCAAATAACTACCGTTATCGGTAGTTATTTGTCGGGATTGTTGGGTGGCGGTTATCTCAGGATGGTGGCGTTGCCGTTAAAGGCGCAAATCTCGGCAGCGAGATGGTTCATGTTGTGGAAACGGCTGTAGTCGGTGTCGGCAGGCACGCCGTTGACCGCTGCCATGGCATCGAGTCCCCATGGCGCGAGAATGAGCAGTGAGCCGTTAGCGCAGGCCTCAAACCGCATCCGCTCGGGCTTCCAATAGGCAGTGATGGGTTCCTTCTGGATATGGATGAGGGGATAGCCGTTCTTGAGGCATTCGTTTTTCATCATCAGTTCGCCACGTGAGATGCCTGGGGTGACAATCGCGGTGGCACCACCGATGATGGCATCTACCCATTGCCGGTGCTGGCGGGCATAGTCGGGCGTGGTCTCGTAGGGCTCCCCGGTGACGGGATGCCGCCGGTGGCATTGCACCTGCACCTTGCTGGGCCAACGCAGCAGGAACAGATTGCCGAAGATGCCATAGTCGCGCCCTCCAATCTGGACATGGAGGCTGCGCTGCATCAACCGGGGCAAGGCACGGCGCATAATGGCACGACGCGGGTTGTCGTGAACGTAGGCAATCATGGCCTGGCGGTGCCGCTGGTCGAGGCACACCGTGTCGTCGTAATTGTCGTCGAACAGCGGTCGCTGCTCCCTGCCCACCAGCGCGTAGTACTCCTGGCGCTGCCGCTTGGACATGGCGCGGATGAGGGCACCCTCGCTGTCGTGGAGGCGGGCTTTCTCGCGCAGCCACGCGGGCGCTTGCGGGCTGCTGCAAGCGACCGATATCGGGCGATTGATAGAAGGACCCTGCCCCTGTTGTTGCTGCCAGTGGCTGGTGCACGCAGCCTTGAAGGCCTGGATGATGTCGCCCAGGCTCCACTGCATGGGCTCCAACACCTCGAGCACGCCGTGGAAATGGTCGGGCATGCACACGCAGGCGTGTACTGCCACGCGATTGCCGTGAGCCGCCTGTTTCTCGGGAATGGTCTCCCACGTCTGCTTTACCACCTCGCCCAGCGGTGAGAGCGCCACCTGGGGATGCCTGACATCCTCGCCCAGCCGTCCAAGCAACGGCGACCGCTCGCTCACCACGAGCGTGATGAGGTAGGTCCCACAGCCGTAGTAGTCGTGGCCTGGGTTGCGGGGGCGATAGGATGTATTTGTCATTACTATAGGTACTTCTCCTTGAACTCTGACATGGCTTTGTTGATGTCCTCTTGCAGGGTGGCTATTTTGCCGAAGATGACCTCGGGGGCTTCATATTCGACCTTGATTCGCTCCACTTCCTTGTACTTGTTGATGCTGAGGTCGTAGTCGTTGTCGCGGATTTCCTCGACGGGGACGAGGAAGGATTGTTCTTTGCGTGTCCTTGTTGCCTCGGCATCCATGTTCTTGAAACGGGCTATCACGTCGGGAATATCATTCTCAGGGCACTCGGTACGCTTTTGGTCGAGGGTGTAGCCATCGGCTTTCATGTCGTAGAACCACACCTTATCGGTGCCGCCTGCATTGGTCTTGGTGAACACAAGAACAGCGGTTGAAACTCCCGAATAAGGCTGGAACACACCTGATGGCATCGAAATCACCGCTTGCAGCCGTTGGTTGTCGATCAGTTCTTTTCTTAATGCTTTGTGGGCGGTACTGTTGCCGAACAATACACCGTCAGGAACGATGGAAGCACAACGGCCACCCATCTGCAGCATACGGATGAACAAACTAACGAACAGCAACTCGGTTTTCTTGGTTTTGGTGATGGCAAGCAGCGACTTGCTCACCGCCTCATTGTCGAGGCTTCCTGTAAAAGGAGGATTAGCCAAGCACAGGGTATATCTGTTCTCGTCTGTGTTATCAGTTGAAAGACTGTCCCGGTATTGAATGTCAGGATTGTCTACACCGTGCAGCATCAGGTTCATAGCTCCGATACGCAGCATCGTGAAGTCGGTGTCGAAGCCGTGCAGCATCTCATTCTTGTAGTGGTGGGCATTTTCCTTCTTCAACAGTTCGGACTTGTAATGCTCACGCACATACTTGGCACTCTCGACGATGAAGCCCGCACTGCCCATAGCGGGGTCACAGATGGTGTCCTTCAAGGTGGGCTGCATAATTTCGACCATCATGCGGATGATATGGCGAGGTGTGCGGAATTGACCATTGTTGCCCGAAGCCGCCATCTTGCTGAGCACATACTCATAGACGTCGCCCATCGTGTCACGGTTGTTCATGTCAAGATGGTCGATACCCTCAACAATCTTGGTGAGGGTGCGGGGGCTTTGAATCAGGAAGGTCGCATTCTCCATGAAACGGCTGTAGGCCGATTCCTTGCCGTTGCTCAGGTTCTTGATGAACACAAACACGTCCTTGCTGACAATGCGGTACATCGTCTCGGGATCATAGTGCTTGAACGTGCTCCACCGCAGGTCTTCGTAGGGGACGTTGCGGTCGGTCTCAGGATTGTGCCACGACCCGTAGCCGATGGTCGGCTCGGACACCGCCACACCCATAGCGTTGGCATTGGCCTCCTTGGTGCGCTGAGCATCGTCGAGCATCTTCATAAAGAACAGATAGGTCATCTGCTCGAGAATGGTGATTGAATTGGTAATGCCACCTGTCCAGAAGGTGTCCCAAATGCTGTCTATTCTATTCTTGATTTCTCCTGTAATCATTGGCTTGGTGTTATTTCATTGAACCACAAAGGTACTAAATATCATCAAAAAGGGCGAAAAAAATCGGGAAAAACAAGAGAATTCAGGCATCGTGGGACCACGGGTTAAACAATCGCCTGCAGGGAAGTCCCTACAGGCGGTTGTTTGTTATGGGTTGAGGTGTCTTTTAGTGGCTGAGTATCAAATCGATGATTTGGGTGACGTCTTCAATATCGATGCGTCCGTTCTTGTTCATGTCGCTATACTCGGTGGGCATGACTGTTACATCGGGATTAAACAGGCGGTCGATGACGAGGCTAACGTCGGAGATGCTGATGACACCGTCGCAGTTGGCGTCGCCGTCAGCAATCGGGTTCAGGCCCTGGACGTGCTTGAACTTGTACCAGTAGTTGGTGTTCATATAGGCTTCGATAGACTCGTTGGGCACCCTGAGCACAGCGTTGTCGTAGATTTTGGAGTTGATACTCTTGGCCATTACTGGCGGAATGGTGCCCAAGCAGGTGACTTCGTTGACCATGTTGCAATCCCAGAAATCCCCCTTGATGGTTCTCAAGCCTCTTCCAAGCGTGATTTTCTCGAGACGATTACAGCCCATAAATATATCATCAATCTCGGTAATCTGGTCGGGAATGGTCATATACTTGAGGTTATGGCAATGACCGAAAGCCCAATGGTCGAGAATGGTGACACTTTCCGGTATCCTGAGCGTTATCAAGCCATCGCAATCATAGAATGCATACCCGCCGATTTTCTTGAGGGTATTGGGGAGATTGATTGTTGTCAGCCCAGAGCAGTCATCGAAAAGGCCTTGTGGAATCTCCTCGATGGAATTGGGTATTGTGATTGTCGTCAGAGCTTTACAACTCTGGAATGCATAGTTGCTTAACGACGTGAGCGTCGTGGGAAGCGTGATGGATTTCAATACTTCGCAGCCATAGAAAGCTCCAAAGCCAATGTGTCTCACAGCGTTTGACATCTGTAGTTGTTCCAATGCCGAACATCCGCTGAAGGCATCTTCGCCGATGGAGATGACCGAGTTGGGAATGACCAGGGATGTGAGGGCTGTACACTTTGAGAACGCTGAGTTGCCGATTTTCCTGACGGTGTTCGGGATGATGGTATTGCGGCAGCCGATAATCAGTGTCCTGGTCTCTTTCTCGATGATGCCATTGCAGTTGTCGCGTGAGTCATAGGAGTTGTTGTTGCTGTCAACGGTAATACTAGTCAATTCAGGGCAGTAACCGAATGCGCCTTGGGCGATGGAATCTACCGAGGCGGGGATGTATATGCTTTGCAGCGATGAGCAGCTTGTAAAGGCTTCCTCTTCGATGGTCTTCACGCCATTGGTGATTGTCATTTCTGTCATGCTGTTACGGCCCGAAAATGCTCTATCACCGATGATTGTCACAGTATTGGGTATAATGGTGTTCTCGCATCCTGCAATCAATTTGTTGGTAGCAGTCTCGATGATGGCGTTACAGTGATTGCGGGAATCATAAACCGTGTTGCCGCCCTCCACCGTTATACTGGTCAAACTGCTGCAATAGGAGAAAGCCCACCCTGCAATGGAAGTCACAGACGCTGGTAAATTGATGTGAGTGATTGAATTGCATCCGCGAAAAGCGCTACTGCCGATTGTCGTGAGTGTACTAGGCAAATCGATGCCTTCGAGTTTCGGGTTGCTGGCAAAGGAACTACTGCCGATTTGAACGACTCCTTCGGGGATATTCACGCTGGTCAGGTTTTGATTGCCTTCGAAACCAAAGTCGGCGATGCTGATAATTGTGTTAGGCAACTGTACCGCTTTTAGATAAGCGCAGTCCATAAATGCACCCCATGCCACTCTGGTGACCGTATAGGTCACACCTTCGTAGGTGACAGTTTCGGGTACAATAATCGTGTCGCGATAATCTCCGGGCCAATAATTATGTGATCCGTAAGTGACGCTCACTTCGGGTGGCGTTGAGCTGCTGCTGTAAATACTGTAAAAGATGCCGTCAACCTTAAAACTGTAGGCTGCCGCGGTCATGGCGCATCCCAGGACCAGCAAGAGCAGCGGTAATAATCTGCGGAAAAAATATGGAAGTTTCATAATCGTATTGTTTTTTGAGTGGTTGATTTCAGTCGGTAGTTAATGGAAAATCAGTTGGGGGAATTAAGCACCGTGTCGATGAGAATGGTCACATCGGCAATGGTCACATTGCCATCATAGTTGAGGTCCATCAGCATGCTGTTGATATTATCGGTGCTGGCTCCAGTGATATAGTCGATGAGCGCGGTGATGTCGCTAACGTCGACCTTGAAGTCTCCGTTGGCATCTCCTTGCTCGATGCTCTCCATCCTGACAATGTTGTAGAACTCGCTCCAGCGTTCACTCTCATGATAGAGGCGGATGCTCTCGTTGGGCACGCGCAGGATGGCGTTGTCATAGGCTGCCATCGTGAAGCAGTTCTTGCTGACCATGATGGGAGGAACAATAGGCTGGCAGTCGATGGTCTCGAGGGCGTCGCAACCGTCAAATGCCAATGCGGCGATGGAATCAAGGCCCTGTTCGAAGTTGATGGTCTTAAGGCTGGAGCATCCCTGGAAGGCGGCATAGTCGATGGAGTAGATGGTGCCGGGCAGGACGACATGCTCTAACTGGGTGTCGCCGTTGAAGGCGTTCTCGCCGATGCCGACGATATCATAGGTGCGCCCCTCGTGCAGGACCGTTTCGGGGATGTTGAGCGTTCCGGAATAGTGGCTATCTTCCTTGCTGGACACGCTGACGCTCTTACCGCCAACCAGCTCATAGGTGATTCCGTCCTCCTCAAACTTGGGAATGATGCCGACGATATTGCTGAAGTATTTCCAGGGAATCGCTTGTTGATAGGCTTCGACAACCGACTCATGGACATAGAGCGTAGCAATCGAGTAAGAATTGAACACGGTGCTCGGATTTAAAGATGCGACGGGCGGGGTCATGGCCAGGCAGGTGACACTGGTGAGAGCAGGCTGATAGCCAAAAGCGCCACGTCCGACGTAAGTCACATTCTTGGGAATTACGACTTCGGTCAACGCCGAGCAGTAACTGAAGGCATAGTCATTGATTATCTTGAGCGAACTGCCAAACGCGATGTCGGTTAGTGCAGTGCAGTTCGAGAAAGCGAAGTCGTTAATTCTAATGAGTGAATTGGGCAGTTTGATGGATGTGATTCCGGTGCAGCCGCTGAAGGCTCCATCATCAATTTCCTTGAGCGATTTGCCAAAAGTGAGCTCGGTGATGCCGGTACAGCTTTGGAATGCATACTCACCGATGTAAGTGAGCCCGTCGGGAATGTGGATTTTTGTGATTCCTTCGCATCTATTGAATGCATATGGACAGATGGATTTGACGCCGTCGGGGACGAAGCCGTTGTTGCTGCCGATAATTAATTTGCCTGTTTCACTGTCGATGATGGCATTGCAGTTGTCGCGCGAGTCGAAGTAAGGATTAAGGGGGTCAACCACGATACTGGTCAAACCCGAGCAGCCCTTGAAGGATGCTGTCATAAAATAGGAATCCATGTATCTTGTGGTTGGGGGAATGTACAGGCTTGTAAGTTTTGCGCAGTTCTCGAAGGCGTTATCCCCGATAGTGTAAAGTTGGCTGGCAGGGGAAATGTTTAGTTCAGTCAGATTGACACAACGGTTAAAGGCGTGATCACTGATGGTCTTCACTGCATCGGGAATGGTGATGCTCGTCAGCCCGCTGCACCTGTTAAAGGCACCGTTGCCAATGGTGACAACGGTCTCGGGGATGACGGTAGTGGCGCAACCCATAATCAGGGAATTATTGGACTTCTGGATGACGGCATTACAATTGCTAGAATAGTAGGTAGTATTCTCGCTATCAACGACGATGCTGGTTAGGCTGTCACACGAGAGACACAGATTTCCCGAGATATTTGTTACATTGCGAGGAATGTAGAGGCTCTCTATGCCGCTATAGGAAAATGCGCTGCCATAGAGGGCAGTGACACTCTCGGGTATGTCTACATGACGTAAATTTATATCGTAACCGAAGGCATTATAACCAATTGAGGTCAAGGTTTCAGGCAAGTCGATGCTGGCGAGTGCTGTGCATTGATAGAATGCCATGGATTTGATTTCGTTAATCGGGTTGGAAAGGGTGACGCTGTAAAGACTGTCGCATGAGCGGAAAGCCGCGTCGCCGATGGCGGTCACCTGATAAGTGATTCCATCATGGGTGACGTTACCGGGAACGACGATGTCGCCGTAGTAGGACTTCGCATCACTGTAGGTCGCACCCTTGAATGTCACACTGACCGTTGTCGGGTCGCTGGTGTTGATGTTGTAGAAAATACCGTCGGCCTCAAAATCGTAGGCGCCGGCAGTAATGGCGATGGTAAGCAACATGAGCACAGATAAGGCCCTCGTGAGTTGTAGTATTGGTTGTTTCATAACTATAAGGAGATTAAGAGTGATTAAAGGTTAAATGATACAATGATACTGTGATGCTCGGCAACGGAGGCAACACACGGCAAAGATAATCTTTTTTTGAAAAAATGTGTAAAAATCAGCCAGTTTTTTTGTCAGGAGATTTGCTGGAAACAATAAGCAGAGGACATGCCATTTTGATGACACGTCCTCTGGTCTTTTCTGTCGTGAAGCTCAGCTAAAACGTATTAGTTGGCGTAGAGCATGTTGAGAATCTCGTTGAACTGGGCTTCGTTCTTGAGACCGTCGTTCTTGAACATCATGATTTTGTCCATCACGCGGTCCAGATAGTCGATGCTCTCGTTTTTCTCCTTCTTGTTGTAGATTTTCCAGTACTTGGTGCCCTTGAGTCCCTTCTCGAACTTCTTGTACAGGTCGGTGCTGGATGAAACGTATTTCCAGCGGTTCTCAGTGAGCTGTTTTTTCATCTTCTCCATGAATTCCTTGAGGTCCTTGGTGTACTCGCCATATTTTGACACAAGTTCCTTCTTCTTGATGACATCCTTGGTTTCCATGCCCTCGAAACTCTCGAGTGCCTCCTCGACATCGCTCTTGTTGTAGGGGTTGTAGAGGACATCAACGATTTCCTGGTCATACACCAGTTCGTCGCGGGTGGTGAATTTCTCCTTGCGCATCTTGGCCTCGTTCTTCACATCCTTTTCCAGCTCCTTCTTCTGTGACTCCAGGCTCTTGAGTTGGGATTTGAGGCTGTCGATTTTTTCTTCCAGCTCCTTGATGGCGGCTTCTTTCTCCTTGATGTTCTTCTCGTGGGTCTCGATGTCCTTCTCGAGCTGCTGCACATTCTGAACGGTCTGTGCCGTGGCGTTGGGTGCCATGGCTGCAATCATCATTACGGTCATCGCGATGACCATCAGTTTGATTTTCTTCATAATGGTGGAAAATTGTTGTTTTAGTTAATTTGATGGCAAAGTTAATAAATAGTTTTAAATCATGGGTGGTTTAATTAAAAATATTATTTTTGCACATAATAAACATTAAGACTAAACCGATATGAACCGATTCATTTTAATGCTGATGTCACTGTGCCTGCCAGTGATGCTGAGTGCCCAAGGTAAATTGATTGCCTATTATGCTAATGCCGATTTTGGCGATTACAAGAAGGGGCAGTTGATAGTCGATAACAATGACCCTTTTAACCGCATTGTGAACCACAATCAGACGAAGTATAAGTTTGAGGGAGATGACTCGGGTGAGTATTACTCGCACCTGATATTGAAGTCGCATGTTACGGTAAAGGAGTATGAAATGACACCGCTGCCGGTAGAAATGGTGCAAAATGGCGCTACGTTTGTGTCGAGTGATGGTTATGTGTTTCGCATCTTTGCCGCTAGTGCCAACGGACACGGTTTCTACAGTTTCACTTACGAGGACGGTTTCAACAAGTATTATGATGCCGACCAGACAGCCGCCCATCAGGAATTCTATGTGCTGAGCGGCACGGTTAAAACCTATTATGAACCCGAAGATGGATTCTTCTTTGAGGAACCGTTGGAGGTGGAAAACGGTAATATCAAACTCTATATTGACTCGTCCGAGATTGTCTATGTTGCTGACAGTGACCCCGCCGATGTGCGCTATCGCCCTTATAAGATGGGCTTCCTGGAAGAAACGTGGGTAACACCCGACGAGTATGGATATGGTAAGTCGGCCTATGACGAGAGCGGCAATCTGTTGGTGGATCTCCAGCATATATTGGACATACCCACCTGGATCTCCATTGCCTATATCGGTGCCGAGGATGCGCTCTACGTCAATGGCACCCTGTATTACAGGCAATAGATGAATGGGGGTGGTGCCTGTTGTCGTTACTGGAATCAATAATGGGGTATATAGAAAGCGAAAGTGCACTTTTTCACAAAAGCACACCATCTTCATAACCAAAATTCAAGTATATATGTTCTTGTTGTTTGTTGCCTGTTTCTAATCTTGGCATTGCAAGGGAAATGGGTTTCCCTCATTTGCTGTTGCAAAGGTAATATGATTTTTTGACACCTCCAAATCTTATTTGTATAAAAATTCTTTATATTTAAATGTAGGATTCAATAATGTATTGACTGTGAACAAATTAGGCGCTAAAAAATTTTTAGCGCCTGAACTTATAAATGTCTCTTGAGAGCCTTATTTCTCACGGAAGAACAGGTTGATGGGTGTTCCGTGCAGGTTCCAGTGCTCGCGTATCTTGTTCTCAAGGTAGCGCTTGTAGGGGTCTCTAATCCACTGCGGCAGGTTGCAGAAGAAGATGAACGTGGGCACATAGGCGCCCTTGAGCATGGTGATATACTTGATTTTGACATATTTCCCCTTGACGGCAGGCGGCGGGAATGCCGTGATGTCGGCTTGCAGCGTGTTGTTCAGCTGAGATGTGGGGATGGTCGTGCGGCGGTTGTTGTTCACCTCGATGGCCGTCTGCAGCACCTTGTGGATGCGCTGCTTGGTGAGCGCCGACCCGAAGATGATGGGGAAGTCGGTGAACGGGGCGAAGCGCTCGCGGATAGTAGCCTCGAAGTGGTCAAAAGCACGCTGTGACTTGTCCTGAGCTACATCCCACTTGTTGACGAGCACGACGAGTCCCTTGCGGTTCTTCTGTATGATGGAGAAGATGTTGACATCCTGGGACTCGATGCCGCGGGTGGCGTCAATGAGCAGAATGCACACGTCGCTGTTCTCGATGGCACGGATGGAGCGCAGCACCGAATAGTACTCGATGTCCTCGTTGACCTTGTTTTTCTTGCGGATGCCTGCGGTATCCACCAGATAGAAGTCAAATCCGAATTTGTTGTAACGTGAGTAAATGCTGTCGCGTGTTGTGCCGGCAATGTCGGTGACGATGTTGCGCTGCTCGTCCATGAGTGAGTTCACGAGCGATGACTTGCCGGCGTTGGGCCTGCCAACGATGGCGAATCGGGGCAGTTCTTCCTCAAGCTTCTCCTCGGCCTTGGCGGGCATACGCTTGACGACCTCGTCGAGCAGGTCACCCGTTCCGTTGCCGTTGGCTGCCGAGATGGAGAATGGCTGTCCCAGTCCCAGAGCGTAGAACTCAGCCTCGGCATACATGCTCTGGTTGTTGTCGTCCTTGTTGGCAACTACGATGACGGGTTTGGAGGTGCGGCGCAGGATGTCGGCGACATGGTCGTCGAGGTCGGTGATGCCGTTCTTGATGTCCACGACAAATAGGATGACATCGGCCTCGTCGATGGCCAGATGCACCTGCTTGTTGATTTCCTCCTCAAAGATGTCCTCGCTGTTGACCACCCATCCTCCGGTGTCCACTACCGACATTTCCATGCCGTTCCACTCCATCTTGCCGTACTGGCGGTCGCGAGTGGTGCCGCTGGTGTCGTTGACGATGGCTGCCCGGGTCTGGGTCAGGCGGTTAAACAGTGTTGACTTGCCCACGTTGGGCCTTCCCACGATTGCTACTAGTCGTCCCATATTCAGTTGTCTGTTGTTAGTTTTCAGTTTTCAGTTGTTTACTCGATGTAGCCGAAGGCGCGCAGTTTGTTTTCCTGGTTGCGCCAGTCCTTCTCTACCTTCACATAGAGTTCGAGGAACACTTTTTTCTCAAAGAATTTCTCGATATCCTTGCGTGCCTCGGTACCTACACGCTTCAGCATCTTGCCCTGGTGGCCGATGATGATGCCTTTCTGGGTGTCGCGCTCGACATAGATGACCGCCATGATGTGGATGGCCTTGTCGCTCTCGTCAAATTTCTCGACGATGACCTGGGTGGCATAGGGCACCTCCTTGTCATAGGTCATCAGAATTTTCTCCCTGACGATTTCGGTGACAAAGAAACGGCTGCTGCGGTCGGTCAGTGCGTCCTTGCCGAAGTAGGGCGGGCTCTCGGGCAGCAACTCGACGATGCGCTTCATGATGTTGTCCACATTGAAGTTCTCGAGTGCACTGGTGGGGAATACCTCGGCGTTGGGTAGCAGTTGCTTCCACTGCTCGATGATGCGTACCAGGTCATCGTTGCCCTTCAAGAGGTCAATCTTGTTGATGATCAGCAGGATGGGGATTTTCTCCTTGGCAACACGGTCGAGGTAATCCTGATTCTTGGTCGGACTCTCGATAACGTCGGTGACATAGAGGAGCACATCGGCGTCGATGAGGGCACCGGTCGAGTATTCCAGCATGCTCTGCTGCAAGCGGAACTTGGGTTTGAGCACTCCAGGGGTGTCGCTGAAGACGATTTGGTAATCCTCGCCGTTGACGATTCCCATGATGCGGTGGCGTGTGGTCTGTGCCTTGCTGGTGATGATGGACAGGCGCTCACCCACCAGGCGGTTGCTCAGTGTCGATTTACCCACGTTGGGGTTGCCCACGATGTTTACAAATCCTGCTCGATGCATTTTAGTTTCTAGTTTTTAGTCCCTAGTTTCTAGTGTTTTTATTCAAGAAGCATCGCTACTCGTGTTGTTTCCGTTTGGAGTAGTGATGCTTCATGTGATATGTCCGGGCGCTTTACAGCGCCCAGATGAGGTACATGGCGCCCCAGGTGAATCCTGCACCAAAGGCCGTGAGAACGAGTTTGTCACCTTTCTTGATGCGGTGCTTGTTCTCGTCGAGGCACAGGGGGATGCTGGCGGCACTCGTGTTGCCACGGTGCTCGATGTTGACCAGTACCTTGCTCTCGTCGATGCCCAGACGCTGGCCAACGGCCTCGATGATGCGCAGGTTGGCCTGGTGAGGCACAAACCACTGGATGTTCTCGTTGGTGAGGTTGTTGCGCTTCATTATGTCCTTGCTCGATGTGAGCATGTCGATAACGGCATGACGATAAACGGCGCGGCCTTCCTGATAAACACAGTGGTAATTGGCATCAACGGTCTCGTGACTGGTGCGCAGTGCCGAACCACCGGCCTTGTAAACCAGGTGCTCGAGTCCTGAGCCGTCAACGTGGAAAATACCGTCCATGATGCCGATGGGCTCCTCGGTGGGTTCCAGCAACATGCATGCCGCAGCGTCACCAAAGAGCGGACAGGTGGCACGGTCGTTGTAATCCACCATACTCGACATCTTCTCGGCCGACACGACGATGACTTTCTTGTAGATGCCCGCACGGATAAAAGCGGTGGCCTCATAAAGGCCTACGAGGAAGCCCGCGCAAGCAGCCTGGATGTCATAGGCATAGCACTTTTTCTCGATACCCGTTGCGTGGGCAATGATAGATGCCGTTGACGGGAAACGATGGTCGGGATTGGAGGTCGGACAGATGAGCAGGTCGATGTCGTTGCGGTCGGTGCCAGTCTCCTCGAGCAGCTTGTTGACTGCCTGGATGCCCATCCACGATGAGCCGACGGGCTTGTTGAGAATACGACGCTCCTTGACTCCCACGCGAGTAGTGATCCACTCGTCGTTGGTGTCCACCATCTTTGAGAGCATCTCGTTGTCCAGCACATCGTCGGGAATATAAGATGCGATGCCGGTAATTTTTGCGTTCAGCATAAGCTTGAAAGCGTGTTTTTTACGATAGATGAAAAAGCCTTGTTGTTTTTAAATGCAATATCCCAAATGAGGATGAAAACACTGCGGATCCAGCCCATTCAGGATATCTTTTCGCTTGAATCTCATGACGTTGCGTGCAGATTGCCGCAACAGGCACGGGATTTAGGCTTCCTCCTTGCCCATCACATTCTTGCCACGGTAGTAACCGCACTCGGGGCATACGGTGTGATAAACATGCCATGCGCCACAATTGGTGCACTGAGCGATGGTCGGGGCCACAGCCACGTCGTGGGTGCGGCGCTTAGCGGTACGAGTCTTAGACTGTCTTCTTTTAGGATGTGCCATTTTCTTTTGTTATTTAAAAATTATTGTTCTTTCAGTTTTTTAAGCGCCTCCCATCTGGGGTCGGTGCCGGTTGTTTCACTCTGCTGGTCGTCATCGCCGTCGGGGACGGCCTCGGCGCGATGGCTGTCGAGCACGTCAAGCACGTCGGGATTGCAATCCTCCTCGTTCTCATGACAATGCGTCATCGGCATAGCGAGCAGCACGGTGTCGCGCACTAGGGGCGCGGCATCCAGTTCTCGCCAGTCCGATGGCACAATCAGGAGCTCGTCATTGCTGTCGTCGAGCTCGGTGCCCATTTGCTCCACGTTCAGGCGGTAGTCCACATCCACCGGCAAATCCAGATCATCGAGGCAACGGTCACATGCGGTTGTCACAGTTCCGTGGCACGAGATCTCCAGGCGGTAGGTGTTTTCGCTCTTGCGTGTCACCTGCACGGTGACATCTACATCGGCACGACGCACCTCGTTCTGCTCATCGAGATTGAAAAACGATTCGTCCACATGACATTCAACCGTGTGAGTGCCAAATGGTAACGTCTTGATTTTCAACTTCAAAGCATCTACCATCTCCTGATTTTTTCGTTAAAGCGCCACAAAGGTATAACATTTCCCGCTAATATTCAACGATTTTCCACTTTTTTTTCCTTTTTCGGCGTTTCGGAATTGGTTTTGCAAGTCGTTTGCTGGTAATGAAGGAAGGTGACATCTGAACGCATTGGAGAAGAAGAACAAGGACACGCCACACGACATGGCGTGTCCTCGCTATGGTAGGGAACTTGATGCTGAAAAAATCAATTCAACATCAAGTCGATGAGTGTTGACAAGTCCTCGATGTCTACAATGCCGTCACAGTTGACATCGGCATTGATGGCGCTGACTCCCTGCGTAGCGGGGTTCATCAGGTAGTCTATCAGCATGGTGATGTCGTCGATGGTGATGGCCAGGTCGCTGTTGACATCGCCAGGCATCTCAAATTCGAGTTTTAATTGATTATAGATGAAGTCGGCACGTGTCCTGATCCACGTTGATGCCCATGAGGCTTGTTGGGAGTAATTGGTATAATCGCCTGCAACGGTCGTGTTCTTGGACAGCGATGGCTTGGCATACTTGTAATAGTCCTTGCAGAACTCGCATAGTTCGTCAAGCCCCTCGGTGATGAAGTCGTTCCACAACTCGTAGATGCGGTGCCTCACCGTCATGTCCTTGCCCAGATTGCCCAGAAACTGGTAGTTAGGCACCGCCGTGCCCTCATTATAGTAGTCGTAATAGATATTATTGTTGAAGTAGCTCTTGTTGCTTGACCCATCGAAGCCGAAAGACCAGTCCAAGTCCCATACAGGGCCAAAGATGAAACGGCTATTGTCATCGAGCAGGTTCTCGTTGTAGCAAAAGACACTCTTGGGGTGCAGCAGTTCCCTGTTGCAGATGAGTTCGTTGACCATCAGGTAGCGGGCCAGGTAGTCAATGTCGGCATGGTCAGCAAGATTGCCGTTGTTGTAGATGGCCTCAGCCAAACCGTTGAATCGCCGCTCGACATCGTCAAGAGTCAGCACCGTGGCATCGGCGCTGAAATCGGGTTCCTTGATATTGACAGGCAACTCCATGGGGTTGGACATGAACTTCTGCCCTTCACCCTCGTCGTAGTGGGTGTCCAGTTCCAACAGTGATGCTGCTCCTTCGTCATCGATGTCCACGCTGTTGCTGGCAAAGCCCACATTTTCGGTGAAGTTGTAACTGCCCTTGTAGGTGCCGTTGATATACAGGTCAACAGGGATGATATGGTTTGCTGCAGGAGTGCCTATCAGGCTTGCCGCCTTCATGCCGATGGCATTGGTCATCATGGAGCCGCTGTGTTTGTTGTTGAGCAGCACCCAGCTTTTACCCTTGGCAAGGCCCAGAGGCTTCACTTTGTTGTCAAACTTCAGGCGGTAAGGGTTCTTGGCTTTCGGGTTATTCGACCATGAAGAGTTTCCTCTGCCCTTGATTTTTACCGAGTCGGTCATTGAGGGGAACACACCCGCACCGTCAATGATGATTTCGGCATCGACGTAATACTCCTTGCTCGTGATGTTCACGCCACCCACTGTGTTGATGTCGATGCGTGGCACCGTTGTACTGTGGTCGGTCAGGAAATCCACTTTCACGGTGTACTCCCTGCCGTAGGGCATCATGGCGTAATCTCCTGCCATTGTTTGGACGAGGACCAGGTCGCCAGGATAGCCCACCGTATATACCCTGTCGGCCTCAAAACGCAGGCGGCTCACGGTGCTGTGTTGCTCCACGCCATCGACGTATGCCCGTGCAGCATCGTCTGACAGGGTGAACGTCGCTGTCAGTCGCTTGCCGATGCCCGCCACCGTGGCGTTAATCGAGTCGCCTTCGATGACTCCGGTAGCGTCTGCTGCGAGCTGGTAGTTGTTCTTTTTCTGGAATTTGAAAGACATGAAAACCGGCAAATCCCGTGGGGAGGACTGCTGGCTGATTGTCTTGATGTCGGCGAGAGAATAAGTATAGACTTTTCCGTCAACAGCCGTAAAAGAGATGACCCCATCTCGCTGAGTCATGGCTTTTACCGACGTGGAGGGGAAGACAAGCATGTGCCCGTCGTTGAAGGTGATGTAATGTGTTGCCGACGCCATCTGAGACGTCAACATGAATACCGCTATTGTTGCCAGTAAGATAAAGCGGCCGCTGTTGCAAAAACATTTTTTCATAGACTTGGAGATATTAATGGCTATTGGGTTGAATAATCAGTCTGGCAGGGAGGCACGTTTTCAAGCGGGAGAATTGGCGCTCCCGATTAGAAAATCGTGTCGTAGATGAGCTTGGTGCCGCCCAAGTGGGACTGGATGTAATCGCCAGCTGTCTTGCCGCACTTGAGGCGCAGAGGCTCGTTTTCGAGCAGGGGGTCCATTGCTGCCGAGAACGAGTCGGCATCGTGGATGCTCATGGCGCCGTCCAGACTGATGAGGTCGCTCGCTTCCTGGAACTTGTTGTACTTGGGACCGAAGATGACTGGTATGCCATAGACGGCGGCCTCGTTGATGTTGTGGATGCCGGCACCGAATCCGCCTCCCACGTATGCCGCTTGGCCATATCGGTAGAGCGATGACAGCAGACCGAAACTGTCGATGATGAGGCAGTCGGCACTCTCAATGTTCTGCGGAGTGGCTTCGCTGTAGAAACGTGCGGGACGGGACAGTTTGGACATGAGGATGTGCAGGCGGTGACGGTCAAACTCATGGGGCGCGATGATGAGTTTCATCTCGCGGTGAGCGTTGAAGTATGGGATGACGATATCCTCGTCGGGCGGCCAGGAACTGCCCATCACGAGGGTGAAACGTGACTTCTCGACAAACTTTGCCACGAGCGGGAACTCGCGGGCGGCAGCACGCACGTCGGCCACGCGGTCAAAGCGGGTGTCACCGGCAACAATGACATTCTTGATGCCGATTTTCTCCAGCAGTTGGCGTGATTCTTCGTTCTGGACAAACAAGGTGTCGAAGCACTTGAGCATCTTGCGGAACATTCCTCCCCAAGGACGGAAGAAAATCTGCTTGGGACGGAAAATCGCCGAGATGATGTAGGTGGGAATATTGCGTCGCTTGAGTCCCTGCAGGTAGTTGCCCCAAAACTCATACTTGACAAATATTGCCATTGAAGGCTTGACAATATCCAGGAATTTCTTGACGTTATTGGGCAGGTCAAAAGGCAAATAGACTACGGTATCCACCTTGCTGAAGTTCTTGCGCACCTCGTAGCCCGACGGAGAGAAGAATGTGAGCAGAATGCGGGCATCGGGCTGCTCGCGCTTGATCATCTCGATGAGAGGACGGCCCTGTTCAAACTCGCCCAGTGATGAAGCGTGAATCCAGATGTAGCCCCCCGCAGGGTCGAGTTTACGTTGAAGCGTGCGGAAACAACGGCGTTGACCGCGGATGAGCAGTTTAGCCTTGCGTTTGCGCACGGCAGCCAGCCTGACGGCATTGCGATAGGTGGCGACACCAAAGTTATATAATGGATCCATGATTCGTTGTCTTAAATCTTAATTATATCGTTAGTAGAGAGGGGCCAGATGTCCGCTACGCAGGTAGTCCTTGTCGTGACGACGTTTCCACAGGCTGCTGTCGATGTAAAAGCGGCAGGCAATCTGTTGCCAGAATCCTGTTATGTGCTCGTTGACATGAAGGGAGAGTGCACCCGTCAGGTCGACAAAGCGATTGCTCACAATGTGGAAGGTGAGGTCGGTGCGGCTATAGGTCTTGCTGTGATAATACGGGTCACCCAAGATGAGCTGGCTGCCGAACTTGGTGTAAAGAGGCATCAGCTCCTGGCCGGTGTAAAATGTTTCGTCGAGCTGAAGCCAGCGCCATCGGGCGGTCGCCGTGGCAACAAACCCGGCAGGGGATTTCCATTTGTCGGTGCTTCGGTCGCGCTCCATGTCGATGAGGGCGCCAGCGGCAAATCTGAGCGAGTCGAGTGGGGTGTGGCGTGAAAGGTCAACCGTGACCATCGGGTTGACGAGCACGTTGTCGTTGACGTGTTGCTCCTCGATGTGGTGACGTGTCATCGCCAAGTGGTTGTACTGCAGATGCCCACCCAACCTCAACGGCCCGTGGATGCGCCAGTCGGTATTGAACATGAAGGTGAAAGCCTCGCGCTTGCGTTCGGTCTGCATCTGTCGCCAGTCCACTGCAATTTCAGAAAATCCCGCGGGCTTGATGAACTGTACCATGATTCCGCGCAGGTTGGGCTGGCAGTAGTTCAACGAGTCGCACCACAGGTAGGTCGGCTGGCGCTCAACCATGAGCGTCCGGGGCATCATTCCTGCCGTCACGTGCCATCCGTCATCGCGGTTGTAACGGTAGTATAGCGTGGGCAGCACTTTGTAACCCTGCAGGTTGTCACTCATGGGTTGGTACCACACCACACCGCCCTTGAGGACATGCTCACCGTTGAACATCGAGATGCCCATTTCTGGCGCCAAACGCGTGAAGAGATTGGTCTGGTCAGGCGTGGAACTGTCCTGTCCGCCCTCACGGTTGTTGAACAGCACGCTTGCATCAACGCTCCATTCCACCTCCTGGGCTTCAAGAGGTGGAATGCAGAGCAATAGGGTCAATATGGCAAACAGCCAATTATGCATCAACAGGAAGCTTGATGTTCTCGATGCCGGCATTGATGCGTGCCAGCGTCTCGTCACGGCCCAGCAGACGGGTGATGTCAAACATGTGCGGGCCACGGCACTCGCCAACGACGGTGAGGCGGAAAGCGTTCATCACGTTGCCCTTGTGGTAGCCGTTATTGTCAATCCAGTCCATCACCAGTTTCTCGGTGTCCTCGGCATCTTCCATATCGGCATTGTCGAGCAGGGCCACGAGTTGGCGCATCAGTTCAGGCGTCTCGGGTTTCCAGCGTTTGCGGATGTCTTTCTCACTGTAGGAAGTGGGTCGAACGAAGAAGAAATTGGCCTGGTCCCACAGGTCGCCCACAAAGTTGATACGGCTCTTGACAAGCGCCACAACCTCGGTGATATACTCGTCACTGAAGTCGGCCACGTTGACGCCATGCTGCTCCAGCACGGGTTTGAACAGCTGAGCCAACTCTTGGTCATCCATATTAATGAGGTACTCGTGGTTGAACCACTTGCCCTTCTCGAAGTCAAATTTGGCGCCCTTGCGGGAGCAGTGGTCGATGCTGAATTCCTTGATGAGCTCGTCCATCGAGAAAATCTCGCGGTCGTCGCCAGGATTCCAGCCGAGCAGTGCGAGGAAGTTGATTACCGCCTGGGGCAGATATCCTTTCTCCCTATAGCCGCTGGAGTGCTCACCGCTCTTGGGGTCGTCCCAGTCGAGGGGGAACACAGGGAAACCAAGGCGGTCACCGTCACGCTTGCTCAGTTTGCCCTTGCCGTCGGGCTTGAGCAGCAACGGCAGGTGTACAAATCCGGGCATCGTGTCCTCCCAACCGAAGGCCTTATACAACAGCACGTGCAACGGAGCGCTGGGGAGCCATTCTTCACCACGGATAACGTGTGAAACCTCCATCAAGTGGTCATCGACAATGTTGGCCAGGTGATAGGTGGGCAGGTCGTCGGCACTCTTATAGAGCACCTTGTCGTCGAGAATCGACGAATTGATGGTCACATCACCGCGCAACAGGTCGTGAACCACGACGTCCTGGTCGGGGTCGATGCGGAAGCGCACCACCCATTTTGCACCGCTGTCCATGAGGGCCTTGACCTCATCGGCGGGCAATGACAGTGAGTTGCGCATCATGCCGCGGGTGCGGGCATCATACTGGAAATTCTTGATTTCCTGACGCTTGGCTTCAAGTTCCTCGGCCGTGTCAAAGGCGTAGTAGGCCTTGCCGGCATCGATGAGCTGCTGGGTGTATTTGCGGTAAAGGTCGCGGCGCTCGCTCTGCTTGTAAGGGCCGTAGTTGCCGCCCTCGTGTACGCCCTCGTCAATACCGATGCCCAACCACTGCAGGGCTTCATTGATATATTCTTCGGCACCGGGCACAAAGCGGGTGCTGTCGGTGTCCTCGATGCGCAGAATCATATCGCCCCCGTGCTGGCGGGCAAACAGGTAGTTATACAGTGCTGTGCGCACGCCGCCAATGTGCAGCGGGCCAGTGGGTGATGGTGCGAAGCGCACTCTTACTCGTCTTTCCATGATGTCTTTTCTATTATATATTGGTTAATGTATTGTCTAGTGTCCGTTTATAACAGCAAGTCGTTGATGGCATCGATTGAAGCATGGTCGGTCTGATCGATGTGGCACGGTGTGACCGTTGCATACTGGCGTCGCAGCCAGTACATGTCGGTGCGGTCATCGTTCTCGTCCTGCATCTCGTAGTCGCCAGTCATCCAGTAGTACTCGCCGCCCATGGGGTGGCTGCGTTTTTCCCACTCGTTGACCCAGCGGCCCAGGTCGCTGGTGGTGACCTTCAGCCCCTTGACGGGACCTTCGCTGAAAGGCGGAATGTTCACGTTGAGGCAAACATCCTTGGGCAGACCTTTCTCCAGCACGCGTTGCAGCACCTGTTCAACCAGTGGCTCGCAGGGTGCGGTGTCGGCATTGCGGGTGAACACTCCATAGGAGAATGCCACCGACGGTACACCATGCATAATACCCTCATACACACACGCCATGGTGCCGCTGTAGAGCGAACTGATGCCCATGTTGTAACCGTGGTTGATGCCGGCAAGCACAAGGTCAGGCTGGCGGTCGGCCATGAGTTGGCTGATGGCAAGTTTGACGCAGTCGGCAGGAGTGCCACTCACCTCAAATGCCGTGTACCCCTCACGCTTTTCCACAAGGTGGGCGCGCACAGGACGGTCCAGTGAAATGGCGCTCGACTTGCCGCTCTGGTGCTCGGCTGGCGCCGCTACGAACACGTCGCCGTAGCGCTGTGCCACCTTGATGAGCGAGTGGATGCCATTGTAGTGGTAACCGTCATCGTTGCTGATGAGAATGAGGGGTCGCTTGTTGTCCATACGGTTTGTTTAGTTGATTTTGACCGCAAAGTTACAATTTTTTGCGGAGATTTCACAGATTTGAAGTAACTTTGCCCCAAGATAGATAAATCTAATCAAAATCAAGAATTATGAGACTTATTATTGAACCGGATTACGAGCATGTATCAAAATGGGCTGCTAATTTTGTCGCAGGGCGCATCAACGCTGCCAAACCCACACCTGAGAAGCCGTTTAAACTGGGTTGCCCCACGGGAAGTTCACCGCTGGGCATGTACCGTGAACTGATTGCCATGAACAAGGCTGGCAAGGTGTCGTTCCAGAATGTCATCACCTTTAACATGGACGAGTATTGCAATCTTCCCGAGGAACACCCCGAGAGTTACCACTCGTTCATGTGGAACAACTTTTTCTCCCATATTGATATCAAGCCCGAAAATGTGAATATCCTTAACGGCAATGCTGCCGACCTGGTGAAGGAGTGTGCCGACTATGAGGCACGTATCCAGGCTGCAGGCGGCATAGACCTGTTTATGGGCGGTGTGGGCCCCGACGGTCATATCGCCTTTAATGAACCTGGCTCGTCTCTCACATCACGCACGCGTCAGAAGACCCTCACCCAGGACACCATTATCGCCAATAGCCGCTTCTTTGATGGCGACTTGGATAAGGTGCCCAAGACGGCTCTCACCGTGGGCGTCGGCACCGTGATGGATGCCCGCGAGGTGATGATTATTGTCAATGGCCATGCCAAGGCTCGTGCCCTGCAGCAGGCTATCGAGGGCGGTGTGTCCCACATGTGTACATTGAGTGCCCTGCAGATGCATCCCCATGCTGTCATCATCGCCGACGAGGCCGCCGTCGATGAACTCAAGGTGAGCACCTACCGTTACTTCAAGGATATCGAGAAGGACAACCTGTAAACATAACAGAAATCACAAGACAAAAACATTCACCCTATAGCGGCTATAGTAAACTATAGAAGCTATAGGGTGAAATGTTTATGATGCTGCGCTAAAGTGCAAAAAAGAAAGCTGCTCGAGCCTATCGGCGGGAACAGCTTCAAACGTTTTTGCTTGTAAGAGCTCTTGCTTACTTAGCCTCCTCAGCAGGAGCCTCGGGAGCAGCCTCAACAGCAGCGCTGTCAACAACGGCAGCAGCACTGTCAACAACAGCAGCGGTGGTGTCAACAACCTCCTCAACAACGGTGGTGGTGTCCTCAGCAACCTCAGCCTGCTCGGCGTTGTTGTTGGTGCAGGAAATCATGCTAACGCTAGCGATAACGGCAAGAGCCAAAACTAACTTCTTCATTTTCTTAAGTACTTTTAAATAATAAAACAATTAATTTTCTGTTGTTAAAATCGGGTGCAAAATTATAACAAATATTTCACCTGCAAACTTTTTGGGGAATTTTTTTTGACTTTGTTTTTTAGCAAAATCAGATTTTGGTGATGGTTTTTGTTTATTAGGCGTTGATAATCAGCTAGATAAATAAACGGATGTGTGGGAAAACACATCCGTTAAATTTTGTTAAGCAGGGGTGCTAATCTTGAAAAACACACTCTTTTTGGCGCCGAAATCAGTTACTGTAGAGGTACCGTTTGATGCTGCGCTTTGGCGTTTTGTCAAACTCCGTTGCCATTAACTGGATTCTTGAGATGCGCTCGTAGGGAGCTACCAGTTTATTCAGCTCATTGCGGATTTCCTCCATCAGTTCAGGCAGCTTGTCGCGGGTTACGCCCAACTGGTCCATGGCGTCATAATCGGGATAAACGAGCGCTACGAGTTTGCCTTCTCGCATGACCACAAGGCTCTCGCTCACATAGAGCATGTTGTTCAGCTTCGCCTCGATTTCCTCGGGATAGATGTTCTGTCCGCTGGAACTCAGCAGCATGGTCTTGAGCCTGCCCCTTATAAATAATGTGCCATCGGCATTCAGCGTACCCATGTCGCCCGTGTGTAGCCACCCATCCTCGTGCAGCACCTTGTCGGTTGCCTCGCTGTTGTGGAAGTAGCCTTGCATGACGTTCTCGCCGCGTACGCAGATTTCACCAGGGATATTCTCAGGGTCATCGCTCAGAATCTTGCATTCCATAATGCCCGGCAGAATGCGGCCTGCGCTGTGGGGCACGAACTCGCGCCACGGTGTGTGGCTCACCAGTGGTCCGCACTCGGTCATGCCATAGCCCACGGTGAAGGGGAACTTGATTTTATAGAGGAAGTCCTCGACCTCGGCGTTGAAGGGGGCACCGCCCACGATAACCTCCTCGAACTCGCCACCGAAGGCCTCGATGAGCTTGTCGCGAATCTTGTCGTAGATGCGCCTGTCGAGATAGGGTACGGCCAACGCCCAGCGCAGGGCACCCTTGCTAATCATGGGCACAATCATCTTGCTGTAGATTTTTTCCAGCACCAGGGGCACCGTGAAAACCACGTTGGGCTTGACTTCGGCCATGGCCTTAACCAGAATCTTGGGTGACGGGATGCGTCCTAGCAGGGTGATATGAGCGCCAACGGCAAGCGCCGTGAGCATATCAAAGGCGCATCCGAAAGCGTGTGCCAGCGGCAGGAAAGCCAAGTCTCTTGACCCCTTGAAGTGCAGGCCTGAGTTGATACCGTAGACGACGTTACCCGCCAGATTGTTGGCGGAGAGCATAACGCCCTTGCTGAATCCCGTTGTACCGGAAGTGTAGTTAATCTCAACAAGCGCGTCGTTGGGTACGTCGGCATAGTGGATATCGTTACGGTAGAAGCCCTCGCCGTGCAATGCGTTGAAGGCGTCTTCTATTCCGTCTTTGGCTTTAACAATAATGTCCTCACCATCCTTTACGGCCAGCAACTTTTTGTCCTCGAGCTGGAAAACGGCACGCACGCGCGGCATCTTGTCAAACTCCAGGTTTTCCCAGATGCTCTTGCTGATGAACAGCATGGTGGCCTCGCTGTGGTTGATGATGTGCTGGGCATCGGCGGGGTTAAACTCCTGCAGGATGGGAACGATGACGGCGCCATAGGTGATGGTGCCCATGAACACGGTCACCCAGTTGGGGATGTTCTTGCCGATGAGGGCGATGCGGTCGCCTTGCTTCACGCCGATATTCTTGAACATCAGGTGCAGTTTGGCAATGTTGCGGGCAAAGTCGCCGTAGGTCAGTCTCTCTCCGGTATTGTAGTCGGTCAATGCAGGCAGTTCCCAATTGTCGATGAAACTGCGCTCATAAATTTTGATCAGGTTTTCCTTCATCATAGGTCATAACGGATTTTGTCTGCAAAGATAAACAAAATCCACAACACCCCAATATATATAATAATGAAAAATGACCTCGATTGGTGACCAAACAGCCTAATTATGGCTTTCATGTCATTCTCAACCGAGGCAAGCGCAGTATGTGTTAACTGTATTCTTTTTAATAATGTGTTTTAGATGTCGGGGAATTTGAGGGCAGCAATCTGCATCATGCGGGAGATGTCAAAGTAGAAGCCTTCGGTGCTTTTGCCCGCGACAGGCTGTACTTTGATGTAGTCGATTCCGCCGTCGAGCGTCTCGTGGTCGGTGGCAACGAAGCCCAGGAAGTTGATGATATTGTACTCGTGCTCAGGGGAGATAACGACCCATGGTTCCTCCTTGGTGCCCTTGCCACTCGACATGATGGCGGCGATGAGGCGGTCCAGACGGTACTGCCATACGGCGGCACGGGCATGTTTCTTCTTCTCCTTGAGGACATAGATGAAAAAATTCATCTGGTTCAAGTCGAACATGTTGTCTTTGAGCGACTTGTCGGCATATTTCTCGATGCTGTCACACTCGGCCCGTGAGTGGGGCTGCTTGTAGTAGAGCTGCTCGACAACATTACTGTAGATGCTCTCGCGGAAGGGGTTGTAGTCCTCCTGGAAGGTGTAGCCATAGTAGAAGTTCCTCCATGCCTCGATGCTCAAGGTCGTGTCGTTGCTGTTATAGGCCTTCATGAGCTTAGGGTAGTAGTAGGCGTTCTGGGGGTTGGTAATGACTTCCTTGACATGGTCAAAGTCCACTTTCTTGATGGAAAACTTGCTGGGCTGAGGGCGTTCAGGTCCTTGTTGCGCCTGGATATTGCCCATCGTTGCCACAGCGATGACCAGAATGAAGGTGATGATATGCTTGAGTCGTTTCATTTGTTTTCTACTGTTTGTTTTCAATCGATAACGATTCCCATTACGGCGATGCACACGATGGAAACGGCGACAATTGCGGGGAGACATTTGGCTGCAAAGTATTTCCAGAACAATGATGACGGTGTCATCATCCACCGCCCTGCCGGTGTGCGGCTATAGGCCAACTGGCCAACGACAGCCCCCAGTACCACTCCCAGCACCATGATGCGCGGTGCGAGCAGGATGCCCAGCATGCCGCCAGCCATCGCTGTGAATCCCACATAGAGGTTGCTGGATTTATTGCCGTCGGGTTCGCCGCTGGGAGACAGGTAATACAGTCCCACGGTAATCAGCGTGGCTATTCCCCAAAAGACAAATGTCATCGTGGGAACGGCGATGTAATAGCTCCAGTGCATGAGCCATAACCCGACATAGGCTGGCACGGCCGCTGTCCACTTGGGCGACAGCACGAGCACCAGCGCGATGATGAGGGCTATCACGCCTGCTATCAGCAATATAGTCTGCATTACCATGATTTGGTCTGTTCTACCGATGGTTATCTGTCAATTATATAACACGTTTTCACTCCGTTTATTGCCTTGTAGCCGCATTATTATGCTTCACTGGCCTTGTTGCTGTCGTGTGGCGGCGGTGTCGTGGCGCTACCGGTGGTATCGGGCGTCTCCTCGGTGACTTTCTTGATTTCAGAGGGATAGGCGACACGGGCATGGTAGGCTGTGCGCAAGCGCTCAACAAAGAGCTTTTTGACGGTTTCTACATCGCGGAAACTGATGGGCGTCTCACGCAGGAGCCCTTCGGCCACTTGGCCATCGATGATTTTGTCCACCATGGCTGCAATAGCTTCCTCGCTATGGTCGTTCAGGCTCTTGGTGGCGGCCTCACAGGCGTCGGCCATCATCAGGATGGCGGCTTCTTTGGTCTGTGGGTTGGGGCCGGGATAGGTGAAGGGCTTCGGGTCGATTTCGCCGTCGGGACTGGCTTCTTTAGCCTTATAGTAGAAGTACTTGGTTACACCTTTACCATGGTGTTGCGCGATAAGGTCCTTGATGACCTTGGGCAGGTTGGCTTCTTCGGCCAGTTTGATGCCGTTGGCGACATGGTCGATGACGATTTTGGCACTGTCCTCTGGGCGTACCAGGTGGTCATGCGGGTTCTCTCCGATCTGGTTCTCGGTGAAGAAGGCTGGATTCATGGTCTTGCCGATATCATGATAGAGCGCACCGGTCCTGGCAAGCTGCATGTTGGCACCAATGGTCAAAGCTGCCTCACCAGCCAGATTGGCTACCTGCAGTGAGTGCTGGAAGGTGCCTGGGCAGTTGGTGGACAGTTTGCGCAGCAGCGGGCTGTTGATGTCGGCAAGCTCCAGCAGGGTCATCGACGAGGTGAAGCCGAACACTCTCTCGATGATGGGGATGATGAAGAAGGCGACAAAAAGAATCACGCAGTTGATGAGGAAGTAGCCGAAGTAGTATTGGTCTATCTTATGGATATTGCCCTCGTTGATGAGTGTCATGGCAATGTAGGTAATGGAGTAGGCCAGGAAAATGACGACGGCGCACTGCACCAGCTGGGTCCTCTTGGTCAATTCCTTGACCGACACGATGGCGATGATACCCGCCAAGAACTGCATGATGATGAATTCTGCCTGATGGCTGCTTGCCACGAGTGAGCAAATCAGCACCGTGACAATGTGGACAAAGAATGAGGTGTGGTCGTCAAAGAACGATGACACGATGACGGGCACCAGCCCGAATGGGATGACATACAAGAGGCTGTACTTCAGTTTGACACACAGGAACACAGCGATGACAAACAATGTAATCAGCGAAATGAGGAATACCATGCGGCGCAGACGCCTGAACACCTGATTGCGGAGGAGCTTCATGAAGAAGAAGAACGCAATCATCAGTGTGGCGACAATGAGCATCTGTCCCAGCAGGTTGAGCGTCTCGTCCACGTTGCGTTGTTTATTGCGGCGCGTCAGCTCGTTCTGGTAACTTTCGATGGCAGCGGCTTTCTTGGGCGTGACAATCTCGCCGTAGGAGATGATGACCTCGTTGGCCTGCACGGTACCAGGAGAGCGCAACGCGTTGCGCATGTCCTCACCCAGCCATTTCTCGTTTTCCTCCTCATCGACCATCATATTAGGTTCCAGATATTGTTCAATGTTTGCCGCCCGCATAGCATCTTGTATCGCGGAATTGGTTTTGAAGGTGTCGGCAAGCCACGTGTAGGCTTGGCGAACGGTTTTCATATTGGTGGCATCCACCACCTGCAACTGGTTGTTGCCCACCATGAAGCGGAGTTGCTTGCCCGAGAGGATGTCGTTGGCGGCCTCATTGTCCACAATACCGTCCTGATAGAGTTTATAGACTGCTTTCAGCAACTGTTGGCTGCCGCTGCGCCCCGACAGTTTGTGCGCCAGCAGTGCGACCTGCTGTTCGCCCTTGTTGCGGTCCAGGGTGTAAATTTTGGCAAAGTTCTTGTTCACGCTGTCGGTGATGTGCTCGCGAGTAGCATCATCATACTCGATATCAAACTGGAAGTCGGCTTCCAGCCTGGAGTGTACCCATGGTTTGCCTGTCTCAAAACTGGAAACCTGGCTCTCTTCGCGGCTATAGAACAATGCGGTCGATATCAGTACAATCGACAGCACGAGCAGCATGAAGATGATGGTGGTATGGTTCTTTTTCATATGCTTGCTGGTTCCTTTGTTAACTCATTCTGGATGCGGTGTTTATGCCCTTGATTCTCTTGATTTCGCGGCACAGGTTGGTGACTGCCTGAGCGTCACTGATGAGCACATCAAGGTTGCAGTTGAACACACCCTGGTCGGCGGTGACGTTCATCCGCTTCATGTTGATAGACATGTTGGTCGAAATGATGTTGACAATCGACTGGAGAATGCCCTTGCGGTCAATGCCCTCGATGTGGATGGTGGCAAGGAAACTGTCACCGTGGTCTTCCCACTGGGTCTGCAGCAGTTGTGAACCGTAGCTGGCTTTGAGGCGGGCTAGGGTAGAGCAGTCCATCTTGTGTACAATCACATCGCCGTTGTCGTTGATGAATCCCACCACATCGTCACCGGGAATGGGATGGCAGCAATCGGCAATCTGGTAATTGCTGTTGCCGTCGCGGGTGACGAGCCTGTAGATGGCCTTGGTGTCGATGGCCTTGGCTGCTTCGTCGGTGGTCTGCTTGGCCTGGTCCTTGTTGCTGCCCCTGAAGGGGTTGCGGCGCCACCAGTTGAAGCGTCCGCTCTCCTCTTTCCTGCCCAGCATTTCCTCGTTGAGTTTTATCTCGTCGTTGCCAATCATGAAGAACAGTTCCTCCTTGTTAGCGACGCCCTGCCCTGTAATGGCATGTGAGAGCACTTCATTGCTCAGCTCGATTTTGTGCTCCTTGAGGAACTCCATGAAGCGTTTCTCGCCCTCGTCGATAATGAGGCGGCGCTTGTGGCGCAGGGCGGCACGCAGTCGCGTTTTGCCCTTGGCGGTGACGAGGAACTTCTCCCATTCGGGCTTGGGCTCATTGGAGTTGCTGGTAAGGATTTCCACCTGGTCTCCACTCGACATCTTGTAGGACAACGGCACTAGCTTGTGGTTGACCTTGCCGGCAATGCAGTGGGTGCCCAGGTCGGTGTGGAGCATGAATGCCAAATCAAGCACCGAGGCACCCTTGGGCAGTGTAATCATCTCGCCCCTGGGCGTGAATACCACGATTTCGCTGGCAAACAGGTTGAGCTTGATGGTGTCGAGAAAGTCGATGGCGTTGGGCTCGGGATCCTTAAGGATATCGACGATGGTGCTGAGCCAAGCTGCCAGCTCGTCCTCTTCCTCGCCCTCGCCAATCTTGTATTTCCAGTGTGCGGCAAATCCGCGTTCGGCGATATCATCCATCTTGCGGCTGCGTATCTGCACCTCAACCCAGTTGCCGTCAGGTCCCATTACGGTGACGTGCAGGGCACGGTATTTGTTCACCTTGGGGGTGGTGAGCCAGTCACGCACTCGGTCGGGATGCTTGGTGTACACCTCGGTCACCTCATTGTAGATGTTCCAGCAGATGCGCTTCTCGGCACTCTCGTCTTCACACTCGAACACGATGCGCGCGGCATACAGGTCATATACCTCCTCAAACGGGATGCGCTTGGTCTGCATCTTGTTCCAGATGGAGTAGCAAGACTTGACACGGGCGTTGAACTCATACTTCAGCCCCATGTTGTCCAAGCGCTCGCGGATGGGTTCCGAGAAACGGGCAAACAGCTCGTTGCGGCTCTCCTCGCTGGCGGCAATCTGGTCCTTGATGCGCTGATATTCACTGGGATGGTTGTACCTGAAGCTCAAGTCCTCGAGCTCGGTCTTGATGGCATACAGGCCCAATCGGTGGGCCAGCGGGGCATAGATGTAAAGTGTCTCGCCGGCAATCTTGTACTGCTTGTTGGCAGGCATGGACGAGAGCGTGCGCATGTTGTGCAGACGGTCGGCCATCTTGATGAGCACCACCCGGATGTCCTCGCTCATGGTGAGCAACAGCTTGCGGAAGTTCTCGGCCTGCAAGGATGCCTTGTCACCGAAGATGCCACCCGAAATCTTGGTCAATCCGTCCACGATGCGTGCGATTTTGGTGCCGAACTGTGCCTCGATATCCTCGACGGTATAGTCGGTGTCCTCGACCACATCGTGAAGCAGGGCCGCGCTGATGCTTGTGGAACCCAGTCCGATTTCCTGGCTCACGATGGTGGCCACGGCAATCGGATGCATGATGTAGGGCTCACCCGAGCGGCGCCTGATGCCCTTGTGGGCGTCACGCGCAAACTTGAAAGCCTTGTCAATTACCTCCACTTTCTTGCGGTGATTGCTTGACAAATAGCCGTTTAACAAGTTCTGGTATGCCTCGTTAATGATCTGTTCCTCTTGCTCGGGTGTCATATTATTTTTCTGCATCATGGGTCACAAGCTTTTAATTCAAACTACAAAAGTAATAAAAAAGTCTTTAGCTGTTCGTCTTTAGCTATTAGTTTTTGACTTTTGGGGTTAACCTTGGCCTTGGCTCTCGGGACGGGTGCCCAGGGTGGGGGCACTGACGTTGAAGGAGCGTCGCCAGTCGCTGGTGGCGGTATGGAGCCATACATAGCCCTCGGTGATTTTGATTTCGTTGACGGGGTCGATGCCGAGCGGCAGGCGCACGATGGCTCGCACACGTCCGTTCTGGTCACAAATCTGGATGCCCATGCTGGTGACGGCCCACAGGTTGCCTTTGCCGTCGAAGGTGATGGTCTGGATGTCGAGCGGACGGCTGTTGTCGTCGTTGTGCAGCCAGTAGAAAGGTTCGCCGCAGGTGGGCTGCCCGTCACGCAGGATGTATTGCCACACGGTGTTACCGTGTTCCTCGGGAATGATGGCGATATTGGTCAGGTCGGGGTAGATGATGCGCTTGATAGGAGTCCTCTCAACGCCGTTCCCAATCTTTTCCCATCCCTTGTCCTCGCTGATAAGGAGGCTGTTGAGAAAATCATTCTGCGTTTCTCCAGTGACGGGTTGGGCAGGCCAGTCGCGCCACATCCATTGCATCACCTGGGAAAAAATCTCGGTGGAGCGTTTTACATTGTGGCCACCGTCGCTCCAGTCACATTGCACGTCATAGCCGGCAAACTGTAGTGCGCTGGCCAGCAGCTGGTTACCCTCGTACCAGTGTCCGAACAACGGATTCCACACGTCATTGCTGCCGTCCTGGATGAACACGCGCAGGGGCAGCGGCTCGGTCTTGCGAACCAGTGCCTGCAGGTCGTTGCCGCCACGCATTGCCACAAAGGTGCCCACACCCGTGAACACTTTGCCAAACAGGTCGGGGCGGTGCCAGGCGGCATTGAAAGCAGCAATGCCACCACTGCTCAGGCCGAAAATCATGCGGTCCTGAGGACGGTGGGACAGGCGGATGGGCTTGCCGCGTGGAGTAGTCTTCTGCTCGACAGCGGGCAGCAGTTCGGTCTCAAGGAAATCGGCAAAAAGTCCGGTTGTGTTGTCGAACTCGTAACAGCGGTTGTAGCGTAATACTGTGCCTTCAGCATCTGTGATTATACCTGGTTGCAGGAACACACCGATTGTGCAGGGCATCTTGCCCGCTGTGATGAGCGAGTCCATGACCTGTGGGGCATTGCACAACACGCCATCCAAGCCCACGTACAATGCCGCCGGCCGCTTGCCGTCATACTGGTCAGGCACATACACCTGGTAGGTGTGGACAGTGCCTGGATAGATGTCGGAGTGCTCCAGCACGCCGTCGATGAGGCTATGCCCTGCCTGCATGGTGAACACCATAGCCATCAATATGGTAACGAGAGATAATCGTCTAGTAATCATAGTCGATATATTTTGTTGGCTACAAAGGTAGTGTTTTTTATTGAAAAAAAGCGTGCAATGGCTGGTTTGATGAGCCATTGCACGCCGTGCTTTTATTTCAATGAAAATCAATTGCTTTTTAGCAGCAGGTCCACGAGAGAGGTCACGTCCTTGATGGTCAACTTGCCGTCGCCGTCAATATCGGCAGCCTCGTTGCTAACCTGTCTGTCGCTATTACCGTCGCTGAGCAACATGTCAATCAGGGTCGTGGTGTCACCGATGTTTGTGACGCCGTCACCATCCACATCACCCAGCTTGGTTGCACTGACAGCAACAATCGTATTGAAGTTCTGCCAGCAGTATGCCGACTGGTATGCACCTATCGAAGCCTCTGGTACTCGCAATGTGGAATTGCTATAGTTATCAAAGGTCCAATAAACAGCACAAGTTGGCGGCGTCGTTGCCAAGCATGTTACATCTCTCAGTTGTGAGCAATCTCCAAATGCATGAGCTTCAATATTTGAGAGTGACGCAGGCAAAACAATACTGGCCATTTTTGCGTCATAGAAGGCATACCTACCAATAGTTTTGACAGAATTACCGAAAGTAACGCTTGACAGATTGCTACAATATCTGAATGCAAATTCGCCAATCGTCTCAACAGCATCACCGATTACTACACTCGACAATTTGGTACAATTGCAAAACGCATCCGCACCAATCGTCTCAACAGCATCACCGATTACTAGGTTTGGCAAATTGTTACAGTAATAAAAAGCATAGTTGCCAATCGTCTTAACAGAATTGCCGAGTGTCAAATTAGACAAATTGCTGCAATAGCTAAACGCATATTGACCTAATGTTGTGACTGCATCGGGAATTGACACGCTCAGTAATGAGGAACAATTACCGAATGCGTAATTCCCAATCGTATTGACTGAATTACCAAGTTGCAGGCTGGACAACTTGGAGCAATAGTTAAACGCATAATCGCCAATTATTTCGGTGCCATTACCGAATGTAACACTCGACAAGTTGCTGCAATAGTAGAACGCATATTGACCTATCGTTGTGACTGCATCGGGAATCGTCACGTTGCTCAAGTTAGAACAATAGCAAAACGCTGATTTGTTGATTGTTTGGACGGTACCCGGTATCGTTACTTTGGTGAGCCCTGTCCAACCATAGAAGGCAAAGTCCTTGATTTCGGTTGTCCCGGCAGGAATCTCAAATTCAGTCAATTCGGTGTTGTCCTTATACAGATGCTTCGCAAAGTATAGCGGATTACTGTAGCCATTTGAGAAGGTGATTTGGCACCATGCGTTGAGATCTGTGATATCCACGCGCTTCAATTTAGAACAGCCATAGAAAGCATCACTTCCGATAGATGTAATGCTCGCGGGTATGTTGATACTTGACAAATAACATCCATTGAATGCATAATCTCCGATTGCTGTCACCGTACCAGGTATAGTGGTTCCCTTGCATCCCATGAGCAACGTATTGCTATCGGTTTCAATTATCGCATTACTATTGTCACGCGAGTCATAAACCGGATTGGCCTCATCTATCGTTATCGACTCTATTGCGGTGCATCCCGTGAATGCATTTGTGTTAATCGAGGTGGTTGCAGCGGGTATGGCTAAACTAGTCAGTTTCCGGCAGTTAAGAAATGTGTAAGGATTAATGGCTGTCAAGGCCTTAGGAAGATTTATTGCGGATAAGGCAGAACAACCGCTAAAGGCATTGTCACCGATTGTCGTCACACCGTCAGGAATCGTGACACTTGTCAGTTTGCTACAACTAGCAAACGCATATTTACCGATGGACTTGACTGTAGACGGAATAACCATGCTTGTGATTTCGGAGTTGTAGAATGCATAGTCGCCAATGGAAGTGAGTCCTGAAGGCAATGTTGAGTTCTTGCAGGTAAGCACTAGACTGTCGTTTTCAGTCTTTATGATAGCGTTGCAGTTGTCACGGGAGTCATAGACGGGGTTATCTTCTGCCACAACAATCGATTCCAGCTCGTTGCAGTTATAGAATGGGTGTCCCTGTATTGTGGTTACCGTATTGGGTATCACGAGACTGGTAAGGGCATTGCATTGGTTGAAAGCGCCTTCAGCGATGCTTTGTAACGGTGCCGACAGAGTAAGGTCACTCAGTTTGTTGCAATAAGCGAATGCATCACTTCCAATGTTGAGCGCGCTGATGGAAACCTCGGTCAGGTTGTAACAATTGTTGAATCCTTGCAGCGATTTGACCGAAGCAGGAATTGAAGCATACGTCAATGCGTCGCAGTCACTGAAAGCGCCACTTTTAATCGTGTCAACCGACCCGGGAATGATGACCTCGGTTAAGCTATTACAGCTACTGAATGCTCCAGAACCGATGGTCTTGATAGAAGCTGGGAGGTTGATGTCTGTTAACCCTTCGCATCTAGAAAAAGCATTATTGCCGATTTCCTTGACCGAAGCAGGGATTTCAATGGATGAGATTGGGATTTGATATGCAAAGTAATTGGGTATCTTTTCAACTTCATTTCCAATCGTTATTTGGGTCAAATGGTTATAGCTGGAGCCATAGTAGCTGTCATCGTAACTGTGGCGCTCGTCAAAAAATCCAATAGTTTCACAGCGTACCGCATTCCAGGTGAGAGACTGCAGGCTGGTACTGTAAAATGCCTTCTCGCCAAGGCGTTCTACCCCCTTGCCGATGGTAGCATGAGTCATATTCTGGTTATAAGCGAAAGCATAAACTCCGATTTCCTCAACTGAGTCGGGGATAGTGATACCAGAGAGATTTGTGCAATTACAGAATGCGCCGCCTCCAATAAACTTGACGGAATTGGGGATTGTTACCGAAGCAATTTTGGAACCGGCAACAAAACCATAGGGCAATATGCGCACCTGGTCACCAATCGTCAAGTTGCTGACTTGATTAAACGTCGAATTCCAGTTATACCAATAATCATAATAATAATAGTATCCCTCTTCTTCAACTAGACCACTAATGCATTCTCGGGCATTCCAGGTGAGCGTAGTTATCCTGTTATTGTTGAATGCACTGGGCGCGAATTCGGTGACATTTTCAGGAACCGTCAGACTGGTCAATTTATAGTTAGACTTAAATGCTTCGTCGCCGATTGTTGTCAAGGAATTTGGAAGTTCTACCGACGTAATCTGAGAATCATGAGCAAATTGTTTAGGAAGCACCGTCACCTCGTTGCCGATTGTCACTTGACTGATGTTTTGGGTCGTCATATTGCCTATAGTCCAGCATTCGCGCGCATTCCATGTGAGCGACTGCATCCCGACGCCAAGGAAGGCATCTTTACCGATGGTGGTTACATTTTGGGGAATCGTCAGGTTGGCAAGATTCGCCAGGCCTGAGCAGGAATAGTAAGCACTGTCTCCGATATAGGTGACCGCCTCGGGAATTGCGATATTAGTTAAACCTGAACTATAGAATGCATTCTTGTCGATGGCGGTCACGCTGGCAGGCAGGTTTACTGCAGTCAGGCCCGTGCAGCCGCGGAATGCCGAGTGGCCCACTCTTGTCACGCTATAGGTCACGCCATTCATGCTTACACTGGCGGGGACGGTTATTGTGCCGCTATAGCTGTTATAGTTCCTGTCCTTAAAGGTTACTTCTACCGTGTTGCTTCCAGTAATCGTATAATAGATGCCGTTTTTCTCAAAGTCGTAATGGTTATTTAATGCGGCATTGCCAGTGATGTGCTCAAATAAGTTCCACCAGTCAGCAGTCAGATAGGCGGTCAGTGACACTTTGGGGACCGTGAGCGCTGCCATGCCGTAAGTCTCGCTTAAGAAACCGTCAACATTCTCCATCATGGGAGGATTGGTGGCACGTATAGTTACTGATGCCAGTCCCGTGCTGCCATAGAAGGCGTTTTCTCCCAGGTAGGTCACTGCATCGGGCAACTCCACAGAAGTCAATCCCGTGTAGGCAAACGCCAGTTTTCCGATATAAGTCAGTGAGTTGGGCAGGTAGATTCCCGTTAAAGAAGTGCAACCTTGAAAGGTGCTTTCACCGATATAGGATAAAGCCGAAGGCAACTTTACTGTTGTCAGGCCCGTACATCCTGCAAAGGTGCCGTCCAGTTGCTTTACGCCCGATGGAATATCAATACTGGTCAATGATGTGCAACCGCTAAACGTGCCGTTGAGGGCATTCAGGTTATTGGACAGCGTGACGCTTGTCAAGGACGAACAGCCATAGAACACGTTCCAATCCATCGAGATGACCGAGTTGGGCATGATGACGCTCCTCAGATTGGTACATTCGGCGAAAGCCGATGCTCCAATCGTGGAGACACCATTGGGGAGGGTGACACTTGTCAGTCCCGTGCAGCCATGGAAGGCGTTTTTGCCGATGGCCTTGATGGTGTTGGGCAGTGAGATGCTTGTCAGTCCTGTGCAGCCATTGAAAGCGTTCTCGTCGATTTCGGCGACAATGAACGAGCGTTGGTAAGGTTCTCCGATAGAATGTGAGTTAGAATATCCTACCAGAATCTGGGTCGTAGCAGGAATTGTGATGTTGCCGCTATAGCTGTCATCGTCCACGGCAATTACCTTGACCCTGTTTTCTGTGATAATCTCATAGTGGATGCCATTGTGCCAATACTGGTTCCACTGAGCTTGGACCGTGAAAGAAACGGCCATCAGCATCAATAGGCTATAAATGAACTTCTTCATAATCTATTCTGTTTTTTGTTGATAATCATTTAATCTTTCACACTTGCATCAATTGCTGCTCACCAGCAGGTCGATGAGGGCTGTGATATCTGTGATGCTCACCTTGCCGTCGCCGTTGACGTCGGCGTAAGCGGGCAATTCTTCACCACTTAGCAGCATGTCAATCAAGTCTGACACGTCGGCGATGGAAACCATGCCGTCACCATTGACGTCTCCGACTTCGGGATCGGTGGTCGAGAGGATATACTTGAACTTGTTCCAGTACTCGGCGGCCTTGTAATCCTCAACAGACTCCTGCTCGACACGCAGGGTGGCATCATAGCAAGAGATGAAAGTCCTGTAATAAACGACGGGAGGCAGCGGTGCCAGACAAGTGACGGTCTTCAAGCCGGTGCATGTGTAGAACGCGTCACTGCAGATGGTATCTACCGTTGCTGGAATCGTAATTTCGGTCAAGCCCTTACAGTTGTAGAAGGCATATTCGCCGATGCGTGTCACACCGTCGGGAATGGTGACTTCGGCCAAGTCGGCGCAGTTGTAGAAAGCATGGTCGCCAATGGCCGTGATGGTACTGGGAACGACTGTGTTCTTGCAGCCCAAAATCAGTGCGTTGCTTCCTGTCTCGATGATGGCGTTGCAGTTCTCGCGCGAGTCAAAGACCGTGTTGCCCTGTTCAACCTGAATCGATGCCAAGGACGGACAGTCGTCAAAGGCTCTTGCGGCGATAGTGGTGAGAGCGGCGGGAATCGTCACGCCAGGCAGACTCTTGCAGCCGTTGAAGGCGTCGTAATTGATGCTGGTGAGCGATGCGGGCCAGTTGACCTGTGACAGAGCGGCACATCCCAGGAATGTGGAATAGTCGATGGCTTCGAGTGCGTTGGGCAGTGATGCCGATACCAAAGCCTTGCAGCCATAAAATGCCGAATTGCCGATAACGGTTACACCCTCGGGAATAACGATATCAGTAAGGCTGGTGCAACGGGAGAATGCCGAGCTGCCGATTGAGGTCAATGAGTTGCCCAGTGTCAACTGAGTCAAACCATTGCACTGGGAGAATACTGAATTACCGATGGTGGTCACAGTTGAGGGCAATGAGATGTCAGTCAGTGACGAGCAGCCCATAAAGGCGCCATTGCCAATCGTTTCAAGCCCCTCGGACATTGACACGTCAACCAGGTTCTTGCAGCTATAGAATGCATTCGCGCCAATGGTGGTTACTGTTGCGGGAATGGTTACTTGGGTAAGACCCTGGCAATTGGAGAATGAGTATTTGCCGATGGCAGATAATGAGCCGTTGAGTGCCACATTGTTTAAAGCCTCGCAACGGCTGTAGGCGTAATCACCCAGGCTGGTGACGCTGGCAGGGATATTCACATCGGTGATATAGGAGCAACCGGTAAATGCGCCTGTGCCGATTGTAGTGATTGACTCGGGTAGGGTAATGCCGTTGATATCGGAATTGGCGAATGCGTAATTGCCAATTTCGGTAATCGTAGCGGGTAGCGTCACGCTGGACACATCGCTATTCATGAATGCTTCATCCAGAATAGCCGTTACTGTGTAAGTCTTGCCGTTGTTGTTAACAGTGGCGGGTATGGTTTTACTGCCGTAGTAACAGGGATAATCGTTACCGAACGAGCACAAAACGTCACCTGCCCAGTAATTGTAATGGCGGGAGTCCTTGTATTGCTTGGTTACCCCTACTGTTGATTCGCTCAAAATCTTGTAGTAAATACCGTCAGATGAGAAGTCTGAACAGGATACTTTATATGGATCCGGTTGTGGTGGATCATACGGTTCGAGATAGCACTGAGCCATAACGTGTTCACTTTCAAGCTTTCCTTCGGCAATGGCATAGGCTTCGATAGTTACAACATCCCCAAAATAACCATATTTATCGAATACAAAGGGCCCAGAATACTCCATAAAAAAATCATCATCAGGGTAACCTTCATATTCGAAAAAACACCGATAATAGATGGTGGCGTCGTAATCATCTGTGTTCTCGATGTAAACTATCATCTGATATCCTTCATCAAGAAATACTATTTCAGGTGCTGAGGTGGGTTGTGGTAGAGCTGGAATGAAGCATGGGAAATAGACTGTGTTGGATGGAGCTTTTCCTTCGGCAATAGCATAGGCTGAAACCATAATCTCCTGATCCACTTCGTTCTGTTGCCATATAATGTTGAATACATTTTCTCCACACCCCACTTCTCCTCCGTCGATGGAAACGTAGATAGTAGCGGGTTCATCACACACGACTAGAATGTTCACTTCGCCATCTATAGGCTCTTCGATGATAATCACAGGATCGAGTGTCTGTTCCAGTTCGTCCTGAGCACTCATGGTCGCGGTGGCCGTGACTATGAGCATGAGCATTAAAAGTAGTTTTTTTATCATAGTTCATAATATTAAATGGTTAATAATTGTTTGCATATAGATACTAAAAAAGAGCAATGCCAGGAACCGTTTCTTTCAGTCGTCCGTTTGAATATCATCAATCGGACATTACATCATCATCCGTCATCTCTGTGGTTCCTAGCATTGCCCTTGGCTCGTGTGTCTCTAGCAAGGCAGCTTCGTCAAGATGTGTGCCGCTCTTGCTGGGACACATCGTTGGGCTGAAAAATTTTTAGCACTTTTTTATTAACATCTATAATTTTGTTCCAATTCAGTATTACTCATGGTTTCGCTTCAAGGTTGTGGGGAATGGATACCCCAACTGCTGGTGTTGCAAATTTAAGATGTAGAAAAAGTCTTGTCAACCGTTCTAACCTCAAAAAATGCAAAGTGTCAAAATTTTTGACACTAAAGTGTCCAATTTTTTGACACTTTCCCAAATCACACCGTAAAAAAGCGAACTTTTGATGGTGTGATTCAGATTATCAGTTATCGGACATCAAGAGGTCAATCAGGTCGGTCACGTCAAGAACGGTCACATTGCCGTCGCCGTTGACGTCACCCCAAGCGGGCGCCTCTTCTCCAACAAGCAGCATGTCGACCAATTCAGTAGCGTCACTGATGGCAATGTTGCCGTCGCCGTTGATGTCACCAGGACCAGCCCCGATAAACGGCACGATGTGGGTGAACTTGCCCCACTCCTCATGAGCACGGTAATCCTCGACTGACTCATTCGGCACGAACAATATAGCATCATGGTAAACTATGTCTTGATCGTCATAAGAATATTCATTGCCATCAAAAACAGTTGCTGCTACTGGCGGAACAATCGCCTTACATACCACACTCTTCAATTTATAGCAATAAGAAAAGGCATGCTCTGATATCGTAGCCACCGATGCGGGAAGAACGAGGTGTTCTATTGCCGTTAAATTAAACGCTCTTTCACCGATAGACGTCACCGAACTGCCAAAGGTAACATCCTTTAAACTCGTGCAGAACATAAAAGCTTCGGTACCAATGCTCACAACCTGATCGGGGATGACAATATTGGTCACATACAATCCCTGAGGATAGCTACCGAAGCAATAATCACCAATGGCAGTCACTGACGAAGGGATGACAGTGCCCAATGTAGCACAGACCATCGTGTTGGTTGCCGTCTCAATGATGGCATTGCAGTTGTCTCGTGAATCATAAACCGGATTATTCTCATCAACTTGCAAAGACACCAGCTGATTACAACCTGAAAAGGCAGTAGGATCAATATTCACTACCGACGCAGGAATATAAATCGAGTCGAGAGTGCAAGCCATGAAAGCTTGACTTTCAATCGTTGTTATGGTATTAGGCAGAGTAATCCCTGTCAGATAACAATCCCAGAATGCAAGACTTCCGATGCGGGTCACAGAATAGTCATTTTTCACATGATAGACCGTAGCAGGTATTTCGACAAAACCCGAATAACTCTCCTCGCCATTAGCATAGGGATAAGCAATCCATTCATCGCTTTTATAAGTCACACAAACTGTCGAATCAGTTAACCTTTTATAGTAGATATCGTCTTCTTTAAAGTCATAGGTTCCCATATGAGTGGGCTCTGCTATGGTAAATTCTGTTCCTATAACATCACTGGGTGATTTGCCTTCGGCCTGTGCATAGACCTGAAGTTGATAATTGCCCATGATATCAAAAAAGAGCACATCCTCATAGGGCATCCATTCGCTAAACTCTTCCCCATTAAAAGAGTATCTGTAAAACAAATCTGCATCAGGGTCTTCATCTGAGTTATTAATGATTACGGCATAATAATAGGAATCATAACCAGTTTCAATCGACTGAAGACAAATGTTGGGAATAGCCGTCTGTTCCATCGGCTCGCCCTGAGCGCTCATGGTCGCGGTGGCCGTGACTAGCATCAGTAGCGTTAATAGAAGCTTTTTCATTTTAATAATGGATTATATTGTTAGACTATATTGACTTCATTATTAATTCATCTCCATGAGCTTGTCGATGAGGTCGGTGATGTCACTAACGGTCACATTGCCGTCGCCGTTGACGTCACCCCAAGCGGGCGCCTCTTCTCCAACAAGCAGCATGTCGACCAGTTCGGTCGCGTCACTGATGGCAATGTTGCCATCACCGTTGATGTCGCCAGGACCAGCCCCGATAAACGGCACGATGTGGGTGAACTTGCCCCACTCCTCATGAGCTTTGTAATCCTCCAACGACTCGTTAGGCACAAACAGAATCACGCGCTCATAGAAACTGTCTTGTGCAAATCGTGTCAGCTCTGGCGGCGTAGCAGGATAGCACGTCACATGGTGCATCCTGTTACAGCCAGTGAATGCGTTTTCACCTAAAACCGAAATCGAACTGGGGATAGCTATGCTTTCTAAAGAGTCACATGATGCAAAAGCATAATCACAGATATTTGTTACTGAGTTGGGGATTTCTACACTTTTCAAACTAGCGCAACCCATAAATGCTGCCGTTTCAATTGTTGTAACCGAATTAGGTATGGTTATGCCGACCAGGCCCATACAGTAGCAGCACATTTGGCGGCTTATAATCGTGATGGAATTGGGAAGGATTATACTTCTCATGAAAAAGGTATTACTGAAAGCGCCCGAACCAATAGATGTGACTGAATTGGGTATCTCGATATGACTTAAATAGTGACAGCCTTCAAATGCTTTATCACCAATTATTGTGACCGAATTAGGGATATTAATACTTGACAGATAAAGACAATTAGAAAAAGCATTATCGCTAATTGCAGTAACAGAATTTCCCATTGTGACACTAATCAAGCCACGGCAGTTATCGAACGCTTTATTGCCGATAGTGACGACCGAATTAGGAATGTCAATACAGGTCAAACTCGTACAGTCACGGAACGCACGTTCTCCGATTGTAGTGACGTTACCGCTAATGACTATTCCATTCAATTCTTTATTACCATTAAATGCATCACTGCCGATGGCTGTAACCGAATAGCTCAAACCATCTACAATAATTGAATCGGGTATAATCACATAGCCATTAGAATTGTTAATACTCCTCAGTCCTGCCACTTCGACTTCGGTATCGCTCAGCATGTTGTAATAGATGTTGTTGACTTGGAAGTCATGGGCATAAAGGGTTGCGCTGGTCTGTGCCAACATCATTAGGGTTAATAACAGATACTTTTTCATAAAACTATCAAAATGCCGTCGGTTGGTCCTCCACAATAGCGACGATTAAGGACATCATTGAATTGAAATCCAGTAAACAAAAAGCGCGAGGACGTTGGTCGAATTCTCTCCTTGGGGCACTCAAGACCCCAAGGATAAGGAACATTTAGACTCGCTTTATAACAATTAGTAAAACTTATCGCAAATCACCATCCAAATAACAACCTGCAATAATTAGCCGCAAATATATGACAAATTTCGAATAAAAGCAAATAAATCATGGGAAAAAGCAGAAAAAATGCAGCATTTTTTTAAAATCTGCTATTTTCTGCTTTGCGGGCTTCGATTTCACGCTCGTTTTACGCTTTTTCGGATTGGGACACAACTGAACAGCACCCGGGAAGGTGAAATTAGAGCGAATGTTCACTCAATATGAGGTGTCCGCAAGGGAATGTACAACAAAGCAAATCTGAAACTAGATTGAGTCGGGTACAGCGGGCTCGTCGATTTTGAGTTTCTCGTCGGGGTTGAAATCATCGCTCAAGGGGATGGCGAGGCTGTCCTCGTCAAAGTCGAGCATTGTAGAGTCAAATTCCTCGATTTCTCCCAGTGCCGAGCATCCGGAATACAGTGCTGCATCGATAGGCTCCTTGGCAGGCTGGAACCGCTGATGGTAGCGCTGGAACTGCGGGTCGCTCAAGACAAGCTGCAGGAAGCGGCCGCAGATGGGTAATGCCGTGCGGCTGCCCTGACCCAAAGCTCCCCAGCGGAAGTGTATCTGGCGGTACTCGCCGCCGACCCACGCGCCACACACCAGTCCTGGTGATACGGCAACGAACCAGGCGTCGGCATGGCGGTTACTCGTGCCGGTCTTACCACCCAGGTCCACGTCATAGAGTGGACGGGTGATGTAGCCGTTTAGTGCCATGGCTGTACCGCCGGCATCGGTGCGGCACGCCATGAGCATCTGTTGCATGAGCCATGCCGAGCGGTAGGTCATGGCACGCTGCTGATGCTCAGGAGCGCGGTAAATCTCCTTGCCGTCACGGTCCACGATGCGGGTGACGATGACCGGGTCGTGGCTCATGCCGTCGTTGACCACGGTGCAATAGGCGTTGACCAGTTCCATCAGGTCCACATCGCTGGCACCCAGCGACAAGGCTGGTTTGGGATCCATCGGTGAACGGATGCCCATGTCGCGCGCCAATTGGGCGATGTCGTTGAAGCCCACCTCGTTCGCTACGCGCACGGTGACGCTGTTGATGCTCTGGGCAAATGCGGCTCGCAGAGTCATGTCGGCTCCTGTGAAAGTGCCGTTGGCATTGGTGGGACGCCAGTGCTCCATTTCCTGTTTCTCCTCGTTATATACAAGTGTGTCGATGTATTCGTCTAGACGGCGGTCACAGGGGACAAGACCGCGCTCCATTGCCATGGCATAGACAAACAGCTTGAACGTAGAGCCTGGCTGATGCTTGGCCCGCACCTTGTCATATTTCCATGTGTCAAAGTCCACGTCGCCCACCCACGCCTTGATGTGGCCGTTGCTTGGCTCCATGGCGATAAAGCCGCAGTGCATGAAGTGGAGCATATAGCGCACCGAGTCCATGGAACTCATCTCCATGTAGAGCGAGTCGTTCTCGTAGTCGAACAGATGGACCATGTGGGGCTGGTTCATGTAGTAGTTGACCGAATCCAGGTCATTGGGGTAACGTGCCAGCAGCTCATGGTAGATGGGTGTATTGCGCGCCTTGTCCTCGACAAAGTTGGCTATGGGCTGGTTGTTGTCGTCCAGCCAGCAGTCCTGGTTGCCCCAGTGGCTCTTAAAGCTCTGCTGCACCACCTTCATCTTCTCGCTCACGGCCTGCTCGGCATACTCCTGCATCTTGGAGTCGAGGGTGGTGTAGATTTTGAGGCCGTCGCGCTCTAGGTCCAGTTTCAGGCCCTGTTCTTTGGCAATGTCCTCGATTTCGCGTGCCACAGCCTCGCGGAAGTAGGGTGCTACACCGTCATAGTTGTTCTCAATGGTATATTTCAGGTCGATAGGCAACGATGACACCGAGTCATATTGTGCCTTGGTCAAGTCGCCGTGTTCCACCATGTTCATCAGCACCACATTGCGGCGGCGCAGGCTGTTCTTGGGATTGATGCGAGGGTTGTAGGTGCTGGTAGCCTTGAGCAGTCCCACGAGTACGGCGCTCTCTTCGAGTTTGAGGTTGCGGGGTGTGGTCTTGAAGTAGGTGTTGGCAGCGGTCTTGATGCCAAAGGCGTTGCTGCCGAAGTCCACCGTGTTGGCATACATCTCGAGGATTTCCTGCTTGCTGTAGAATATCTCCAGCTTGGTGGCGATAATCCACTCCTTGCTCTTCATGATGAGCATCTTCACACCTGGGATATAGCCCAGCAGTCCCGTTGAGTAGTCGCTGCGGGTGCGGAACATATTCTTCACCAGCTGCTGGGTAATGGTGCTGGCGCCACGGGGGCGTCCGCGCAGCAGCATATCCTTGGCTGCGGCACCCAGGCCACTGAAGTCGATGCCGTGGTGGCTGTAAAAGCGCTCGTCCTCGGTATCAATAAGTACCCTGAAGAATTGCGGGTTGATTGAGTCATAGGGTACGGGCGTGCGGTTCTCGTCATAGTATTTACCGATGGTCTTGCCGTCGGCACTGTACAGGTAGCTTGCCTCGGGGTTGCGAGGGTGCATGATGCTGTAAGTGCTGGGCGACTTGCCGAAGAGCCACAAAAAGTTGACGTCCACAGCAAGCAGATAGAGCAAGAACAGGACGATAAACGTGCCCAGGGCTGCCAGTGTCTTGACCCACCAGGGACGGCCACGGTACAAGCCCTTGTACCATTGCTTGAAACGGCGCCAGTTGCGCGTAATGATATTGTTTTTAGTCTTAATGGCCATGTATCGGGTTATTAGAGAGTCAGGAAAACAAAGTGAGTGTTACTGATTGTTGGCACTGGAGCCGAAACGGCGCTTCAGATACCTCGGGATAAAGCTCAGATGAGCCAGCGTAGCAGGCAGGGTGCCATAGTGTTGGCACATGATGCGGTAGCGCTCCCACAACGAGGCGCGGTGGTGGCGGGTGGTCATGCCGTCAGCGAGATAGCTGATAATAGGTTCATCCCCGGCATAGCTGTTGAGCGGGGAGCGTTTCAGAACCTTGATGCACCAGTCATAGTCGGCACTGAGACGATATCGCAGGTCATACTCCGGCACCAGGTCGCGGCGAGCAACAAAGGCTTGATGGCAAACCAGCATGCCGTTGAGGAAACTGGCGGCGGTCAGGTGACGGGGGGCGGTCAGGTGGCGCTTGCCCACCACGCGGCGCTGAGCGTTGACCAGCTGGGTTTGCCCGTAAATCACGCCAGGGTTGTCGGACTTGAACAATGCCAGTCGTGCCAGCACGGTATCATCGGCAAAAGCATCCCCGGCATTCAGGAAGATGATATAGCGGCCGCGTGCACGGGCAATGCCCTTATTCATTGCGTCATACAAACCCTTGTCGGGCTCGCTGAATACACGCAGCGAGGCGATGGACGCCGCATTGACGATGTTGAGCGTGTCGTCGCTCGACGCTCCATCGATGATGAGCATCTCGTAGTCACTGAAGGTCTGTAGTTGCACACTCTGCAGCGTTGGGCCGATCATTTCGGCTGCGTTCCAAGTGACGGTAATGATGGAAAATAGCGGTTCCATGCCTAGCAATTACTGGTTTTGTAGCATGCAAAATTATAGTTTTTTGTGAAACTTCACAATCAAATGCTTATTTTTTCGTTATTTTAATAGATGATTTGCCATCTTGGGGCCTGGAAAAACGAGGGTATAACGTGAAAATTGGCCCCAAATGTACTTCGGATATTTAATTCACTAATATGAAAAAGAATTGCATATACGCTATTTTGACTCTGCTCGTGCTCGCCATGGGCTCTTGTGACCACATCGATAACAAGTCGGTACCTAACTTTAACGTGCGAATCAATTTGGGTGATTATGCCCGCTGGAACACCTATGGCGTGAGTGGCATGGGTGAATTCCGTATTTTCAACCGTGAGAAAGGTATCCCTAGTAACTTTCCTTATGACGTGAACACTTTCACCGGCTTTGGTGGTGTATTGCTGATGATGGGAATGGATGCTCCCATGGCTTATGACCTGACGTGTCCTGTAGAGGTAAGCAGGGACATCATCTTGTCTATTGATTCCGAGAATTATGAGGCAGTGTGTGCAAAATGCGGTTCGCGCTTCAATCCGTTGACAGGTGCAGGCGGTCCTGTAAGCGGAGTCGCCATCACCAACAAGGTGGGCATGCGGCAGTATCATGTCTATCCCAGCGATGGCGGTTATGTTATCTCCAATTGATATCGATTAAAATTGAAATCGCATTTATCTCAAAATTCTTTCTTTGCTTTTTTGGTTTTTCGCTGTTTTTTTGAATCGGGGAGCGATATAGTTGTTGCCCCGATTGCTTTTGGGTGGCTATGCTCTACACGATGTGAAGCACCGCCGTGAGGGTGGGGCGAGCGTCGCTATCTTTCCATACTCATAACCATTTGATTCCTCAAGTATTCACAACATGTGGAAAATGGATGTGTCATAATTCATACCACAATGCGTGGGCTTATTTTCATGCTCTAAGCGCGATTTTTATAGCGACGATGGCTAGATGATACATCCATTATAACAATGCCATACCATGAAATAGTCAACCTATAGAAACAATGATATCCTATATTTATGAGAATTAGTAATTAAATGTTGTGTTTTTTGTTGGATTTATTATGCAAATATGTTATCTTTGCGGTAAAATATTACTTCAACCAATCGTTTGATGAGTTAACAGTGAAGTCTAAATAATTAAATAAATGTGTTTTATCGCTTAATGTTTAACTTAACTTTTTATCCTATGTACAAAAAAATTCTACTTGGTTTGGTACTTATGGTCATAGGGTTCACCTCGTCTTTGACAGCCGAAACATTGACTGTGTATGATGGAGGTAACGATAATAACTATGTACCAGTTTACGGCTTTTATGCCGATGCGTATTTGAAGGCCGAGTTTGTCATGAATTCCAATGAATTGGTACCAATGACAGGCGGCACAATCTCCGGTATGAAATGGTATCTGTCCAGTCCTGCATCAGCTGCTTGGGGCGGAATTTTCCAGATTTTCATTAAGGAAGTGAATTTTACTACTATCGATGCCTTCATGGGCATGGATGGCGCTACGATTGTGTATGAAGGTCCGCTAGACGCCACCGGTGAGGAGTTGGCAATCGATTTTGCGGATTCCTTCGGGTATCAGGGCGGCAATCTGTTGGTTGGTGTTTATTGCATTGAGAAAGGAAATTTCAAGAGCGCTTCATTCACCGGCAAGTACGTTGAGGGCGCTGCGGTGCAGGGTTACAACTATTCCTCTCAGGATGCAATCGAGCCCACTCAGCGTGACTTCCTCCCCAAAACCACCTTCACCTACGAGCCCGCGACCGGTGTGGTTTACTACAAGCCCACCAACTTGCAGGCAAGCAACATCACGCCTAACAGTGCAACCATTACATGGACGCCTGGTGGCGAAGAGACTTCCTGGAACGTAGAGTACAAGATGCACAGCGAGGAAGAGTGGATTCCCGCTGGGTCGGTATCAACTCCTTCTATTGACCTTGACGTTCTCCACAATGCTACAACCTATGACGTGCGTGTTCAGTCTGACTATGGTGATGGCAACTTGAGCGGTTGGACAGATATGTCGTTTACCACAGCATTGTGTGATGTCGATGACATGGGCGAAATCACCTATACCCTTACCGATTCATACGGTGACGGCTGGAACGGTAACAAAATCCAGATTGTTCATCACAATACTGGTTTGCTGATTGCAGAACTCACTATGGTTACGGGAGCTGAAGCAACAGGAACTGTCAGCCTGTGCTACGGCGAAGACTATGACGTGGTTTGGGTTGCTGGCTCCTACGTTGGTGAAACCGCCGCCGAGATTGTTGATGATAACGGAAATGTCATCTATTCCCATCCCCAAGGTTCATCACTCACTGCCGGTGTTCTCACTACATTCCGTTTTTCGCGAGTTAATTGCCCGCGTCCGACAAATCTCACCGCAAGCAATGTCGTTTATGACGGCGCTACCTTGACCTGGACACCCGGCAACGAGGAACAAGACCTGTGGCAGGTTGTTTGCGGTACCGGTGACTTTAATCCTGATGATGCTGAGCCCGTGACCGTTAATGGCGAGCCCACCTTGCAACTCACCGGACTTGAGGAGAATACGACCTACAAGGCTTATGTGCGCTCAATGTGTACGGATGATGAGATGAGCATTTGGAGCGATGTATGCACATTCACCACTCCGTTGCGTTTCGCATTGCCGACCGACCTTGCAGTTGGCAAAATCACCGCAAAGAGCGCTGAAGCCTCTTGGACTGGCGAGGGCGAGAGCTACAACCTGCGCTACCGCGTTAAGACTGACATGAGCGAGAGCTTCGAAGGCACAGAACTTCCTTCTGGCTGGACGTTCAATAACGGTTGGCAGGTTATGCAGATCAGCTCTTACAATATGAGTGGCACACCTCTCGTTGCTGCCGATGGCGAGTACTGCATGGCTGATGCGAGCTTGAATGAACAAACCAATTCACCCCTTGGTGTCGACAATTGGTTGATTAGCCCGAAGGTTAAGCTTGGTGGTACACTTGAATTCTATGCTGCCGACCTCGGCACCAACTATGTTGAGAACTACAGCGTATATGTTTCGACTACTGGCACCGATGCTGCCGACTTCGTTGCAATCGAAGAGAACATCAACACTTCTGGTGTACTCAACCAGTGGGACAAGAAAGAATTTGACCTGAGCGCTTTTGCTGGGCAGGAAGGCTATGTTGCTATCCGTCACCACGATGCTCAAGGCTACTATCTCTTTATTGATGCGGTAGCAATCAATGGAGTTGATGCTGATGCTGAATGGACCGTCATGGAAGGTGTGACCAGTCCCTTTACTATGGAGCCGCTGCAAGACGGCACCACCTATGAGGTTCAGGTACAAAGTGTCTATGCAGATGGAACCTCGGCTTGGACCGAATCTGAGGTATTTACAACGCTTCGTCTTGATGCTGCGCCTAGCGATCTGGAAGTCATTGATGTTACGTCAACGACAGCCACTGCTAACTGGGTAGGAAGTCAAGACACTTACAACCTGCGTTACCGCAAGGCTGCCATTAATAAGGGCATTGAAGAAGACTTCCAAGGTATTGCAACTGGTAATCTGCCCGAGGGCTGGACAACCATTGACGCTGATGGTGATGGTCAGAACTGGTATGTTTGGAACCTGACTCTTGGTGATGGAACGGTACAAACCACCCTTTCTTCGAATAGCTACATCCAGGGTGGCGGTGCCCTCACTCCTGACAACTGGGTTATTACTCCGCAGGCCTTGATTGGTCCCGAGGTTAGCTTCGTTGCTTGGGGACAGGATCCGAGCTATGCCGAAGAGGTATTCCGTGTATATGTAAGCACTACTGGTACTGACGTTGCCGACTTCGTTCCAGTTAGCGAGGATATCGAGGCAACTGGCACTAAGACCACTTACACCTTCAACCTTAGCGAATATGCAGGTCAGCAGGGTTATATCGCAATCCGCCACTATAATGTGACCGATAAGTACATCCTGAATGTCGTCGACTTCTATATGGCTTCTCCCGAGGATGAGCCGGCTGGCGATTGGATTGAGATTAACAATGTTACGCCTGCTTACACTATCGAGGGCTTGACTCCCGAAACCACCTATGAGGTTCAGGTTCAGGGCGTTGTTAGTCGCGCTACCAGCAATTGGACCGAGTCTGTCTTCTTCACCACTACGGAATATGTAGAACCGGCTCAGACCGCAGCTCCTGAGATTATCAGCACTCCTGGTGAAGAGTTCTACACCTTCACTGCTCAAGTAAAAGAGGGCGATCCCGATGCAGTAGTAACACTGTATATGATTGATGAGGATGGCAACCGTGTTGAGGTACCTAATCCCTTCACTGTTACCATCACCGAGGAAGCTCAGACTATCCAATTCGTGGCTGTAGCCCACATCCCCGGCCAGACCGACGGCGAGGTTTCCTTGACCGCTGAGATTCCCGCTGGCACGGCCACTGGTATCGACGAGATGACCAACGGCAAGCAGGTTGCTAGCGTACGCTACTTCAACGCTCTCGGCCAGGAGATGCAGCAGGCTAATGGTGTGACGATTATCGTCACCACCTACACCGATGGCACCTCCAGCACCGTTAAGGTTCTGAAGTAATCATCTCATCATCGGCCTAGATTCGATTTTAGAATCTCAATAAACTTCAAAACGGGCGACCTGAAATGGGTCGCCCGTTTTGTCTCTTTACTTCTATTGGCTGACACAGTCCATTTCAGGCAGCAGTATATAGCAATCTCCCCTTGGCATTGTGCAACTGCCTTACCCTGAATTGTCATTGTTCCACGGGCGCGGGTGTATTGCTTGGGATGCTAAAGAAACGCCATTATCATCATAATTGACAAATTGACCCTGATTGCTTGCATTTTGCAAGGCGAAAGTGGTTTTCACCTTTCTTCGAGGCTCGTTTTTGTAGCAAAAATCTAAAAATAAAATCTTATAGGATGCCATTTAATGTTAAAAAGTGTAAACTTTTTCATTTTTAATTTCCAAAAATTAATCATTCAAGGTGGCCTTGAGCCCCTATTATAAGGGAATTTTCGTGGAACATTTTGTTAAAACCGCAATTTTCGGTAAATGTTTACAAGTGTTTAAAGGGTTTGGTCGGGTGGGCCGATTGAGGTACCTTTGCAGCGTGAATGATAGTGCAAGCCGTGCACAGAACGAAAGAAATTGTTCTTTTTAATGTCGAGGTACCGCCTATCATCGTCAAGAAGACAAACCAGGACGTACGGCATTTTTCATCGTTCTAAATGCCTTTAAAGAAGCGGAGGCTCAGGCCAATCTTCCAGTCCTCTAAATTATATATTATGAGTTTTATAAAGAGTAAAATAAGTTTATCAGCATTATTCATCATTTTAGCAATCTCATTTACCTGCTTTAATGCACAATCGCAGCAATTAGCATCCCGCAAACAGGGTACCGTGCTCGAACAGCTCGAGCAGAACAGCCGTAACAACATCGTTGACCAAGTCATTAACTATGCATACCGTTTCCGCGGTACGCCTTATCGTTATGGAGCCATGTCGCCCCGCGGGTTTGACTGCTCTGGTTTCACCAGCTACGTTTTCAAGCGCTTCGGCATCGAGTTGGACCGTTCTTCAAGAGGCCAGATTTTTGACGGTGTGCGTGTGAAGCAGAAAGACCTGCAGCCTGGTGACCTCGTGTTCTTCCAGGGTCGTTCGGGTCGTGGTGGCGTGGGCCATGTAGGCATCGTCACCCGCGTGAATGAGGACAACACCTTCCACTTTATCCATTCGGCTTGCAGCAGCGGCGTGACCGAGAGCAAGAACACCGAGTCTTACTACAGCCGTCGTTATGTAGGCGCCTGCAGAGTACTGTAAAACAAATCATCATATTATGAATACGGCGTGCGTTCCTGGTTGGGGCGCACGTTTTGTGTCATATCCTTTGGCCGGGGTGGATTGGGCTTGTTGTTATGGTGTGGGGTTCTGCCGGGCGTCGGTGGCGAGCAGGCGGTGCCCCAGGCGGCAGTAGATGCACTTGCGCGCCTCGCAGTAGTTGCGGCGCAGCTGGATGAGGGCTTGGCTGGTCAAGGCATCATCACACTTGATGCCGGCATTGCGGAACATGGTGACGATGCTGTTTTGCTCGGGGCGGATGTCCTCGAGCAGGGCGATGGCGCGGTCAGTCATCCCGTAGTCGTCGGTCATCTCGCCACGGGCATAATAGAGTGGGGCAACGGTGTTGATAAGGACGATGTCGATGCTGCTGTTGCTCAGCGCACGGCCAGCACTGGGCGAAGGCTTGCCGAAGGAGTAGTGTGTCGTCCAATAGCCGCTCAGTTCGATGTCAAACAGCGCCAGCAGCGCCTTGGTGTCGCTGGCGTTGAGGATGTCGTTCATCAGGTTGAAGCCGCCGTGAACAAATTGGGCCAGCAGGGCGATGCGGCGATAGGGGAAATTCTGCGGACGGCTGCGGAACAGGCGCCATGCTGTGCCCTCGATGGGGCGCAGGGAGAATTTGTTGGCAAGGAAGGCATACTCGCGCATCAGCTGCTGGTAATAACTCTCACTGCTGTGGGCACCGTTGAGCAGCCCGGCTTGCCCGAAGAGCAGCGCCTCGACTTGCAGGATGGAGTCGCTGTGCTTGTGCAACAGGCGCAACGGCGTGACCCGTGCCAGGCGTTCAAAGGCCTCGTTGTTGATGCCAAAACCTAGCGTGCGTGCCAGCAGCACATAGCAGATGTCCTCCCAACTGCCGTGATAGCGATCATATAATTCACGCACGCGATCCACCTTGCTGTGCAACCGCTCAAAAGCCAGCGCCTCTATCCACTCGGTGACGGTGAGTTGGGGCACCTCCTTGAGGCGTGCTGCACAGGGCAGTTCCACCTGGGCGTTGACCAGCTTGTCATAGCACTCGTTGAAGCGTGGTGACACCTTCAACTCGACCTGTGGGATGATTTCGCCGTTGATGCGCGTTACGGGGGCATCATCTTTCTCTACTACATGAAGAATCACGCTGTCGTAGGCCGGGTCCTCGTCATGATGGTGACGTTTCCAGTCACTGGCGCGCACATGGATTTCGACGTTGCCCACCCACAGATGCCCGTCAATCTCGACCTTGGCGTTGAAAAAGTCGGGTCCCGAATCGGTGTTGAGCAGCCCAGGGTCAATGACGCGCACCTTGCAGCCGTCGTTGGTCACCATGTCCTCGCTGAGCCACAGCCGATGTTGCCAGATGTATTGCAGCAGTCCTTCCATGTTTGGTTTCTGGTTTTTGGGCTCTAGATATTCTAGAATCTCTAGAGAAGATAACCCTAACCCCTAACTTCTAATTAACGAGCGAATTTACTGCTTTTTTCACTGCCACGGGCAAGAATGGGGCAAAAATTTGGCATTTCGTTCAACTTGCACTACCTTTGTCACATCTTGTTAGAACATCTGCGACATATCAGGCAATGGGCCAACGGCCATTACGGCGCCTCGGTGGGGTGGGCGATTGCCCTGCTCACGCTGTGGCAACTCATGATTGCCGTCTTCGGTGTGGACCTGTGCGACACGGGCTATTACCTCACCTTCTTTGAGAACATCTTCAAGGCGCCCGCGAGTGTGGAGTACAACTTCATGTACTACCTGAGCGGCGTGGCTGGCGGTGCGCTCAACGCGCTGTTGCCCGAGGGTGGCAAGTGGATGGCGATGCGTGTCGCGGGCGTGCTGTGCAACGTGGGTTGCATGGCGATTCTGGCATGGGCACTCAAGCGCATAATCCCTGCCACGGCGGTCATCTTGGGCTTCGCAATGGTAGTAGCCTCGCTGGTACAGTTTCCCTACACCTTCAACAACGACTTGATGAGTGCCCTGCTTTGGGTGGCGGCCCTTGCATTGACCTTCAAGGGATTGACACGAGGACGCTGGCTGCACCTGTTGCTGGCGGGCGTCATCGTGGGCATGAACACCTTTACCCGCATCCCCAATGTGCTGGCCGTGGGCTTGGCTGTGATGCCGTTTATCGCTCATTATTATAACGGGAGAACGTGGCGCGTCGCTCGGTGCCAGTGTGGCACGATGCTGGCAGGTGTGGCCGTTGGTGCGTTGGCCATTGTCGGCATGATGATGGCCTTGGGACATTTTGAGTTGTTCAAGCAGAACATGACCGACCTACTGGGTGTCGCTACCGGTAGCAGCGGCGAGGCAAGCCACAATGCCGGCGGCATGGTCATGGAGATGCTGGGATTCTATTGGCAGTGCCTGCTGGTGGGCCTGAAGGCGTTCGGTCTGTGGTGGGCTTACTCGGTGATTCGGCGCTATTTCTCCTGGCCTGATACCCGTTGGCAGTTCTGGTCGTTTTGGCTGATGGTGACTGTGATGCTTGTCTTTTTCATGAGCCATCAGTCCCATCTCATGCATCCGTTGTGGGTGATGTGTGTGGCGGGGCTCGTGTGGGTCATCTACAAGGGCGGCAGTCGTGCTGTGGCGGCATGGCTGGGCCTGTTCATGCTGCTGGTGTTCCCTCTGGGCAGCGATGGCGCAACCAATAACGGTGGCATCATCGCCTGGATGGCGGCGCCCGTGGCAGCAGTCGTGTGGCAACGGCGCCACAACATCATCTTCCCGCTGGTGTTTATTGCCGTCGGCTTGGTACAGACCGTGACCTGGGGCACCTATTTCGACGGTGGCGCCTTGTGGCACAAGACGGCTGCCATCAACGATATCCGTGCTGCTCTCATCCACACCACCCCCGAGCGGGCTCAAATCATCAACGAAACCTTGTCTGGACTGAAACCCTACATCCATGAGGGTGACACCCTGTTGTGCTACGGCAGCATCCCCATGATGAACCACCTGACGCGCACCGTGCCCGCCATCGGCTGCTCGTGGCCCGAATTGCTCAGTGCCGAGGCGATGAGCGAACGCTTTAACGTTTTAGATGCATCACGTCCCGCCATCCTGCGCCAGAAGTTCAATAACTTGGGCCCCTATTGGAGCGAGGCGACCGACGATTACCTGCTTGCCTATCCCCATGAGGATAAATTCATGACCAAGGAAAAGATGGCCACAATCATCCGCTTTATCGACATCAATAGTTACCATGTCGTGTGGCAAAATCAATGGTTTATATTGTATGATGTTGATTAACAGTGTATTGGCGGAATAATAAACATTGTTCAGAAAAGAAATTTTATCGCCGTATCTTTGCACTCGCTTTTGAAAGGTACCTTAGCTCAGTGGTAGAGCAGTGGACTGAAAATCCGCGTGTCCCTGGTTCGATCCCCGGAGGTACCACAAAAGATTGCACGTAAGTGCCAGAAAATCAAGGATTCGGTTTTCGAGTGGGAGTAAAATTGACAACCATTTGACAACCGAATTTTTTATGTATTATTAACAGATTAAACTATGACCAGAGAGGAATTTATTCAAAAAGTGCCTAACATTACCTTGAAAGATAAAGTCATTCAATTGGTTGATGAAGGAATCAAAATCTACAAATACGATTCAGAGAAAAAGCAAAGTTATTGGTATGAGGCTTGCGCAAAATTGTTGTCTGATTCTTCTAACTTTTTGCCTTCTTTTCAGCAATGTTTGGCTGACAGGTTGGATACTGGCCGATATTTATTGTATTGTGCTGCAACCGATGTGATGAACGACTTTGTCGTTATGGATAAAGCTGAAGATGTAAAGCAGAGAATCTTGAAAATACTGAAAGACTATTCAACACAAGCCAAGAAGGATAATTCCTATCAGCTTATGTCTGTTTCAAACAATCTTATAAAGGCTCTGTCGATAACATACTATGCTTATTACGAATACCGAGACGAAAGGTTAACTCAGATGATAGCTGAATATGAGGACGAAATAGCTTTCCAGGAGATCGCAAATCAATTGAATGGTGATAATCCCAAAGGGAAATCTATCGACAGCATAAAAGTGAATTTCTTTCGTGCTAGAGGGCTTGCTTGCGAATTTCATAGCGAGAAGGCAATTAAATTGTTTAAAGAATTGATTTTCCCTCAATTCTACGATCGCTATGGAAGAGATCCCATGTCTATAACGGAACTGAAAGCAAAGATCGCAGAGTGTGCTGTTGCAAAAGACAAACTGAATCATCGTGTAATACATGAGATGTATAAAATCTTTGTTGATGAAGGTCTCGTCAAATATGGTAGCGACGAAGACCTGTATAAGTTGGGCTCAAAAAATGGTAAATTTGTTTCAGCAAATAATCAGGTGTCATATTGGATATATGAGGTCTTTCAGAGACTTAGTGGAAAGTATAAACAAGGCGTGGACATAGAAAATATGAGAAAAGCTATACGTGATATCCTAAAGTCATACGCAAGCCCAAAGTATTATCACAAAGACGATGTAATGTTTCCTGAAAACTTTGAGCGCGTCTATCGTGTTTATCTTAGATATGATGAGGAGAACGGTTGATTACGCCTAAAACCCTTATATACAAGAGACAATAACAAGCCCCGAAATATAGGCCGCAGCAACACATTAACACGTCGGCGGCTTTCAAGGGGCGACAACAATATTAACCGATGGTATGGACTGGGCGGCGAAGAGTCACCCAGCACCACCATCACCAGGCGTTATTACCTGACGGGGAGACCGTGCCCTCAAGACGGCATAATCAAACCGACAGCGAGTCTGGAAAAAAAGCTAACGAGGCTAACACCGAAGAGGTGCCGGTCTCGCCTTCTTTTTTTTTCGGTTTGGTGGGGCGCTTCAGTATTGATTCTCTTGACTGACGCATTGACTCACGAAGTCGTCGAGGTCGCCTGTTTTCCGCAACGGGACACGCCAATCAGGATT
>CACZAC010000010.1 GCA_902779125.1 uncultured Bacteroidales bacterium | reverse complement strand
AAAGGCCGCAGCATTGATTTCAGGTGTATAAAAGAGCCTTAATTGATTCCATCTATCAATTAAGGCTCTTTCTAGGTGTATATTTGACCCTTAAGCCATTTATTTAATTTACCAACAAAAAAAGACATCATTATTTGCAGGTAATAAATTTATTACCTAATTTTGCAGAAACTAAAGAAAACGATGCCTACAATATTTATCATATTTGGATACAGATTCCAGTTCTACTCCAACGACCATACACCAATTCATGTTCATGTCGTAAAAGGAGGAGCGAAAGCTAAGTATAACATATTTCCTGTTGAACTTGTCGATAATCAAGGGTTCAAATCTCAAGAATTGAAGCTGATAGAGTCAATCATTGAGGAGAATGTAGAAACTATTGCCCAGCATTGGAACATGTTCTTTAATAACAACAAGTAAATAGAAAAGAGACTGTCATGATAAAGATAGAAAAGATATGGTTAACTGATAGTGCGGTATGGATTCGCACTAGCGATGGGAAAGAGGCCTGCGAGTTATTTGCTGATTATCCCCGACTTCGTTACGCCACACCAGAGCAGCGTGAGCAGTATGAAGCAGACGAATTTGGCATCCATTGGGAGTCATTGGACGAGGATTTGAGTTTTGAAGGATTCTTTGACAAGAAAGAACCGACAGAACTATATCGCCTCTTTATGGCGCATCCTGAATTAAACGTATCAGCCATAGCGCGAAGAATGGGTATATCTCAAAGTTTGATGGCACAATACATTAGCGGAAAGAAGCGCGCAAGTCAAGGGCGAATGGACTTGATATACGATACAATCCGCGCCATCGGCCAAGAGCTCATCGCAGTATAATCATGCGCCTAAGAACGGAGATTACAAAAACGGAGGGAACGGGATTGCCCGTCACCTCCGTTTTATTCAGTAATTTCCGTTTATTCCGTTTTATCCGTTGGTTAGAACTGGTTCTCGACGATGTCGGTGAGGACATCGGTCAGCGAGAGGCCGGCGGCGCGCACTTGCTGGGGGATAAAGCTGGTGGCGGTCATGCCTGGGGTTGTGTTAATTTCCAGCAGGTTGATGTGGTCGGTGCCGTCGGGGTTCTTGGTGATGATATAGTCGATACGGATGATGCCGTTGCAGTGCAGAATGTCGTAGATACGTGAAGTCTCGGCCTGCAGAGCGGCGGTCAACTCGTCGCTGATACGGGCAGGAGTAATTTCCTCAACCTGACCGTTGTACTTGGCATCATAATCAAAGAACTCGTTGTCGGTAACAACCTCTGTCACGGGGAAGACAACCGATTTATCCTTGGTCTTGTAGCAACCAACTGTGACCTCGGTTCCATCCAGGAAACGCTCAATCATCACATTGTCGCACTGCTTAAAGGCGAACTCCATGGCTTCATCCAACTGGTCACAGCTTTTCACCTTAGTCACGCCGAAACTTGAGCCGTCGGCAGTAGGCTTGACAAAGCAGGGCATGCCCAAATAGTCCTTGACCTTCTCGGCGGTCCAACCATGAGGCACACCACGACGCACCTGGATGCTGTCGGGCACCGAGCAGCCAAAAGCCTTCAAATAGTTGTTCAGGGCAAACTTGTGGAATGTGAGTGCCTCGACCAACACGTTGCAGGTCGAATAAGGCAGGTCTATCATATCGAAATAGCCTTGCAGCACACCGTTCTCGCCTGGGGTACCGTGGATAGTGATATAGGCATAATCAAAACGGATTTTCTGACCGTCTTTCATAAACGAGAAGTCATTCTTGTCAATGACAGGTTGGGTGCCGTCGGGCAGATTCACATGCCAGTCATTCTTCCTGATCATGACGATATAGACGTTGTAACGGTCATGGTCAAACGCCGAATCTATGCCCTGTGCCGAACGCAAGGACACCTCATATTCTGATGAATCGCCACCACACACGATGGCTATGGTTCTCTTGGTTGAATTCATTTTTTGCGCACACATTAAAATACGGGTACAAAATTACATAAAAAAATCCGCTTTTTTTGTACTTTTGTCGAAAATAAATGAATAACAATATGGATAGCAAAGAACTTTACGCAATCTACGAGCAACATCCCGTCATCACGACCGATAGCCGTGACTGTCCCGAAGGGAGCATTTTCATCGCCTTGAAAGGCGAATCCTTTGACGGCAACCGGTTTGCCGCACAAGCTTTGGAAAAAGGTTGTGCCGTCGCCATCGTTGATGACGAACAAGTGTATAACAACTATCACGGAGACAAGCAGATGATTCTTGTCGCCGACACGCTCCAAGCCTATAAAGACATGGCGCGTGAGCACCGCCGCCGTTTCGACATTCCCGTTGTCGGCATCACTGGCACCAACGGCAAAACGACGACCAAGGAGCTCGTGCGTGCCGTCCTGACCGAGCGCTATGACGAAATGGCCACCGAGGGCAACTACAACAATGACGTGGGCGTGCCCAAAACACTGTTCCGCCTTAACGTCACCAGTGAGATAGCTGTCATCGAGATGGGAGCAAGCCATCCTGGTGACATCAAGACGCTTGTCGAGACGGCCGAGCCTACCTGCGGTCTGATTACTAATGTGGGCAAGGCCCACCTGCAGGGCTTCGGTTCACTGGAAGGCGTCATCCACACCAAGGGGGAACTCTATGATTATCTGGCTACCCGTCAAGACAGCGTCATCTTTGTTAACGCCGACAACGAGCACCTGATGGGTATCCTGCCTCAGGGCACTAAAGCCGAATACTACACCCGTGACGAGAATAAAAAGGACGCAAGCGTTTACGGTCAAATCATCGCCTGCGACCCGTTCCTGAGGCTGAAGTGGCGTGAGCCTGGCAGTGACTGGCACGAGGTGACAACCCACCTCATCGGCAGCTACAACCTCGACAACGTGCTGGCGGCTGTAACCGTGGGCCTGCACTTCGACATCACTCCTGAGCAGATATGCCACGCGTTAGAGAACTACGTGCCCTCCAACAACCGCTCACAGCTTACCGAAACCGAGCACAACCACCTCGTGGTGGATGCCTATAACGCCAATCCCACATCAATGGCAGCAGCCCTCGAGAACTTCAGCCTGATGCAGGTAAGCCCCAAAATGGCCATCCTGGGCGAAATGCGCGAATTGGGCGACAGCAGTGCTGAGGAGCACCGCCGTTTAGTGGAAAAACTGGCCAGTTGCCCCTTTGACGAGGTGTGGCTTGTAGGTGACGAGTTCAAGGATATTGATTGCCCCTACCGCAAGTTTGACGACGTGGAGCAGGTCAAGGCCGCCATTGCTGCCAACCGACCTGAGGGCTACTACATCCTCATCAAAGGCTCCAACGGCAATCGCCTATTCCAGCTCCCTGAGGTGCTGTAATCACGCTGTTGCTCTAAAGAAAATTAAACAAGTGCAACAAACGCAGATTTCAAATGACTGCGTTTGTTGCACTTAATATTTTTCCAGAATAACTACCGACGGTAATTAATTGGCCAAGATAATGCTGATAACAGCATTCACGTCGGCTAAGGTCACCTCACCGTCATTGTTCACGTCACCGTTGAGGTCCTGCACGCCCTTTGTAATCATGTAGATGACGGCGTTAACGTCGGCAATCGAGACCTCTCCGTCTTTGTTGACGTCACCCTTAATGGGGCCACTAGCAGGGAAGATGATGGTGTGGGTGCTAACATTAGCCACATTAATCTGCTCGGCGTTGCTATAGTAGTAGGCTTTAGCAAAATATTTCCAACCATCAATGACGTTATCCATGTGGAAGGTCAATTTCTTTGTCTCCTGAGGAGCAAGCACCAGATGCTGGCTTAAAGTCTGTACCAATGTTCCCGTAGTGCCATAAACCCGCTTATAGAGTTTAACCGTGATATCTTCGTCGTAGGTATTGGTGCCGACATTGGTTATTTGCACTTCCATACCAAAGTAATTGGCGGTCATTATCTTATCACCGGCATTTGTCACATTGAGGGCTGTTGCCTGTCCCGTGAGCGAGGCAGTGGGCATCGCGTTAATCGTAATCGTCTTGGTCGCCAGCACATTATTACCCTCCTCATCGGTTGTGAACTTTAAGTCCACTGTGCCAACAGCCTCTGGCTCATAACGGTAAACGACATTGCCACTCTCATTCTTATTGAGGTCGACAAAACCCATCGCAACAAGTTCATTCTTGGCAAACATATAAATGATGTCGTTACGGGTATTTCCTAGATTAGTCACATTAAGATTGATGTCTACCGGCCTAGTGGGATGCATATTGCCAGTCGCAGTAATAGCGTTGACCTGATAGTACGGAGCCATGCCACCGCCATGCCCGATTACAGTACAGTTGTTTCCACTAATTATCACTTCGTAGAAAGAAATATCACTACCTTCACATGGGGTCCATTCTTCCTCAAAGATACCTTTATAAATAGGCAATATGCGGTATGAACCACTGGTGATACCACTACCAAATGACAAGGTTGAAGTGATTGTGCTATAATACCAGGATGGCAGACCATACTTAATTCCGTTCTCAAGCACCGAAAGCAATTGGTCGCCTTGATACAGTCCCCATCCATAGTAAAAGTCAATGGGATCATTCATATAATTTCCAAACTGCGTAGCCTGAGTCAACGTGAAATCCTGACTTGACAAGGTACGTGTCCTCTTAAAGTCCTGAATTTCAACACCTCTTACAGTGACTTCTAAATCTTCCACATAGGTACCACCAGGTGCCAGTCCTGCAATAATGTATTGATTCGAGACATAGCCGTATGAGCCACCGGCTCCACCTGTTCCCTCCAGGTCAGGATTGAGCACATTGAGCAGGAAGTAACCATTACTCTTGCCATTCCATCCCCAATTGAAGTGGAATCTTCCCTGACCATCATAACCATCGCACACAAAGGCATGTCCAGAAGACTCCTTGTGACCGCTATAGATGACCGGACGTCCATCCTCTAACTCGTCAAGGATGAGTTGCTCCCATTCCTGAGTCGTGTGGAAGATACGTCTGACTGCTTTGGCATTGGGCGAATAGCCAAAATATTGAGACATAGCAGCCGGAACGTCACTGGTTTGAGCTGAAGATGAGTTTTTCAAGAAGTCCATTCGTACCGCTTGGGCGCAATAGAGGGAAAGCTGAGCAGCAGCCCGCCCTTCGACACTAAGGCTATCGCTAGTGAGATAGGTGTTCTGCATGGCATCCCAATTAAAATCCACAGCGGGCAAAGCAGGCATTTCGACACCTAATGTCTCGCTACGATAGTAAGGAATGATTTCCGACTTCTTGGGCCATTTCCAGTAGTACATCACCTGGGCCATCGCCGTTGCCACACAGCCCACATAAGCATGTTTGCCATTGGACAAGAATGGAAGCATTGTGTTAAAAGGTGAATTTTGGGACCAGACTGCGTTCACCATGGGAAGAATCGGAGTTGATGAACTGATGTGTGCTGCCATCTTGCCACCTTGAGCCAGGGCTGCAATCTGTTGTGCATAACCATCAAGCCATTCTTCCATAGCCTCGGGAACCGAGTTGACATCAAAGGATCCCTGATCGCTATAGCCAAGCACCAGAGGCACTCTATCATCACCAGCTACAATGACAAATCCGTCATTGCTGCTACCGGCGTTAAACACATAATAGGGAGCAGGGGTTGACGCGTTAATTGAAGGCGCCTTACGAGCCAACTGCATACTTCCTCCATTCACTTTTCTGGCATGCGTTGACATAAAGTCGGCAGCAATTTGACGAGCCCTACTCTCACTGATGGTAGCGGCCCAAGAAGGGCACACCATCACCGCACAAAACAGCGCAATTAAAAGTATCCGATTTCTCATATTCAAATTAATAAAAGTGCATATTGTATATCATTTTGCAAAGATAATCATTTTTCCTGAAAAATCTAACATAAGGCGACTGTAATTAGAGCATTATTTTGTCAAAAAAGGGAAAATCACTATATTTGCAGGTAGAAAATCAAAACCAAGCAGACAACCAAAATGAAAAGATTATTATTGATTCTTGCCGCGGTGGCAGGTATGTTCACCGCCCAGGCAGCAAAGGTCAACGTGGACCGTATCGAGCCGACTGACTGGTATGTCGGCATCAACACAGTACCCAGCGTGCAGCTGATGGTTTATGGCAACGGCATCGGCAGTGCCGAGGTGACCACACAGTATCCCAGCGTGACCATTGACAGTGTGGTGAGGGTGGACTCGCCCAACTACCTGCTCGTGTACATCAACACTCGCAGCGCCCAACCAGGCACCATGGAACTCAAGTTCCAGCAGGGGCGCAACAAGAAGGTTGTAAAATACCAGCTCAAGGCCCGCGAAAAACGCGGCACTGAGCGCCTTGGCTTCACCAACGCCGACGTGCTCTACATGCTCATGCCCGACCGCTTTGCCGACGGCAACCCTGCCAACAATCAAATCCCAGGCATGGAGGCCTACACAAATGACCGCTCGAAGCCAAGTCTGCGCCACGGCGGTGATATCGAGGGCATACGTCAGCATCTGGACTACTTCACCCAATTGGGTGTTACCGCTCTATGGTTCACGCCTGTGCTGGAGAACAATTCACCCGATGGCCACAACCACTCTACCTACCACGGCTATGCTACCACCAATTACTACAAGGTTGACCCACGCTTCGGCACAAACGAGGAATACCGACGCCTGTGTGACGAGGCCCATAGCCGCGGCCTCAAGGTAGTGATGGACATGATTTTCAACCACTGCGGCAACTATCACCCCTGGCTCAAGGACATGCCCACCCATGACTGGTTCAACCAGCCCGACTACAAGAACAACTATCTGCAGACCAGCTACAAGCTCACGCCTGTAATGGACCCCTATGCCAGCGAAATCGACCTCAAGGAAACCGTCGAGGGGTGGTTCGTCCCCTCGATGCCCGACTTGAACCATCACAACGTCCATGTGATGAACTACTTGATTCAGAACAGTATATGGTGGATTGAGACAGTGGGTATCGACGGCATCCGCATGGACACTTATCCCTATGCCTATGCCGACGCTATGGCGCGCTGGATGAAAGTGCTCAATACCGAGTATCCCAACTTTAACGTCGTGGGTGAAACTTGGGTAGAGAATCCCGCCTATACCGCCGCCTGGCAAAAGGGCAACAAAATGGGCAAGCCCGAGAGCTACCTGCCCACGGTGATGGACTTTTCCTTCTATGAGAAAATTGACAGCGCCAAGCACGAGGAGACCGACGGCTGGTGGCGCGGCTACAACCGTGTGTATAATAGCCTGTGCCATGACTACCTCTACCCTAACCCGTCGAGTGTGATGGCCTTCATCGAAAACCACGATACCGACCGTTTCCTGCGCGAAGGCCAGGATGTGCCAGCACTGAAACAGGCACTTGCCCTGCTTCTCACCATCCAGCGCATCCCGCAATTGTACTACGGCACCGAGATACTGATGAACGGTACCAAGCAAATCACCGACGGCAACGTGCGCAAGGACTTTCCCGGCGGATTCCCCGGAGATGCCCACAACGCCTTTACCGCCGAGGGCCGCACTACTGCCCAGAACGACATGTTCAACTGGCTGAGCACCCTGCTGCACTGGCGTCAGGGCAATGACGTCATCATCAAGGGCAAGATGACGCAGTTCATCCCTAAAGACGGCATTTATGTCATTGACCGCAACTACAAGGGCCGTCATGCCATGACCATCATCAACGGCACCAGCAGCCAGCGCCAGATGAAACTTGAACGTTATAAAGAGGTCCTCGGCAACACGACTGCTGCCCGCGATGTACCCACAGGTAAGACCATCGACCTGTCTAGCGGTGCGATTACTTTGCCCGCCCGCGGCACGCTGGTGCTCGAATTTTAAAGCCTCTGCACAATTACATTCCATCGTTACATAATCAGATGAGATAGAAAACGGGAGATATACATGATTGTAAGATAATTCTATTTTCTTCAAGCAATATTTGGTTATTCTTACGGGAAATGAGTAATTTTGCAGCCGAATTTGGCAATTGTGCATCTAATTGATGAACCTTTTAAAAAAATACTACGCCAACTACAGACATCCCAAGGGATTTCTGGGTAGAATTGTCGCTAAAGCAATGAACGGCGAGCGCCATGGTGCTTTAGCCAAGTGGGCTCTCAACTACGTCGAGATAAAAGAAGATGCCCATCTTCTGGATATCGGATGTGGTGGAGGTGCCAATGTCGGACGTATGATCGAGATGTGCCCCAAGGGAATGGTGACCGGTGTTGACTTTGCACCGGCAGCAATCGGTGTAGCCCGTTCACACAACAGTGAGGCGATTCTCAAAGACCGTTGCAGAATCGTTGGCGGCAATGCCAAAATGCTGCCCGTCATCAAAGAGTCGATAGACCTTGCCACGGCATTTGAGACAGTGTACTATTGGCCAGCATTCAAGGAATGCCTGATTGAAGCCTTTAGGGTTCTCAAACCAGGCGGGCACTTCCTTATTGCCAATGAAACTGACGGCATTGACCCAGAGGGCCAAAAATGGGCAAAACAGATCGGTCACATGTATATCTACACGGCAGAAGAGTTGCAGCAGCACCTCACTGAAGCCGGTTTCATCAATGTTACAGCCCATCATGACCCTACAACGCATTACATCTGCGTGATAGGTCAGAAGCCGTAAATCCGACACTCCAAGCCATACCTTTACAGTGTGGCCTTGTTGCAGATACTAACAACATCCAGCGAATCTTATCCAATTAATGAATAGGTTGCCCCTAAAAAGGCAATCACCAACCACAAAATGGCAGATAAAGCCAAATACTATAGACTGGCCAGGAATCCCAAAGGTTTCTGGGGCAAACGCGTGATTAAGGCCATGAACAGTGAGCAGCATGCAGCAATGCCACAGTGGGCTTTGGCTCAGATTCAGGTCAACGAGGATGCCCGAGTGCTTGATGTGGGATGCGGCGGTGGCGCCAACATAGGCAGATTATTAGAACTATGCCCCAAAGGGACCGTGACGGGTCTTGACATCTCGCCTCTTGCCATCAAAATAGCCAGCAAGTACAACGCTGCAGCCATTGCCGCTGAGCGCTGTTCCTTCGTGGGCGGCAATGTGGTGCAATTGCCCATTCCCCGAGAAACGTTCCATCTGGTGACTGCATTTGAGAACAATTACTACTGGCTGTCACAGCTCTTGGGGCTACAAAATATCTACCGGGTGCTCAAACCAGGCGGAACCTGTGTCATCGCCAACGAGATGGACGGCACCAGTGAGAAAGACCGGGAGTTAGAAAAAGCCGCCGGCCGAATGCTCATCTTCACCATCGATGAAATCAAGGATGCCATGGCTGAAGTCGGCTTCACCGACATCACGTCAAACCATGACGAAGAGCGCCATTTCATCATCGTCGTTGGCCGAAAACCATAGAATCACACACCATATTATCATAAAGTGAAACTGTGTCATCTCATTTTCTACAAGATGACACAGTTTCCTTAATTATTCAATAAAGCCTTACCTGGATTCTTCCAGAAAAGTTTTGAACTCGTAAAGGGCAGGCAGTGCCTTGCCTGTCTCCTGGTTCCACAAGCCGGCATTGTACCATGCGTCATTGACGTGAAGCGTGCTCCAGTAACTGCCACCCAAACCATACTCGTTAGCCTCGGGGAACCACCAGAACAATCCCTTGACGCGGACATAGGGCTTGAGTTTAGCGATGAGGTCGGTGGTGAACTTGCGCTGCCCCGCTGGCGTCAACGGCCATGTTGACGAGTAGTCCAGATCACCCACCTTGTACTTGTAGCTGTAGCCCGTCTCGACAATCATGATATCCTTGTCCTGGAACGAATTGCTCACATTATTGAGCGCAGTGGCCAGTGTTGACAGATTGCCATGGAAGTAGGGATAGTAGCTCAAGCCAATAATATCATAATCCACCTGCTTGTTCCGCATCTGGTTGTAGAAATTGAGCAGTATGGGTGGTTTGGCGACCCGCTCGGTGTGCAGGATGATTTTAGCATTGGGACATTCCTCACGGCAGGCACGTCCAGCAGCCTTAAGCAGATTGGTAAAGCGCACCCAATTGGTCTCGTCACCGCTATAGCACTTCTTGAGTTGGCTGGTAGGCGTGCCCACCGGTCCCCACAACATACCGTAACTGATTTCGTTACCCGTCTGGATAAAATCGGGCGTCGCTCCAGCGGCTTTGAGGGCACGCAGACAGTCACGCGTGTATTCATACACCCGCTGTGTCAATGCATCGTCGTCCAAATCGGCCCATTCGGCTGGCGTAAACTGCTTGACCGGGTCGGCCCAGCTGTCGCTGTAATGGAAATCGAGCATGAACTGCATACCTGCCGCCTTGATGCGCTGTCCGAGCACTTTAACAGTATCCAGATTCTGGATAACGCCCTGTCCCACATCGGTGGCCGAGGCATTGGCGGGATTGACAAACAAGCGCACGCGGGCTGCATTCCATCCCTGCTGCTTGGTCCATGTAATCACATCGTCAATAATCTGGCCGTTGATGTCATAGTAATGGGCGTTTCTGATACCATAGCGCAACGCCATGCGCTGGTGTGCCTCATACTTGGTCAGCATCGAAATATCACCGCCGACCACAGGTCCGTCATAGGGCTGTTCTTCATCACGCCCCAGAATGGTATCTATCACCCTGTTGACATCAGCAATTGTTACCTCGCCGTCACCATTCACATCGCTGGCAACGGAGTACTGTCCTGACAGGATGTCCCCGATGACAGCATTCACATCAGCAATGGTCACCTCGCCATCACCGTTCACGTCACTTCTTGAAGCAGCGCTGGCGCTGAGTGACATAATCACCAGCGCCAAACACATTAATTTATATCTCATGGTAAGATAATTTCACTCGTTAAATCCATCAACTCAAAATGATTCCGATAACAGCATTGACATCCGCGATGGTCACCTCATTGTCACCGTTCACGTCACCAGCGGCAGTAGGATTGGAAGTCAAAATCATGGTGATAATCGCATTGATATCGGCAATGCTCACCTCACCGTCACCGTTCACGTCACCCTTGATGCCTTCAAGATAAGGCAGGTACTCATCGGTCACGTCCTTGACGGTATACTTGTTGGTCTGTGACGTCACCTCATAGACGGAGGTCTTGGTCACATGGGTAACGTCTTCGGTCTGGAAGTTTCCGGCATTGCTACCACCCTGACTGAACACAAAGTTCATGTAGTAGTCCTTGCTCGTGATAGAGTAGGTGTGATAGTAGAACTTGATGCCTTTGGCCTCCTTGGTGGCAGTAATCGTCTGACCGGGCCAGTTGCCATTGAACTGCTTGTCAGAACTGTCCCAAGTGTAGAAGTTCACCTGCGGCCAGTTGTTGGGAGCAACGGTCGGGTCCTTAAGATAGACCGTGATTTCATAAGGCTCAAATGGCTCTATCGGCTGGTTACCTATCACATAGTCACGGGTGATGACACCACTCACAGCACCATTGATCAGCAAGCCGGCCTTCAACGTGCAGTTCTCTGTGAGGTTGATGGTTGTTCCATCGCTTACCTTAGTGCCATTGCTGGCGGTAGGCTCGCTACTATCAAGTGTATAGACGAGCTGTGCACCATCGGTCTGGCTCACTGCCGTGAAGGTCACATCGATGGCACTCTTATACTCGCCACTGGGCTTGCTCACCCAAGCAGTCTCGGTGGTCTTGCTCAACGCCAGACGGTAGTTGGTGCCACTGAGCACTTGCACATAGGTAGCGGGAATATTGTAAGCCGTCGAACCCATTGCGGCGAGAATCATGCCACGTGTGCCCACTGTGCGTTGCGCATAGTAGTTCTTATCCTGGCTGTTAGCCATGTTATTTGTTGCGCTGGTGTTGGTGATTCCAGCGAGTTGACGGGCATAAATCATCTGCTTGATGCTTTCCTTATAGTCAATCCAGTGCTTGAGGAAGACGCAAGGTGTACCAGGCATTGACAGCAGATAAGCGTTAGCTGCTTCGATGTTGGTACGGATGGGGTCATTCTGGTTGTTGGCGTCACGATACTGCGTGTCGTGGTTCTCAACAAAGGTAACGGCATAGCGCTTGTAGTTGTTATCCAAGCAGAGTCCCTTGCCGCTGCCAGCCAGATTGGACCAAACGTTGTTGTTGACCGCATCACGGATGGTGTAACGGAAAGTAAAGTCAAATGCCGCACTCTGGACCACGCCATTGACCTTGGTGCCGTCAACCCAGCTCTTCAACGTCGGCAGATAGCCATCCCAAAACTCACCGACCGAGAACTCGGGAGCTGCATCCACGTTGTACATACCAGTATAGGCTGCAGCATATCCCTTGGTCATATCGTAACGGAAACCCACATAACCCAGGTCATTGAGCAGCATTTTCAAGTAAGCCTTGACAACGGTCTGCACATTCTGGCTCGTATGGTCCAGGTCACGCATGCCGTCCCAATCCTCACCCGTGTCGCGGTTGCCCAACTGCAGTCCCAGGCGGTTGGCCTCAGCCAAAGCCTTGCCACCATCGTCGTTTGAGCAGACATCGGTTGAAGACATCGAATAGGTCACGCCCTTGTAGGTTTCACGAGGGAAGCCAAACCAGCCATTAAAACTCTTGCGGTGGTTGATGACCACATCGGCGATGGTGCCGATGCCCTTATCCTTGAAGGTATTAATCATCGAACGCAGCTGCGTCTCGTTACCAAAGGAACTGCTGTAGTTGGTGAACCAATACAGGTCATCATAACCCATCGACCTGCCGCCGCAATAGGCGCTCTGGGGTATCCACACGAGTTTGAAGAATTCAGCCAATTCATCGGCTTGGGATTCGAGTTTAGGCCACTGGGTTTCACTGAAGGAGTCCCAATAGAAACCCTGCAACATCACGCCACTATAGCGATCGGGCCAACCCTGTGCCAGCATCAGCAAGGGCAGCAAAGCCACAAACGAGGTAGTAAGAATCTTTTTCATTGTTAGTATAGTTTTTAGTTGGTTATATCCCACAAAATTAGTGCAAGTCGAACACAAAAACAAGAAAAAAACCAGTTTTGTCGTCATGATGCCTAATTAATGCAAAAATAGCAAATTATCCTCAATTCCAAGACGATTACACAAAAAACTCAAAAAAATAATCACGTGCAAACGATTGCAAGGCGGGGACGCGCCTCGTGTGGCACGTCCCCGCCGGGAATTCTTAGTTATGACAAGTGTTTACTGCAGAATGAAGTAGTACCTGCCCAGGATGTCGTTGAACACAACAGTGTAGGTTCCGGCCTCAACGGGGATGTTGGGACCGCCCTGGGTGCCCACACCCACGGGGAAGGTCGTTGCGCCCCAGTTCACAGCCCATGTGCCGTTGGCAAACTTGAGCTCGGTGTTATCATAGGTTACGTCCTTCACGATCCAGTCGTGATTCTCGACCACAGTGCTCATGGGCGTCATAGCGTTACCGCCAACGTCCCAATCCTGATAACCGCCAGGCATGGTAATCATGCCATAGACACCTACCAGACCATCGTAGGGCTCAACTGACAGCGTCTCGGCGTTCATGTCGTAGGTAATCACGTAGTAACCGTCGGCAGGCACCTCGATGTTGCCACTGCCGCCATCGTTCTTCACGTAGCCGTCGGCACCCTGACCCCACTGCTCGTCCCAGTTGCCGGGATTGTGGATGATCTTGAAGCCCTGGCCTGCAGGGAAGAAACCAACATAGTTAAGAATCGTGTAGTCCTCAGCCTCGGCGTACATGGGAATAAGAGCGGTACCCACGTTGGCGGGATCGTTGCCCCATGAACCGTCACCGATGCACGAACCCACCAGATACCACAAGTCGGGCACTTCGATGGGAGCGGGAATAACATTAACATCAAACGGATCGCTCATGATTGTGGTAGCAGTGACACCATTGCTCATCACGCACATCACACGGGCGAGGAGTACGCGGAGCTCGGGAGCCTTGCCAAAGAGCGAAGTCACATAGTTTGAAAGTTCATCAGCATCCATCGTACCGTCTAAGCCCAGAACGAAAGGTTCGCCATTGAGATAGATGGTGTATTCAGGATGATAAGTGGTGTCAGTGGTAGCCGGAGCAGTGATGTTGCACACCTTAACGCGATCTCCTGTCACCTCAGCAAAGTCAATTACGTCTGCAGGAGTTACCGAACCGGTTCCGAAGGTAATCACTTCGTCCTGGGGATTGCTCTGGGGCTCTGCCCAATCCTTGAAATCCTCGGTACAGCTTGCCAGCAACAAGCCCATTGCAGCAATATATAAAAACTTCTTCATTTTTTATTTCTCAGTTTTCAGTTCTCAGTTCTCAGTTTTCAGTTGAATGCGGATGCCGCTGACAACTGAAAACTGATGACTGAAAACTTGGTTATTAATTTACTCGACAGGGACAAAGTTGTAGGTGCCCAAGATATCGTTGAAGTATACATGGTAGGTACCAGCAACAACATTGATGTTGGGGCCGTCCTGAGTACCCTGGCCATGCGGGAAGCCATTACCACCCCAGTTCACAGCCCAGTCGTTATCGGCAGCAAACTTGAGACCAGTGTCCTCATAGGTCACACTCTTCAGGAACCAGTCATGGTTCTCAACATTGTCAAGGGTGCTCATGGGATTCAACAGGTTATCGGCAGTGCTCCAACCCTGATAATCACCAGGCATAGCAATCTGGGTGTAAACACCCACAGTGCCCTCGTAAGGCTCAATGGTGAGCTCGTCGGTAGCGGTGTTGAGGTGGATCTTGTAGTAACCATCGGCAGAAAGCTTGATGTCACTGCTACCACCATCATTCTTCACGTAGCCAGCGTCGCCCTGACCCCATTGATCGTCCCAGCTACCGGGAACCTTAACGAGCTTGAAGCCCTGGTCGGCGGGGAAGTAACCCACATACTGGATTTCACCGGGCATCACGCTGCCATCGGTATCATAGACGGGATACATCGGGATGAGAGCGGTACCCACATTAGCGGGATCGTTGCCCCATGAACCGTCACCGATGCAAGCACCGATGAGGTACCACAGTTCAATCTCATCGCTAACCTCGGTGCTGAGGTCAACATAATAGGGATTCACTTCCAGGCTTACTACATTGGAGTAAACGGGCTCTGCACCAGCAGTGATAGCACGGCAGCGCACATACACCGTCTGCTTCTCAGGCACAGTTTCCTCTTCCCATTGGAAGATACGATTCAGCGCCTTGTTCAGGTCCTCAACATTCATGTCGCCACTGCAACTTGCATACACGGCCCTCAGGACTGAGTAGTTGGCAACGGTAGTGCCAGTAGTGTCGGCAGCAGCCATGTCGGTCGAAACGGTCCACTCGTTGGTGGGAGATACCTCGAACTGGTACTCACAGGCTGCAGGCCAGCCGCCGAAGTCGGGCTGTGACCAGGCCATGGGAATGGCCGTGGAAAGAGCCAAGTCAACCATCGGGTTCACAGGTTCGTTGAGCTTGAACGTGGTAGGTTGCTTCAGCGTGGGGTTAGAATCACGGTCATCCTCGCATGCGGTGAACACGAGTGCCATGCTCAGCAGCATCAGTGATGATAAAAATATCTTTTTCATATTCTTATTGTCATTTAGTTTAAGTTTTCAGTTTTCAGTTTCCAGTTATCAGTTGATTGCGAATGCCGCTGACAACTAACGACTGATGACTGACAACTTTATAATTGTTAGACATTATAATCGCATCAATAACCGGGATTCTGCGTCAACTTGGAGTTAGCAATCAGGTCATCGTGGGGGATGGCAAATACATTACGGTAGGCAGGGAAATCACGGCCTGCATACACACCACCCTTCCATTGCCACTGGTAGCCGGTGTCGCCACCAAATTTGTTGAAGCGGATCAAATCCACACGGCGACGACCCTCGAAGTAGAATTCACGGCCCCACTCTTCCAGGATCTGGTCGAGCGTGTAACGGTTGCGCTCCAAGGCGTGGGCACGACCACGGATTGCATTGATAGCTGCCACGGCCTCGGCGGGAGCAACATCGCCACTCATGCGGGTAAGGGCCTCTGCATAGGTCAGATAGGCCTCAGCCACACGCATGTAGAACAGATGGGTGTCGGGGAAGGTGATACTGCTGCCCTTGCTGCCGTCACACTTGAAGTTGTTGAACTTGGCAACGGCAAAACCATACTTGAAGTTAGCAGGATCGGTGATGTTGAGCGTGTGGCCCATAGTCTCGAACAACGCGCGGTCATCCTCGGCCACCTCATACACATCATAGGCATGAGCCTCGGGTGCGTCATCGTTGGGGAAGAACAGACGAACCAACTCGGGACGAGCACGGTTGCCAGCCCAAGCATTGTTGTCATAAAGACCATTGACCTCGGTCTCGTCATAGCGATAAGGACGAACGGCATCGTCAACCGTCGAAGCAATCAGGAACTCCGAGCCACCCCACGAGGTGGTGCGCAGACCGTCTTGGATAACAGGGAACAGGGCCTCATAGGCAGCATCAGTCGTGCTGTTGTCACCCATGAAGAGCATCTGATAGGCGGTGAACTCACGATAAACACCGTCGATACCATTTCCGGCATAGCCATTGGTGTTCAGCTTGTAAGGCGAGTCGATCACTTTCTTGGCATAGTCAGCAGCCTCTTTCCAACGGGGAGTGCCAGTGTAAACCTCACTGTTCAGGTACACACGAGCCAGCAGCATCCAGGCAGCAGCCTTGTCAACGCGGCCGTAACCTGCCTGACCATACTTCTTGGGACTAGGATCATTCAGGATATTACCATTGTCGCTAGCGTCCTCGCCAGTGATGGCCTTGAGCTCCTTCTCGATGAACTCACACACCTGGGTGCGCGTGTACTGTTCGGGAGAATCACCCGTGAAGGTATCACTGAAAGGCACATTTCCAAACGCGTCGGTCAACAGATAATACTGGAAGGCACGCAAGAAACGAATCTCGGCAGTCATCGTGGCGTCATAGTCAGCAAACATGTCAAGATACTGGTTGCAGAAGGTGATACCCAGGCACAACCTGTAATAGTAACCAACCATCATCGAATGACCGGCATCAAAGGTATTGTAATTGAAATCGTTGATACCGCCATCGCTCCAACTACACAGGGCTTCGTCGGTGGTCAACTCATTGGAGTTCCACATCTGGCGATACAGATGAGTAAAACCAGCGTCATTGATCTTATCGATATCTTTAGCATCATCACCACCATTGTGGCCCGAGGTGGCAAACACCGAATAGCACTTGTTGAAAATCTCCTCGGCGGTGACATCGCTCTGCAGCGCCGGATCGATAGGCTCCACATCCAGGTCATTGATGCAAGAGGACAGACCTCCTGCCATCAGCAGCACCACAGCCGCACTCAATATATATTTGAAAAACTTATTCATTGTATTCTGACTAATTTATAAGTTAATGTGTCAACTAAATCAGAAGTTCAGGCTCAAACCGAGGATGAACGAGATGGGACGCGGGAAGATATCACCACAGATACCACCTGAATTCTCGGGATCGATACCGTCAAACTTGGTAATGCAGAACACATTGGAAACGGTGGCGTAAAGACGTCCGCCGATGCCATTGTAACTGCCACGCTTGAACAGGTTATTGAAGCTGTAACCCAGGGTGATGTTGTCACACTTGAGGAACGAAGCATTCTGAACCCAATAGTCGGTCTCCAATGATTTGACATCATAGGTCTGCCAACCCAACTTAACCATCTCGACGGGACGGTTAACCAGGTATTTACCACCAATCTCTTCGAGCATAGCGGCATTGCTGACGTTGTGTCGGCTCTGCATCACGTTATTGAACAGGTAGTTGCCGATGCTTGCACGCAGGTTGAAACCGAAGTCCCAATTCTTCCAGTCGAGGCGCGATGCCAGACCCATGGTCACAGGAGCGTGCGGCGACTTGTAGTAGTACTTGTCGGAGTTGCTGATCGTACCGTCACCGTTGCGGTCAACCACCTGGCCCTCGATGGGATGGCCATTCTGGTCATAGACCTGCTGGTAAACGTAGAACGAGCTAGCGGGATAGCCCACAACGTGAGCCTGTACCTGGTTATCAACCGAGATGTTGCCGTGAGGCACGATATAGTTGGGATCATCACCAACCAACTCGGTGATCTTGTTGCTGTTGTAGGTCAGGTTATAGTCGAGGGTCCACAAAACGTCGTTAGTGGAAATTGCCTTCCAGTTCAACGAAAGCTCAATACCGGTGTTGCGCAGCGAACCGATGTTCTTCATGAACACGTCACGGAAGTTGGACAATGCCGGCAGGGTGGCGCTGTTAAGCAGATCGGTGGTCTTGCGATAGTACCAGTCGATGCTACCGCTCAGGCGCTGGTTCATAACACCCCAGTCAATACCAATGTTGGTCGTCGTGGTGGTCTCCCACTTCAGCAAGGGGTTATAAGCATTGGGCTTAGCCTTAGTACCATCACCCATAATGTCATAGAATGAACCTGCACTACCGTTACTCATCACATAGTTGGTGAAGTAGTTGTAGTCACCGATGCCTTCCTGCTGACCGGTCTTACCCCAACCGAGGCGCAACTTCAGGTCGCTGAAGGGACCGTCCTTCATGAAGTCCTCTTCGTTAATCTTCCAAGCGAAGGCTGCCGAGGGGAACAGCGCCCAGTGCTTTTTGAAGCGCGACGAGCCGTCATAACGCATGGTGAAGGTCAACAGATAGCGGTTAGCATAGCTGTAGTTCATACGGCCAAAGAACGATACCAGGAAGTTTTCGGTGCGGTAACCCAGACCATTGAACTGGTAATAAACACCGTCACCGTAGATGGTACCGGCCTTGGGATCGCCAACGTGGTAAGTAGCTCCGGGAATCCACTGGCCAGGAACCACGTTGAGTGCATTCTCACTGTCAGTGGCGAGGTAGAAGAGTTGAGAGTCATTGGGATAGGTTCCCCATGACTCGTTATACTCCTTGCGCCAGTTGTGCTGCCACTCATAACCAGCCATGATGTCGAAGTGGTGCAAATCGTTGAAGTCCTTGTAGTACTGAGCATAGGTACTCAACTGCAAGTTCTCCTTGCTCTGGGTGTACCTGCTGTTGTTGCCCCAGTAGTTGGAGGTGTTAGAATAACAGGTGCTGTTGTTGTGGCCGTGACCACCGGTGAAGTCACCACCAAGAGTGAGGTGGAGTCTCAAGTCTTCAAAACCGTGGATCTTGTAGTCGATGTCGGCACTGCCGATGAAAGTGTGAGCCCAACCCGTGTTGTCGTGGTTGTCAAGCATTGCCACGGGGTTGTAGGGGGCGTTACCGTTCTTGGTGTAGGGCCAAGCGGGGTCAGCGTTGTTCACCTGTAACCACTCGAAATAGCCACCCACATTCTTATACATCGGGTCATTGCTGTAAATGGGCTGCGTCGGGTCCATGCGGACGGCATTACCCACAGCACCGGTGTCGGCCCAACGCGACTTGGTCCAAGCCAACTTACCGTTAAGGTTCATTGTCAGGTGGTCCTCAAAGAAGGAGGGATTCAAGTTAAGAGCCACAGTGTAGCGCTTGAAGTCCGAAGTCTTGAGGATACCTTCCTGGTCGGTGTAACCCATCGAAACGCGGTAAGGCAGAATCTGGCCCACCGAACCGGCAACGGTCAGGTTGTGGTCATGGCTCCATGCCGTCTTGAAGATCTCGCTCTGCCAGTCGGTGTTGGCATTGCCCAGCAGCGACAGGGCGGTCTCCTCGCGGGAGTCACCAGCGAAAGACTTCCTGATGAAATCACGGTACTCGTCACCGTCCATCACATCGATGGTCTTCTTCTTCATGCTCATTGTCACGCTACCGTTGTAAGAAACGGAGGGACGCTGGCCGCGACGACCTTTCTTGGTGGTGATGATGATGACACCGTTAGAACCACGGCTACCATAGATGGCGGTTGCCGATGCGTCCTTCAGCACGTTGAAGCTCTCGATGTCCTGGGGGTTAACGAGTGACAGGGGGTTGGACAGACCGCTCACGCCGTTGTTATCCATGGCGATACCATCGATCACGATGAGGGGGTTGTTGCTGGCGTTCAGTGACGAACCACCACGGATGCGGATGGTTGCACCATCGCCAGGAGCACCACTGTTGCTGGTCACGTTCACACCGGCAACCTTACCGGCGAGCATGTCCTGAGCGCTGACAACGACACCCTTGTTCTTGGCATCGGGCTTGAGTGCCGCTACCGAACCGGTCAAGTCGTTTTTCTTAACGACACCATAACCGATGACCACCAGATTTTGCAGCATCTGAGTGCTCTCGGCCAGGGTGATTACTAAGTCACTGGCTGCCGTCACCTCATGGGTGTCGTAGCCGATAGACGAAATCTGGAGCTTGGCGCCCTGAGGCACACCTTCGAGGGTGAACAGACCGTCAAAGTCGGTTACTGTACCCTGTTGGGTGCCAACGACACGAACAGTCGCGCCGATGACAGGCTCACCGGTAGCATCCTTCACTAAGCCATTCACAGTAATCTGTGCATAGGCTCCCAGTGACAGGAAGAGTCCCATCACGAGGGTAAGAATCCTAATAGGAATTCTGATGTTTACCTGCTTCATTTTAAAATTTTTAAAGTTAATATTATGTTGGTAATCAAATATTTAATGTCATTTAACAACTCCAGAAATCGTCATATCCATATTTCTGTCTAGGTTTAAAGGCCTATTATGCAGCCTATAAAACATGGCAAAAATAGAAATATATCTTTTAATTTTCTTTTTTATTAATGTTAAAAAAATGTTTAATTGAATGCAATCGTTTGCGCAGTCCGTTTATTCGTTGTAATTTCGCAACAGATTGCTGGCTTAGAACCACCATCAACTCCAACACTAGTTATAATTGAATCACAATGGATGATAAACGACAGATGACTATGAAAGATATCGCCCGCGAGTTGGGCGTATCGGTAGCCACCGTATCCAGGGCTTTGAGCGATAGCCCCAGCATCTCGCGCGAACGCCGCCAGGCAATCCAACAATTCGCCCGAGAGCACAACTATTTTCCCAATGTCATTGCCGAGCAGCTGCGACACAGCCGCCGCAACCCTTCGCGTGCCATCGGAGTGATTGTGCCTGAACTGGTGCATTACTACTTCTCTTCTATCCTCGACGGCATCGAGAGCGAGGCATCGTCGCGCGGTTATCATCTGATTGTAGCCAAAAGTAACGAGAGTTATGAGCGCGAGGTACAAATCTGTGAGGCGATGCTGAAGAACAAAGTGTGCGGCATCATCGTCTCCCAGGCCAAAGATACCGAACGATACGACCACTTTGAGCATCTGACAACGGCTGGCGTGCCGCTGGTATTCTATGACCGCATTTGCCCCGCCCTCAATGCCAGTCGCGTGGTGGTCGATGACTACATGGGCACCATGAATGCCGTGTCACACCTCATCGAGACGGGGTGCAAGCGCATCGCCTTCTACGGAGCATCGATGAATATGATGATTGCCAAGAATCGTTTCAACGGCTACCGTGACGCCCTGTACAAGTATGGGCTGACACTCGACGAGGACCTGGTGCGCATCTGTGACAACCGCGCTGACGCAGAACGCATTACGCCTGCCATGATGCACATGGAGAACCGCCCTGACGCCTTCTTTGCCGTCAACGACGAGACCGCCATCGGCATCCTCTCGGTGGTCAAGCGCATGGGTTATACCGTCCCCGACGACGTGAGCATCTGTGGCTTCACCAACGGTTTCCGTGCCACTGTGTGCGACCCGATGCTGACGACGGTGGAGCAACGCGGCACCCAAGTGGGAAAAGAGGCTGCCGACATCCTTATCGGTCTGGTAGAAGGCACCCTGTCACCCGACCACGCCGAAAAACGCATCGTCAAGACCCGCCTCGTCATCCGCGGCACCACCCGCCACCCCTAATTTAAAAAACAAGAAACCATAAAAAGAAAACAATAAATACAATAAATACAATAAATACAATAAATACAAATTTAAATAATTGATAATGATAGATTTAGAAAAATATAAGGACCATATTTTTGACATTGTGGGAGCCTTGTATGAAGTTCACACAGAACTCGGACCCGGTCTAAACGAATATTGTTATCAAGAAGGACTACGTTTGCAATTTGAAGAACAAGGAATCTCTTATCAAAAGGAACTGACATTCCATCCGACTTACCATGGGAAAGAGATGGACGCCGTTTATCGCGTTGACTTCCTGTGCAAAGGAGACACTGTGGTTGAATGCAAATCAGTTGATGACCTGAATGGAGACATGAGGGCACAATTATACAACTATATGCGCCTCCTCAAATGCCCGTGTGGCATTATTGTAAACTTTGCCGGTAAGAAAGCTGATGTTGAAAGATATTTTTATGATGACCAGACGCGTAATATTTTGACTGTTGACGGGCGCAGCGTGCACAAATATCGTAATTAAATTATTGTATTTATTGTACTTATTGTTTTCCTTTTCAAGCAAGTATTGAACAAAAAGATTTATAGTTTTTTTCTTATGGAGAGATTAAAGAAATTTTTTGTTGTTGTGATGGCTGTAATGGCGCTTAGCGCTACGGGGCAAGTGGAGAGGCCCAAGTTGGTTGTGGGGCTTGTTGTGGACCAGATGAGGTGGGACTACCTCTATACCTATCAGTGGGGCGAGGGAGGCTTCAAGACCCTGCTCCAGGACGGCTATTTGTGCAATAACACCATCATCGACTATGTGCCCACGGTGACCGCCATAGGACACTCCACCGTCTACACGGGCACGACACCCGCCTTCCACGGCATCGCGGGCAACAATTTCATGCTTAACGGCAAGAATGTGACCAGCGTGCAGGACGATTCCGAACGGGGCGTGGGCGGCAACGAACAGACCCGCGGCAAGTCACCGCGCAACCTGATTACGACCACCATTGCCGACCAGTTGCTGCTTGCCACCGACTTCAAGAGCCGCACTGTGGGCATCGCCCTCAAGGACCGCGCCGCCATCCTGCCGTCGGGACACCATCCCATCGGCGCCTATTGGTATGACAGTAACAGCAAGACGTTTGTCACCAGTACCTACTATATGGACAAATTGCCCAAATGGGTTGCTGACTTCAACAAGAAGCACCACGATGAGCTCTCGATGGACCTCAGCTACCTGCCCATGGGTACAACGATGACATTTGCCCTAGCCGAGCAGGCCATCATCAACGAGAAGCTGGGTCAAGGAGAAGCGACCGATATGCTCACCCTGAGCGTATCCAACACCGACATGTGTGCCCATACATATGGCAGTCATTCACCCAAAGTTGACGCCATCTACCATCAGCTTGACAAGGAACTTGCCCACTTTATCCAACTGCTGGATGAACGCATCGGGCGCGGCAACTATCTGCTGTTCCTCACTGCCGACCATGGTGGCACACACAGTTATCCCCGCATGACTGATCACGGTCTGCCCAGTGGATGCGTGAGCAATCCCGCCATTGCCAAAGCCGCCAATGCTGAGCTCGAGAAACAGTTTGGTGTATCCAAACTGATTAAGCAGAGCCTAGGATACACTTACTATATCAACACCGAGGTCATCGACAGCGCCGGTCTTGACTATGGAACGGTAACGCGTGCCGCCTGCAAGGCCCTGATGAAGTCAGACGAAATTGAATGGGCGGTTGATGTCCTTAACATCGACAGTTACCCCTTGCCCACCATCCTCAAGGAGCGCATCAAACTGGGCTACTTCCCTGGCCGCAGCGGTGAAATCTACGTCGTGCCCCGCACTGGGTTCTATTCAGGCAGTACCAACGAGGCAGGGTCCAATCACGGCACCTGGAGCCAAAGCGACAGCCACATACCGCTGATTTTTATGGGTTGGCACATTACCCCCGGTGAAACCTCACGTCTCACCCACATGACCGATATCGCAGCCACTGTGTGCGCCATGCTTCACATTCAGGCCCCCAACGGCTGCATTGGCAAGCCGATTTTTGAGTAAAACATTAGTTATCAACACATTCAACAAGGGCGCATCATGCTTGTGCGCCCTTGTTTCGTAATGTTATAAAGCCTCTTGAAAACTATGCTTTTCAAGCCACTTTCACCGCCTTGAAACCTACGCTTTTGGGTCCCTTTCCAGCATGTTTCAGAGCACTGATTCATCAAAAGCAGTAACATTTTTTGCATATTTTATACTTAGTTTCAAAAAAAAGCAGTAATTTTGTAAAATTCAATTATTAATGTGGGTAAGTATCAGTGGTTATAATTGACTAATCTACAGTAGTTCTTTAGCCATGATATCCTCATAAAGCATCCTTGTTCCATGAGACGCTCACAGATAATGGAATCATAAAAAGAAACAATTTTTTACTATAATTTTTACTATAAACTTAAAAACAAAACGTGTATGAAAAGATTATCTTTACTGCTAGTGAGTCTGCTGCTCGTATGTACGGCAGCACTTGCGCAGGTCACCATTACCGGTACTGTTGTGTCGGCAGGTGACAATGAACCTATCATCGGTGCAACAGTCACCGTTGTAGGCACCAAGACGGGAACAGCCACCGACCTGGATGGCCGCTTCACCGTGACCGTGCCCAACTCGAACAGTCAACTGGCCATCTCCTACATCGGTATGACACCTGTTACTGTCAAGGCCGAGAACGGTATGGTCGTGGAGCTGCACAGCAACACCCAGGACCTTGACGAGGTGGTGGTAGTTGCTTATGGTACCGCCAAGAAGAGCGAGCTTACCGGTGCCGTTTCACAGGTGACCTCACAACAGATTGAGGCCCGCCCCGTGACCAGTGTCACCTCGGCTCTGGAAGGTACCACAACCGGTCTGGTTGTGAACTCGACCTATGGCCAGCCTGGTAGTGACGCTTCGGTCCGTATCCGTGGTTTCGCTTCGATTAACGGTAGCAACGAGCCCCTGTATGTCATCGACGGTGTCCCCTTCGGTGGTAACATCAGTGACCTTAACAGCGCCGATATCGAGAGCATCACCGTGCTGAAGGACGCAACCTCGGCAGCCCTGTATGGTAACCGCGCTGGTAATGGTGTTATTCTGATTAACACCAAGAAGGGTCGCAACGACAAGGTGCGCATCAACGCATCGGTCATGATGGGTACTTATAACCGTGGTATCCCCGAGTACGACCGCATGAACGCCCGTCAGTGGATGAATGCCATGATGCAGAGCTATGCTCGTGAGCACTATGTTGCAGGCAACAGCGGTACGAACCCCGACGGCACACCCAAGGTAATGTCCATGACCGAGGCTATCGCCAACGCCAACAAGGGCATCATCAACGACTACCTGCACTACAACATCTTCAACCAGCCCAACGACAATCTGTTTGACGGCTTCACCTTGAAGAGCAATGCCGAAATCAAGGGCGGTCTGGCTGATGACCTCGACTGGTTCAAGGCTGCTATCCGCAGCGGTTTCCGTCAGGATTATAACCTGAGCGGCGACGGTGGCAACAAGAATGCCAACTACTACTTCGGCGTTGGTTATACCAAGGAAGACGGTTACACCAAGGAGTCTGGCTTTGAGCGTATTACTGGCCGTGCCCGCGTCAACCTGGAGCCCAAGAGCTGGTTCAAGACTGGCTTTACCATGGCAGGTTCTCACCAGCTGACCCGCTTCCACAGCGATAACGAGGACAGCTACAAGAACGCCTTCGGCTATTGCCGCAACATCGCTCCTATCTATCCCATCCACCTGCATGACATGAACAGCGCCAATGGCGATTACATGCTCGACGATATGGGCAACAAGATTTATGATAGCGGTGAAATGTTCGGCCGCACCCAGTACCCGGGCCGCCACTACCTGTGGGAGACCGAGCTGGATATGGATAAGACCTACCGCAATGTAATGAACGGTCAGGCTTACGTGACCTTCGTACTCCCCTACGGATTCGACATCACCGCCAGGGGTGACCTGAACGTACGCAACACCGAGAACCGCGAGTACAACAACGCCATCATCGGTGACGGTCAGGGTAACAACGCCCGCACCAAGCGCACCATGTATCGCTACAAGAACTACACCCTCCAGCAGCTGTTGAACTGGAACATGACCTTCGGTGAGCGCCACGCATTTGAGGCCCTGATTGGTCATGAGAACTACTACTACAAGTACAACTACCTGTATGGTTTCAAGGCCAACGAGACCCTTGCCGGTCACATTGACATGATTAACTTCTCTGACATCCAGAACCTGTATGACTATGAGAACAACGACCGCAAGGAGAGCTACCTGGGCCGCGTTCGCTACGTCCTGGATGACAAGTATGCATTTGAGGGTTCTTACCGTCGTGACGGTAGCTCACGTTTCCATCCCAACCACCGCTGGGGTAACTTCTACAGCTTCGGTGCAAGTTGGATTCTGAGCCGCGAAGACTTCATCCGCAAGTATGACTGGATCAACAACCTGAAACTCCGCGCCGCTTATGGTGAGGTAGGTAACGACCGTGCCGCTGACTACTACAGCTACATGGCACTGTATGACATCACCGTTAACGGTGGTATGGGTGCTCTGGTTAAGAGCCAGCTCACCAACGAGAACCTCAGCTGGGAGTCGGTTAGAAACGCTACCTTCGGTCTCGAAGGCCGTCTGTTCAACCGCCTCAACTTCAGCATTGAGTACTTTATCAAGGGTTCTCACGACCTGATCTTCAGCCTCAACCAGCCGCTGTCGGCCGGTGCAACCAGCACCAGCAGCGCTGTATCACAGGTTCAGGTGAACCTGGGTAACATGGTTAACCGTGGTATCGAGTTCTCGGCAGACGCTGACCTCATCAATACCGGTGACTTCCGTTTCAACCTCGGTCTCAACCTGACCTATCTGAAGAACAAGATCACCAAGATGCCCGACATCTATAATGTTGGCGAGGAGAAAGACGAGTATAATGCCGGTTTGCAGAGCGGTCAGTATAACTACCGTGAGGGCAAGTCGATGTATTCGTTCTACACCTATACTTACAAGGGCATCGATGACATGACCGGTAAGGCTCTCTATACCTACAACGATCATGACTTCTATATTCCTGGTATGCTGAAAGAAGGTGAGGACATCAGCAAACGCGAGGCTATCCCTGCTGAGGAGTACGTTGTTATCGACGGTGTTCCCTACGTTTACAAGCCCGCCACCTATGGCAAGCGCGAATGGCACGGCAGTGCAGTGCCCAAGCTCTATGGTAGCTTCAACCCCACTATCGACTTCAAGAACTTCACCCTGAGCGGTATCTTCTCGTTCCAGCTGGGTGGCAAGTGTATCGACTGGACCTATCAGAGCCTGACCTCGATGGGCGGTTCACCCAGTGCTATCCATGCCGACATGGAGAAGGCTTGGGTTAAGGACCTGAATGGCACCGTAGTTACCTACACTGAAGACCAACTCAAGAATATGCTCGTGGGCGAGGGCGAGAAAGCTTACATCAACTATCCCGCTAGCCGCCTTGATCCCAACGGCACCCCCGCTGTTTACTCTGGCGACAACAGCTACAACAGCGCAACCAGTGACCGTTACATCACCTCATCGAACTTCTTCATCGTGAAGAACATCGGTCTGACTTACCGTCTGCCTCACTCGCTGCTGAACAAGATTGGTCTTACCAACATTTCTCTCAACGCAACTGTTGAGAACCTGTACACCAAGAGTGCTCGCAAGGGTATGAACCCGCAGCAGAACTACAGCGGTTATGTAGGTGACATCCTGGTAACTCCGCGCGTATTCTCGTTCGGCGTGAAACTTGGCTTCTAATCAACAATTCAAACACTTAATATAGCATATCATTATGAAAAAATTCAAATATTTTCTGATTGCAGGTGTTGCTGCTCTAGGTCTGGCTTCGTGTTCGGGTGACTATCTCGACACTGCACCGACCGCCGAGACCGGTACGGCAACCGCATTCGAGACCACCGATAATGTTAAGCTCGCCGTCAACGGTTGCGCCCGCGTGATGATGAACCAGTACCTGGGCACTCAGGGTATGTGTGGCGAAGGTTGCATCCAGATGTGGTACGGTAACTATCCCGGCCAGGATTTCTATGTAAACCTGAATGGTTGGGCTCTGCTCATTAACCAGAACAACCATGACACCCCCACTAGCCTGTACACCTACTATCCCTGGTTCTACTACTACAAGCTCATCAGCAACGCCAACACCATTGTATTGCACGTTGACGATGCACAAGGCCTTGAAGCCGAGAAGAAGTTCCTCAAAGCCCAGGCTTTGACTTACCGTGCTTACTCCTACATGATGCTCGCCCAGATCTACTGCAAGCGCTGGGTTGATTCCGACAACGGCAACTGCCCTGGTCTGGTACTGCGTCTTGACGAGGAGGTGGGAGACCTGAATCTGACTTCACTGGCTGATGCCTATGCCCAGATTTATGAGGACCTTGACGAGGCCATTAAACTGTATCAGGAATCCGGTATGCACCGTGGTGCCGATGAGTTCTTCCTGCCCGACATTGATGTAGCTTATGCTACCTATGCCCGCGCAGCCTTGAACCGTTGCGACTGGTCCAACGCCTCCAAGTATGCCAAGATGGCTCGCCAGGATCACCCGCTGATGAGCAACTCCGAGCTGCTCTACGATGGTTTCTGCACCCACAATGACGAGTGGATTTGGGGCGGTTACAGTGCTACCGACCAGACGCTGTACTACTACAGCTACCATGCTTACATTGCTTACAACAGCAATGCCGGTAACGTGCGCAACTATCCCAAGTGCATCAGCAAGGAGCTGTTTGAGAAGATTCCTCTTAGCGACGTTCGCCGCCAGTGGTGGCTTGATGCTACTGGCTACAGCTATACCGCTTCGACTGGTGTAGCAGCCAACAGCACAGACCTGGCAAAGAAAGCCCGCGCAGAGCATCCTGACATTCTGAGCAACGCTACAATTTATGCTTACATGCAGTACAAGGTTCGTTGCAACGACACTCCTGGTGTGGGTGAGCTGAGCATCTTCCGTTCCAGTGAGATGTTGCTTATCGAGGCCGAGGCCGAGTGCATGATGAACAATCCCGGTGCCGCTCAGGCTGCTCTTGTAGCCCTGAACAAGACTTCAGGTCGCGACCTCGATTACACTTGCAACAAGTCTGGTGCTGAGCTGCTCAACGAGATTAAGCTCTATCGCCGCATCGAGTTGTGGGGCGAAGGCTTCGACTGGTTTGACTTGAAGCGTTGGAAAGACACCCTCGTTCGCCACAATGCTGCTGAGGGCGGCAACTTCCTCGCTACCCTGGCTGTAACCATCAAGCCCGAGGAGAAGAACGAATGGCGTTTCATGATCCCGACCCGCGAGACCGACTACAACAGGGCTGTTCGCGACGGTGTCATCAGCCCCGCTGATTAAAAACTCAACGCAATCGTCAACCGATTGCAAAACCTGAATAAAGTAGTGCCGACGCTTCATCGCGCCGGCACTACTCCTATTTCAGCCAATATTCGGCACGGCTCAAAACTAAAAAAACGCAGCAGTATATTCTTCATTAACAAGAAAATTGTAAATTTGCAGGTTAGTTTGTCAGACACAAAACACAAGAACAATATATAATTATGAGTAGAGAGACTTTTCCTCACCTTGAGGCGCTGCGCGAGGAGATGCGCCGCCTGAACGTCGATGCCGTCATCATTCCCGGTACCGACCCTCACCAGAGTGAATACATCTGTGACCACTGGAAATTCCGTGACTGGATTAGTGGCTTCACGGGCAGTAACGGCACAGCCGTGGTAACCCTTGACCATGCCGCCCTGTGGACCGATTCACGCTACTTCCTGCAGGCAGAAATCGAACTGGAGGACAGCGGCTTTGTCATGATGAAGGAGAACATGGGCAATGACCCGACCATTCATGAGTGGCTGCAGCAAGTGCTCGAAGAAGATTCGGTGATTGCTATCGACGGCCGACTGTATAGCGCTCAGGCCGCCAACCAGTTGGAACGCTTCTGCGGTGAGAACGGCTTCATGCTTGCCACCGAGTTCTATCCCGCCGACAAGATTTGGACTGACCGCCCCGCGCGCCCCAGTGAACCTGCCTTTGTCCATGACGTGCAGTATGCCGGCGAGGAAGCCAATGCAAAAATCGAACGCCTGCTCAAGGTGCTTGAGGACAACGAAGCCACCGCTATGCTGGTGACCGCCCTCGACGACATTGCCTGGCTGCTGAACCTGCGTGGCAACGACGTGGATTTCACACCCGTAGCCATCGCCTTTGCCTATATATCCCACGACAACAAGGAACTGTTCATCGATGAGAACAAGGTGACCGACGAGGTGCGCCAACACCTCAAGGACTGCGGGGTGAGAGTCCGCAAATATGACGACATCGTTCACTTCCTGGAGCGCGTCAATCAGCACGAAGTGGTGCTCATCGACCCCAACCGCGTGAGTGACACCCTCGCCAATGCGCTGCAATGCCAGAAGGTTTACTTCCGCTCTCCCATCACCGACCTCAAGTGCATCAAGAATGAGGTGCAAATCGAGGGTTTCCGCCACGCTATGGAGCGTGATGGTGCAGCCCTGGTGCGCCTGTTCAAGTGGATTGAGGAAACAGCACCCTGTGGCACCATTAACGAGGTTGACGTGTGGAGCAAGGGGCAGGAATTCCGTGCCCAGCAGGATTTATACCACGAAGACAGCTTCGCGATGATATGCGGCTACAAGGAGCACGGTGCCATCGTCCACTACGAGGCCACTGACGAGAGCGCTTCGACGCTGCACGGCGAGGGCATCCTGCTTGTCGATAGCGGCGCACAATTCCTTGACGGTACCACCGACATCACCCGCACCGTCACCCTGGGCAACCCCACCGCCCAAGAGAAGCACGACTTCACGCTGGTGCTTAAGGGACATCTCGCCCTGCAACGCGCCAAGTTCCCCGTGGGCACCACCGGATGCCAACTCGATGTGCTGGCCCGACTGCCGCTATGGCAAGAGGCGATGACTTATGGTCACGGCACCGGTCACGGTGTTGGTCACTTCCTGGGCTGCCACGAGGGTCCGCAGAGCATCCGCACCAATCTGGTTGACGTGAAACTGATGCCTGGTATGGTGATGAGCAACGAGCCTGGTCTGTACAAGACTGGCGAATACGGCATCCGCACTGAAAATCTGCTCCTCGTTGTCGAGGCCGATAAGACCGAGGACTTCGGCAGCTTCCTCGCCTTTGAGCCGTTGACACTCTTCCCCTATGACCTGCAGCTCATCGACCGCACGATGCTCACGGCCGAGGAGGTGGCTCAAATCAACGATTATCACCGCATGGTGCGCGAACGCATCAGCCCGCTGCTCAATGCTGAAGAAGCCGCATGGCTCGCTGCCAAAACCCGCGACCTTTAACCTTTAACCTATAACTTTAACCTAAAATAATGGCTATCATCAAGAAAGTAAGGGGCTTTGAGCCCAAGATTGGAGAGAACTGTTTCCTGGCCGACAATGCCGTCGTTGTGGGCGACGTGACGATGGGCAGGGATTGCAGCATCTGGTTCAATGCCGTGCTGCGCGGTGACGTAAACACCATCACCATCGGCAACCGCGTCAACATCCAGGACAACGCTGTGATACACACCCTGTATGAGAAATCAGTCACCGAAATCGGCAACGACGTGTCCATCGGTCACAACGTGGTCGTGCACGGTGCCAAAATCTGCGATATGGCACTCATCGGCATGGGCAGCATCATTCTGGACCACGCCGAAATCGGCGAAGGCGCCATCATTGCTGCCGGTAGCGTCGTGCTGGGTGGCACCAAGGTGGGTCCCCACGAGCTTTGGGCAGGCAGTCCGGCGAAGTTCAAAAAGATGGTTGACCCCAAGCAGGCCAGCGAAATCAACGTGAAAATCGCCAAGAACTACCTGATGTACTCGACCTGGTACGAGTAACCCAGACTATCTGGAGTATCCAGATTCTCTAGAACAAATCAACCAGAATTCAAGATGAAGAAGTATTATCTATTGACCATCATGGCGCTTGTGCTGGCCTTCATGCCGGCACAGGCAGCCATCTATATGGTCGGTAATCATCCCTTCGGTGACTGGAACCCCGGAAATGGCATCGAGATGACCGATGAAGGGAATGGCATCTATACCCTTACCACCAACATCAGCGGCACAGTGTGGTTTGTGTTTGCCGACGGCCAGGCCAGCGACTGGAACGTGTTTAATTCCACCTATCGCTATGGCCCAAATGGCAATGGTAGCCAAGAAGTATTCCTTGACAACGAATACACGACACAGAAGAGCAACAACAACCACTCTTACAAGTTCACCGGCAACGGCCAGGACTACACATTCACGTTCAACCTCAACAGACTCACATTTTCCATCAAGGAGTATGTAGAGCCGGCAATGCCTGACCCGTTCTCGCTCAGTTTAGGCGATGTGAATGGCGATGGAGAAATCACCGTAGCCGACGTGACTTCGGTGATTAACATCATACTGGGCGGCCACGTCAACTATGACATATTCAAGCGTGCAGACGTAAACCGTGACAACGAGTTGTCAATTGCTGATATATCGTTAATTATCAACTACATATTGGGGAATAGTTTCCCTGTTCCTGTCAAGGAGGGTTATGATTATGTGTGGGACGATGAAGCCATACCCGAAATCCACATCACGGTGAGTCTGGACGAGTGGAACAGGTTGCTGGCTCTGTATGATGCCAATGCCTTCACGACCAAATATGTGATGGCCTCACTGGCATTTACCAAGGATGGTGAGACCACTATCATCGACAATGTGGGATTGCGCATCAAGGGCAACACCTCGCGCCGCCGTCCCGAGGGCTGGTACGGACAAATGCACCAGCGTGACAACACCGACTGGCACCACGCCCATTTTGGGGTAAACCTGCGCAAATATGTCGATGATGATGCCCATACTATCCAAGGGGTGCGCAAACTTCATCTCAAGTGGTTCAAGGACGACCCGGCCTATGTGCGCGAGATGTTCTGCTACGAATTGTTCCGCCGAGCAGGCGTGTGGACCGCCATCCGTAGCAACTACTGCCGCCTGTGGCTCCATGTCGAGGGCGACAGCAAGGAAGCCTACTATGGTGTGTATGAATTGCTCGAGCCTATCGACAAACGCTACGTCAAGGACAGAAAAGGACGCTTTGGCAGCGACAAGGGCTACCTGTGGAAGTGCCGCAACTCAGCAGCAGGTCTCAACAATCCCAATGGCGACATCTGGTATGACGATGACACCGATGACCGCCATGCCTACACACTCGAGACGCAGACTGATGAGTTCTATCATGCCAAAGACCAACTGGTGGACTTCATGGATAAGGTCTGCAACCTGAGTGACAACGAGTTCTACACCTGGATTCAACAGGCTACCGACATCGATTTGTTGCTCAAAACCTACGCCGTCAATGTTGCCGTGGGCATGTGGGACGACTACTGGAACAATGCCAACAACTATTACATCTATTTCAACGGCACCGAAACGACGGGCTACAAGTTCTTCTTTATTCCCTATGACTACGACAACACTTTGGGCACCAGCCTGCGCTGTGGCGTGCAGAACGACGCAGGACGCCAAGATCCGCTTCACTGGGGCAACGACAACAATCCCCTCATTGCCAGAGTACTCAAATTCAACGATTTCAAGGCAATCTACGTCGCTCACCTGAAAGAACTTGTCGCCAACGGCAATGCCATGATGGACCGCGCCTCGTCACAGGCTCGCATCCGTTCCTGGCAAGCCCGCATTGCTCAGTACATCGACAACGATACAGGCGAGGACACCGTCATCGAGGACAAACCCGCCCCATGGGGTAACCACGGTGAATATAATCTGCTGAAAAACAACAGCGACAACTTCTTCACAGTCAAAGCCGCATCCATCAACAGTATCAGATAAACAGAAATAGCCCAATTGGTTTCATTTTCAACCAATTGGGCTGTTTTTACTATTACCAGGTCAACGTCACGCCAATCCCAGGTCGAAATCCTTCAGGAACTGGGTGAATCTGGGATTATGTTGCTTGATTTCCTCCACCACCTCGCGAGGCGACAGAATCTTGGGCGTCTCGATGGGCGTCTCGCTCACTTTCACATCAAGCGTGAGTAAATCATTATGCAGTGCTTCACTCAGGAATCTTACCAACGCCTCCTTGTGCTCCTCAACATTTTTCTGCTCGGTGGGGCTTCCCACAGTCATCACATAATGTCTTTCGGCTTCAGCGCGTTGCGGCAACGCATAGGACATAGTGGTTACCAAAGCCCGTTCCTGCGGGTGCTGCTGGATGTATTCTTGCCAAGCGGACTGCAACTGCTCCTCGGTGAAGGCTTGGCTGCGTGGTGCCTGAGCAGAGCCGGAACCGGCGGCAGCCTGAGTATCAGCCACTGCAACATTGGGCACATTCACCATAATGCGGGGCTTGTTGCCTAATGCATTAGGCATCGGTCGCCCCGGGGCTGTAGCCGTCGGCAAGGCCATTTGGGCAGGATGAGGCGGCTGAGGCACGCCAGCTTGGGCTGGATGTGGAGCCTGGGGTATATCGGGCTGGGCTGGATGTGGAGCTTGGGGTTGCGGAGCAGCCGGTTGTTGCGACACAGGGCGCTGAGCCGGAGCAGGGCGCTGGGGCTGAACGGGTTGAGATGCGGGGGCTGCAGCAGGGGCCATCTTCTGCAACGGCGGTTGTGCCGTGGCCTGAGGCTGGGGCGCCTTAACGAGCTGGCACAACTTGATTAACGTGAGTTCCACCAGCAACTGCTTGCTGCTGGCATTGCGGTAATTCAGGTCACAAGTATTGCACAGGTCGAGTGCACGATAGTAGAAAGCCGGAGTCAACTTGGCACTCTGAACGCCATACTGCTGAGCGACCTCGTCATTCATCTCAAGCAATCGCCGGGTTTTGGGTGTGCTCGCCACCATCAAGTCGCGCAGGTGCTGTGCCAATCCGTTGATGAAGAATTGTGAGTCAAAGCCCTTGTCGCGTATTTCCTTGTAAATCAGCAACGCCTCATTGACATCACCCGTGAGGAACATCTCAACGAGCCTGAAATAGTAGTCATAATCCAGCACGTTGAGATTATCAAGGGCACTCTGATAAGTGATGTGACCCTCGGTGGAAGCTGCCACCTGGTCGAAGATTGACAAGGCGTCGCGCATAGCGCCGTCAGCTTTCTGTGCGATGACATTGAGCGCTGCAGGCTCTGCCTCAATATTCTCCTGTTCACAGACATACTGAAGCTGCTGCACGATGTCGGGCACTGTGATGCGTGCGAAATCATAAATCTGGCAACGCGACAGGATGGTCGGTATGACCTTCTGTTTCTCGGTAGTGGCAAGGATAAAGATGGCATACTCGGGCGGTTCCTCAAGGGTCTTGAGGAAGGCATTAAAAGCGGCCTGAGACAGCATGTGAACCTCATCGATGATGAAGACACGGTAACGCCCCGTCTGTGGCGGGATACGCACCTGGTCGGTCAAATCTCGGATGTTGTCCACGCTATTGTTTGATGCGGCATCCAACTCGTTGATGTTGTAGGACCGCTGTTCGTTGAACGCCTTGCAGGACGGGCACTCGTTGCAAGCCTCGCCCTCAGGCGTGGGATGCTCACAGTTGATGGTCTTGGCAAAGATACGGGCACAGGTTGTCTTGCCTACACCCCTCGGTCCGCAGAAGAGGTAAGCATGTGCCAACCGTCCGCTGGCAATCGCGGTCTTCAACGTGTGGGTCAACGACTGCTGTCCCACGACACTGCGAAACGTCGAGGGCCTGTATTTACGCGCCGAAACGATATACTTCTCGCTCATGAGGATTGAAAAAAAACTATTTATCTAATCTGCAAAGATAATACTTTTCCTCGAACATCCTTTCACGTCACCTTATTTTTTCAATCAGCTCGTCAAAAAGCAAAACGGCATCCTTACAGCCTTTTTTCCAACTGGTTGATTTCCACGGACTATAAGAAAAGCCATATCCACTTTTCCCACAAATTAGGGCGCGCGGAAACGTTAACGTAACGTTAAAAGCAATAACTCATAACCATCCCTAGCGCTGCAAAAGGTAATCAACCGCCCGCACCCAGTCAATGGCAAAAAGCAAGAGGGACACAAGAAATACAAGAAATACTGTCACATCGGCCAACATTTTTTAGGGTTGGTGTTGCACAATATTGAGAATTGGTGTATTTTTGTGCCACGATTAACAAAACATAGACCTAGACATATACTTTTACTGAAATGAAGAATATCCTTATCATCGGCTCGACAGGACAAATCGGTTCGGAGCTGACAATGAAGTTGAGAGGCATCTACACTGGTAATGTCGTGGCTGGCTATATCCCCGGTGCTGAGCCCAAGGGCGAACTCGCAGAGAGCGGTCCCTCGGAAATCGTTGACATCACCAATGCACAACAGATTGGCGCTGTAGTGGACAAGTACAACATTGACACGATTTATAACCTGGCTGCCCTGCTGAGCGCCGTTGCTGAAAACAAGCCCCAGTTGGCATGGCACATCGGTATCGACGGTCTGATGAACGTGCTGGAAGTGTCTCGCGAGAAGCATTGCGCCGTGTTCACCCCCAGCAGCATCGGCTCTTTCGGTCCCAACGCACCCAAGGACGGCACTCCCCAGGACACCATCCAGCAGCCGCGCACGATGTACGGTGTGACCAAGGTCACCGGTGAGTTGCTGAGCAATTACTATGCGCTGAAGTTCGGTGTTGACACCCGCTCGGTGCGCTTCCCCGGTCTGATCAGTTACGTTACTCCTCCGGGTGGCGGCACGACCGACTATGCAGTGGACATCTACTACAGTGCCGTACAAGGCAAGAAATTCACCTGCCCCATCGCTGCCGGCACGTTGATGGACATGATGTACATGCCCGACGCCCTGCGCGCAGCCATCGAGATTATGGAAGCCGACCCGTCGCGTCTGGTTCACCGCAACTCGTTCAACATTGCCTCGATGAGTTTTGACCCCGAGGTTATCTACCACAAGATCAAGGAGTACATTCCCGAATTTGAGATGGTATATGAAGTTGACCCGTTGCGTCAAAGCATTGCCGACAGCTGGCCCAACAAGCTGGATGACACCTGCGCCCGTGTTGAGTGGGATTGGAAGCCCGAGTATGACCTCGACGCCATGACCGTTGACATGATTGAGAAACTGCGCATCAAATTCGGTCTCAAAAAGTAAAGGCAAAGGGCTCTAACGAGAGATGAAAAGGGGACTCTTGACACTGGGATGTTTCATTTGCCTGTTGCTCTGTTCGTGCTCAGGCAACAGCTATAAGTTGGCCAAGGACTACCAGACAAGAGACACCTTCGGTTACCTGGTGTTTGTTAGCGAGTCTGGCAAACAGTATGACAACTTGTGGGTCAACATTTCTGGCCTGAACAAGACCTTCCTCGCCTCGACCGCCGAAATTGTTGACGGTGAAGTCAAGGGTATGCGCTACGGTGCGCAACAGGGCACGCGCATGCTGATGATACGAGAAGAAAATGAGCGGCTGCTATTCCAAGATGTCATCCACATACGCGCCGGCGAGGATACCATCATCAAATTCAAGGACTAAGATTTAACGGGGCAAACGATTACCGCTTGCCCCGTTACAGTTTATTGGATAAACGATTGCCTTTCAATGACGAAGGGCAAGCATTTGATTCTTCCATTGTTGAGACCTCTCAAGAATAATAACTTAATTTCCTATCATTCTAATCAATAACCAAATCATGTTTCGGCTTATGAAAAAAGAATTAATATTACTTGTTGCGCTCTTTATTGGATTTGCGTCTCAGGCTGCGACTGCTGACGTTACCGGTATTCCGAAGTACACCTTTGACCGCGCCACCGGTGCGCTAACGCTCAACTGGGGCGAATTCAACAACTGGGACCGTTGGGGCAACGACGTGACCAATACAGCCGTCAAGAGCGTCATGGCTACAAGTGAGGTGAGTTTCACTGGCGACTGCTCGCAGTTGTTTTATAATTTCAATCAATGCGAGAGCATGGACCTGAGTCGCGTCAACACCAGCGAGATGACAAGTGCCAATAGAATGTTCCGCGACTGCTCAAGCCTAACCTCGCTTGACCTGTCGGGGTGGAACACTGCCAATGTCACCGATATGTACGAGATGTTCATCTACTGCGAGAGTCTGACTTCGCTCAATCTCTCGGGATGGAACACCGCCAATGTCCTCGACATGGGCTCGATGTTCAACTTCTGCTCAAGTCTTACCTCACTCGACCTATCGAGTTTCAACACTGCCAGAGTCATCGACATGTACTACATGTTCAATGAATGTGTAAGCTTAACCTCACTCGACCTCTCGGGCTTCAATACCTCCAATGTCACCACCATGACGCAGATGTTCTACGATTGCCGAGGGCTGACCTCTCTCAATCTCTCGGGCTGGAACACAAGCAAGGTAATGACCATGGGAAGCATGTTCTCAGGCTGCTCGAGTCTCACCTCACTCGACGTCTCGGGCTTCAATACCGCCAGTGCTATCGACATGCATAACATGTTCAACAATTGCGTAAACTTAACCTCACTCAACCTTTCGGGATGGAACACCACCAGTCTCGAGAACACGCAATATATGTTCTCAGGCTGCACGCGCCTGACCACGCTTGACATCTCGGGATGGAACACCGCCCATGTTTGGTACATGAACGACATGTTTGCCAACTGCTCAAGCCTGACCACCATCTATGCAGGCACGGGATGGACCACTGCTTACGTCTATGGTGAATGGTCTGAACGCATGTTCACCAATTGTACTTCACTGGTGGGAGGAATGGGAACCGTCTTTGACAAGAATCATACGGACAAGTCTTACGCCCGCATCGATGGCGGTCCAGCTAATCCGGGCTATTTCACCGAGAAGGGTGTTACCCTGCGCGGCGACGTGAACGGTGACGAGACCGTAAGCATCGATGATGTCACCACCCTGCTTGACTACCTACTCTCGGGCAACGCCTCCTCAATCATACTTGAAGCCGCCGACTGTGACCTGGACGATGACATCAGCATCAATGATGTCACCGCCCTCCTCGACTACCTACTCAAACATAGTTGGTAGACAAGAAAACAGTAAAAACGAGAGCCTGAGGCAGTTAAGTCTCAGGCTCTCATTTTTCTTCCAGGTTTCAGTCGCGTCACTTGCGCAGGATGTCGATCAGGTCGGCTACGCCTTGGGTAGCGGGTTTCTGGATGACGGTCACCCAGCTGGGGACGCTAGCGGGATTGGGGTCGATGTAATAGATGGGCACACCGCGTTTCACATACTGGATGAGGGCTGCAGCGGGATAAACCACCAGCGAGGTGCCGATAACGACAAAGATGTCGGCGTCATGCGCCAGCTGGGCAGCAGCTTCCATATTGGGCACTGCCTCGCCGAAGAAGACGATGTGGGGGCGTACATGGTCACCATAGGGGTCGAGCGTATCAACACTCGTCACGAGTCCCTTGTCGGTCAGGTCATCGCAAGGCAGGGTGTATTCACGCTCTTCATGCCTGAGCGAGCGCACCTTCATCAATTCGCCATGCAAGTGCAACACGTTGCTGCTACCGGCACGCTCGTGCAGGTCATCGACGTTTTGGGTGATAACGCGCACGTCAAAGTCTTTTTCCAGTTCTACCAAGCCCAGATGGGCTGCATTGGGCTGTGCGTTGACCAACTGCTCACGCCTCTCGTTATAGAACTTGTGGATTAGGGCCGGATTGCGCAGAAAACCCTCATGGCTAGCCACATCCATCACCGGATAATTCTCCCACAGGCCGTCAGCGTCGCGGAAAGTCTTGATGCCGCTCTCGGCGCTGATGCCTGCTCCAGACGAGATTACTAATTTCTTCTTGTTGCTCATAGTCACAGGTTGATTAAGTTCGTATCAGGATATTTTTATATAATGTGAAAGCAAAAATAGTAAAAATTTTCTAAAAACGTGTACCCAATTCACTTTTTACTGTATCTTTGCACCGTTTTTTACAAAAAAGATAGATTTTTCAATGGATAAACTGAGTTATGCACTGGGCTTGAGCATGGGAGGAAACTTCATTGGCTCAGGTATTAAGAAACTGGATATCAACGATTTCGCCGATGGTCTGAGAGCCATTTTTGAAGGCGCAGAACAGAAAATGACCTTTGATGAGGCCAAGCAGATTGTCACCGAATTTTTCACCAATCTCGAGAAGCAGGGCGCTGAACAGAACGAGCGCTTGGGTCGCGAATTCCTTGAAAAGAACAAGGAGGTCGAGGGCGTGAAAATCACCGCCAGCGGCTTGCAGTATCAGGTCGTGAAAGAAGGCGACGGCTTGCAGCCTGGTCCCAACGACGTGGTTACTGTACACTATACCGGCAAACTGATTGACGGCACCGTGTTTGACAGCAGCGTGGAGCGCGGCGAGCCCGCAACCTTTGCTGTCGGTCAGGTGATTCCCGGCTGGGTCGAGGGTCTGCAACTGATGCGTGAGGGTGCTGCCTACAGGCTGTTCATCCCCTCCAACCTCGCCTATGGTCCCCACGGTACCGGTCCCATCCAACCCAACTCGACGCTCATCTTTGACGTGCAGTTGCTCAAGGTCGAGAAAAAGTAAACGACCAACAGGCTTTTTCTCACAATACTGGACTTTAACTCCCTTTTAGATACTAATGAAGAAGATTTTATTTTCAGCAATAGCAGCCATGCTCATGATGGGCATGGCAAGTTGTGGCGGCAACACCGAGAGCAGCGAAGCAACCGAAACGACCGAGGAAACCGCTCCCGATTCCGGAGAGCAGATTAAGGACAACCTGACCTTGGGCCGCGAATTCCTGGCCGAGAACGCCAAGAACGACAGCGTAGTTCAAACCGAAAGCGGTCTGCAGTACATGGTACTGAAAGAAGGCACTGGCGCCAAGCCTGGTCCCACCGACAATGTGACCGTACACTACACTGGCCGCCTGCTGGACGGCACCGTGTTTGACAGCAGCGTGGATGGTGAGCCCGCGACTTTCCCCCTCAACAGGGTAATCCCCGGCTGGACCGAAGGTCTGCAACTCATGAGCGAAGGCGCGAAGTATCGCCTGTTCATCCCGAGCGAGCTGGCTTACGGCGAGAATGGCGCCGGCGACAAGATTCTGCCCAATTCAACGCTCATCTTTGACGTGGAGCTGATTAAGGTTGAAAAGAACGATTAAACATTTTTATAACAACATTCAAAATTCATTTAAAACTAGTTTTATTATTATGAAGAAGATTTTAGCAATTGCAGCAGCCGGTCTGTTGACCGTAGGTTTTGTAGGTTGCAACAGCAAGGGTGCTGCCGGCAGCAGCGAGGCTATGGACTCGTTGAGCATGGCATTTGGTGACCTCTATGGCGCCGGTATGGGTCAGCAGCTTCGCAGCATGGACTCTGCCATCAACATGGAGCAGGCCCTCAAGGGTATGGAGTACATCGCTAACGCCGACACCAGCAAGAATTTCATGGCCGGTCTGCAGATGGGTATGCAGATTGCCCAACTCTATCAGGGTATCGAGCAGCAGTGCGGTATGCCCATCAACAAGAGCCTGTTCATGAAGCACCTGCGTGAGGCTTTGATGAAGACCACTCCCGCGACCCAGGAAGAAATTATGAATCTGCAGACCAAGATTGAACCCCTGTTGAACAGTGCTATGGAGCAGTCCCCCAAGGCTATCGCCAACAAGAAAGCCGGTGAGGAATACATGAGCAAGCTCAAGAGCGACAAGGGTTATACCTTTACCAAGAGCGGTATCGCTTACAAGGTGCTCGCAGCTGGTGAGGGCAAGAACTTCAGCGACAGCGATGTTGTTAAGGTGAACTACGTTGGCCGTCACTTGGATGGCACCGAGTTTGACAAGAGCGGTGAGAATCCCGTGCCCTTCAACCTGAAGCAAGTCATCCCCGGCTTCGCCGAGATGATCCAGCTCATGAAGCCCGGCAGCAAGGTAACCGTTGTTATCCCCGGTGAGCTCGCTTACGGTGCCCAGGGTAACCGCGGCATCGAGCCCAACGAGACGCTGATTTTCGACATCGAGACCGTTGGTCTGGACGACACTCCCAAGCAGCCCTCTCGTCCCGTTATGCCCGGCCGTCCCATGAAGTAATTCATTCCCGACCTACATAATGAAAAAAACGCCCTGGCCGAAAGCCAGGGCATTTTTTGTATCTGTAATTTATCATTCGGTTATAGCCAGAGGAGGAAGTCCTCGCGCTGGAGTTTGGGGTTGGGATTGAGGATGGCGATTTTGTCGTTGGTGTAGGTCTGTCCCATCGGCATGTGCTGGCAGCAGGTGTCGAAAAGGGCTGACATTTCCTCATCACGGTTGAGGTTGCGCAGCACGAGCACGCATTGGGCGTCCAGGAGGCGTTTCAGTACGGTTTCATCGGCAGGGGAATTGACAAGCGCCAGGCGGGAAGCAGCTTCACCTGCCAGAAAATCGTCGGCAGCCACATTCACATCGTCATAGCACTCTACCCTATCCAACTGGCTTTTCAGCACACGCACTGCCAGCGCCTTCTGCTCTAATTGTGTATCATACATGTACAGGCTGCTCTGGCTGTTCACCGCCAGCATGGCGACACTCTCTACGCCCGTGGAGGCGCCCACCTGCAAGATGCGCTGAGGATTGAAGAAGTTGGTCACCCTGAACAGCAAACGCGCCTCCTTCTCGCTGATGAGGTCCATTTCACGCCGTTGCCGCGGAGTAGTGCCCGCCTTGATGGTGTTCAGCAGCTGACGCATTCCCCCGTAGGCATAATAGGGCAAGGGCTGACGCCAGACGTTGCGCACGAACTGGTAGGCGAAGGGCGAATGGATGCCGAAGCCGCCACTACGGTGGTGGCGGCTCCATGCATTCAGATATTTCTTCAGGAATCCCAAACAGCCAGTGATTGTTTATTCTTTATCCTCGGCTACCACTTTCTGTTTCTTGCGGAACTTGTCGCCGAACAGGGCGTAGTTCAATGCCAACAAGAGCAAGAGGTAGATGACAAAGACAGCCACCTTGGCCCACGTCTGGGTTTTGGCCACCTCGTCGGGGGCGTATTTGAAGTCAATCTCGTGGTCACCGGCAGGCAGTTGCAGGGCGCGCAGAATGTAGTTCACACGTCCCATCTCCACGGGCTTGCCGTCAACCGTTACCTTCCAGCCCCAGGGGAAATACACCTCGCTGAAGACCGCCAGGCCGCCATTTGCGCTATGGCTCTTATAGGTCAGGTGATTGGGAGCGTAACTGGTCTCATAAATCGTGTCGCCGGGCTGCGATGCCTTGGCCTCGCCCAACTGCTGCTTGAACTTGGCATCGGCAACAGCGCTGCGTGCGGGATTGAAGTCATTCAAGAACGCCATTTCCTCGTCGGCGTTGTTCACATAGGTCAACGAGTCCACAAACCAGGCATTGCCCAATGCCTCGGTGTTGCGCTGCAACGTCTGGTCATCGATGATGATATAGCGGGCGTTGAGCATATTGAGCACCTGGACGTTGTTATTGGCAATCTGGTTGTTAATCAGGTCATTGTAACGCGACAACTTGGCTGCATGGTAGCCACCCACCGTCTTGTGGAAGTAGCTGGGCATGGCCTCGCCAAAGTGCTGCACGTCCATGACGCGGAAGTTCATGTCCTTGTCCTGCAGAATCTGAGCATCGACGGGACGCTGAACAAACTGCTGCTCGGGAACGTCATAGTGTGAGGTGAAGGACTCAGAATCGATATAGCGCTTGTTGATGACATACATGTCCACCAGCACGATGGCAGCCAGCACGAGCGTTGCAGCCATCTCGTTGAGTTTGCCCTTGAGATAAGCGAAGATGACGCCGAAGCCAATCAGGATGATGATGAGGCTGCGCCAAGCGTCACCGCTCACCAGAGCGCCACGCACGGCAGCGATGGCGGCATCAACGCTGGGATACTGCTGAATCTGTCCCGTAGCAACCAGCTGCTCATGCTCCTGAGCCGAGAAGTGGCCGAAGATGCCGGGAATCAAAGCGGTAACCAGGCAAATCAGGGCACACAAGCCGAAGGAGGCAATCAGGGGCACCTTGTGCTTGTGCCAGCCGTCAGGCTCCTTGAAGAGTTCACGCAGGCCCAGCACAGCCAGTATGGGCATCGCCACCTCGGCAATGACGAGGATTGACGCCACTGTTCGGAACTTGTTGTACATGGGGAAGTGGTCAATCATCCAGTCGGTGAGCCACATCATGTTGTGGCCCCACGAGAGCAGGATGCTGATGATGGTCACAATGAGCAGCGCCCACTTGACGGGACCCTTCACGATAAAGCAGCCCAACAGGAACAGGGCACAGATGAGGGCACCGACATAGACGGGACCGTTAGTCATCGGCTGGTCGCCGAAGTACTGCGGGAACTGGCTCAGAATCTGGACATCCTGCTGGTTCATTTCGCCCGTGTTAGCCATCTTGGTGGCCTTCTCGGTGTCGCTCAAGGCGAGCAAGCGGCTGTCACCGTGCTCGGGTTTGATGGTAGCGCCACCCTTCACGTTGGGGATAAGCAGGGTGAACGTCTCGTCCTTGCCATAGCTCCACTGGGTGATGTAGTCCTTGTCAAGACCGCCATTGGTGGGCTTGGCGTTGACGGCATCCTCGCCCTTGGGGGTGAGTTCGCTGTGACCGCCACGGATGGTCTCCTGGGAGTACTTGTAAGTCAGATAGAGGTTAGGCGAGTTGGCCAGCAAAGCCAGTCCGGCAGCCACTGCCAGCGCTGCGGTAGCGATGCACCAGCGACCCACCTGCTTGTCGAGAATCGCCTTGACCAGGAAGGCAATGACCAGAGCCACGATGATAAACATCGAGTAATAGGTCATCTGCACATGGTTGCTGGCGAGCTGCAAAGCGGCAAAGAAGGCCGCTACCGCCATACCGCCCAGGTACTTGCCACGATAGCACCACACGATGCCGGCGATTGTGGGCGGGATGTAGGCGAGCACCATCAGTTTCCAGATGTGGCCAGCACCCATGAGAATGAAAAAGTAACTCGAGAAGGCATAGCCGATGGCGCCCAGCACAGCATAGTACCACTTGACCTTGAACGCCAGCATCAGCAGGAAGAAGCCCAGCATGAGGATGAAAATCCAGCTCACAGGCGTCGGGAAGCCCAGACGGTAGATTGCCGAAGCGGGATTCAGCCATGTTGTACCCTGATAGGAAGGCGAAATCTGGAAAGTGGGCATACCGCCAAACAGCGCGTCGGTCCACCACGACTTCTCGCCCGTCTGCTGCTCGTAGGCGGCAGTTTCCTGGCTATTGGCGGCGCCCTGCATGATATCGCTCTGCTGCAGGACATCGCCGTTCACGTCATTGGGATAGAAATAAATCCATGAGATGGCGGCAAACACGATGACCGCAATCACGAAGTGGATCACGTCGGCCAACGACAGCGACCCAATCAGTTTCTTGTCTAAGTTACTCTTCATTATTGTCGTTAATGATTTGGTTTTCTTGATTACAACCTGCAAAGGTACAGAAAAGTTTCTAGTTGTTAGTTTCTAGTCCCTAGTTTTTTTCAAACAACTGATTTATCTGAATATTCTGATGGGCGTCCGCATCCCTTTTTCAAACAACAGGGACAACGTTGAACAACAGGAACAACTTTTATCTTTGCATCCGCATCCCTTTTTCAAACAACAAAGACAACTCAAACAACTCAAACAACAGGGACAACGTTGAACAACAGGAACAACACATTGGTGGCATCCGCACTCCCTTGACCTCACGCTAAGGCGCTAAGACGCTAAGACTTTCAGACAACAGGGGCAACTGATTATTTGGCAGCCGCATCGTGGGGCCTCGACTTGGCGTGGCCGTCCATCACCAGGTTCGCGCTAGGGCGGTAAGGTTTTTCTATTTAGGTTTTGGAGGGGTAGTTGGTTGGGGAGTGGCCTGTGGCGCGCTTGAATACGGTGTGGAAGTGGGTGCGGCTGATGCCGCAGTGGTCGGCAATGGCTTCGACGGTAAAGTCGGGATGCTCACGCAGCATCCGCTTGGCTTCGTTGATGCGCAGGGTGGTCATCCACTGCGTGAACGACTCAAAGCCTGATGCCTTGACCCATGCCAGGAGGTGGGTGCGCGGGATGCCGAGTTCGCGGGCGACATCGGCACTCTTGAGGTCGTGGCGCAGGTACTTGCCCTGGGCGACCCAGTGCTCGATGGCGACATTCTCGCTTTCCTTCAGTTCGGGATTCCTCACGGCATCTTTGCTTGTTGTTGCCGTTTCGGCGGTTTGGGTTTTCATTTCTTGCTGCTCTTCCTCCTCGGCCTCACGCACGCGGCGCGAGGCACTGCTGATGACATAACGCACAAAGCAGAACCACAGATAGAAGATGGCGGTGATGAAGAAGACGGCATAAACCGCCAACGGCCAGCCCGACGAAAAGATGGCGACGGGCAGTATCAGTGCCAGCGCCATTAGTGCGACGACGCTGATGCTCATCCAGTTGACCAAGCTGTCGGGGTCGCGGTCATAGTAGTTGGCTAGCATGGCCCTCAAGCGCATGAGTTCGCGGCTGATGAGCACGGCATAATAAGCCTGCAAGAGGGCGAAAACGGAACTGGCCACCATGTCACACTCCATCAGACGATGGGGCTGGAACCAACCAACGGCAAGAATGACGGCGGTCAACAGACAAGCAATCCCGCCGAATATCCATTCGCGGCGACGGATGCGGCCCTGGCGTTGAAGGTTCAGGACACACGTCGAGAACAAGACGGTGCAAGGTGTGAACATCAGCAGGTTAAGGGCCACAGCGCGTGACACACTTGAGGCACGCAGCCCGGTGGTGAACTGCAAGAAGAATTGTAAGCCGGTCAAGATGAAGGCCAATGCCATAAGCCAGCGTGAACGGTTGGTCACGCGGTCATCGGCAACGCGTCCTGGAAGCAGAAACGCCAATACGCCAGTCATCAGTAGCGTCAGCACAATGGCTGTAAACTGCATCTCTTTCATCTCGACTGCAAAGATAGTGCAAGTCGAAAACATAAAAAAGCAATCAAACTTTTTTGTGAGATGAGGTACCTCAGACGAGGTGCGCGATGCTGAAAATATGTATTTGATTATTAACAAACATTAAATCATTGTCTTATTTTGCGAATTAAGACAGGTGAAATCGCGAATTGAGACATCAAAATGCGAATTAAGACTGCACTTTGCCCTCTCCCGGCGTAAATTTGTAAAGAAAAAAACAATGATATAGATGCTGGCCCAGCTTTTAGATTGGCGCAGCCAAACCCTGCGGGGCTGATGCGAATTACACGAACCTTTAGCTCGGCGTAGCCAATTTATCTAATATAATATTACGACTGGTATTATAATCTTCGTGGAATTGGCTTCGACAGCTAAAGGTTCGGTTAATTAGCGAAATTGGCTTCGCCGAGCTAAAGGTTCGCATTAAAAACGCTATCTGGGTCAATGCTATATCGTTACTAAAGAAATGAATACTATGTGTGAGATGGATTTCCTCAATTACCTCGACGATGTGCCCTTGTGGCTCGCCATACCCCTCGTGATCATCAATCTGGTGCTGTGGGGCCTGCTCATTTACCTCATCTGGAAAACCTGGTCGCGCCACCACAACGATTAGCAAGCAGACACCCCAATGATTGAACAAGTATATATCGCTCTGCATAATTAATTACACATTATATTAACATTTAAAATTTCTGAGTTATGAGACGATTTAAAACCCAATCCAATTTGACAAGAGCGGTCCTGACGCTGCTCGTAGTACTGCTCACGACTGCCACGGCGTGGGCTTACAATATCCCCGACACGGGCTCGTGCGGCCCTAATGCCACCTATACCATCAATGACTCCACGATGACCATCAGTGGTACTGGCGAGATCAGCAATTCTGTTTTTACCAGTAAGGATTTCAGCGGTATCAAAAGCATCGTCATCAACGAAGGCCTTACCGATATTGAAGATAATGCTTTCTCTACAAACATGAGCCCGGACCTTACTTCGGTCAACCTGCCAGCCTCGCTAATAAATATCAGTGAATATGCTTTTGATAAATGCAGTGCACTGACTACGGTGAACATTGCCCCCAACTCGCAGTTACAGACAATCGGTGAGTATGCATTCGATAGGACTGCACTCACTTCCATTGACCTCAGCGGATGTCACGATCTGACGAGCATTGCAAATGGTGCCTTCTATCAGTTGCCACTCGGCGGTGCTCTTGACTTGAGCGGCTGTACGAGCCTGTCGAGTATAGGCGAAAAAGCTTTTGCTAAAACCTCTATCACCAGCTTGAGCCTCCCCGCCTCGCTGATTAGCCTCGACAAATATGCTTTTGACGAATGTAGAGCCCTCTCCACAGTGACTATAGCTGACGGTTCTCTACTGACCACTATCGGTAATGAAGCTTTTCGACAATGCTATTTCGAGAGCATCGTTCTGCCTTGTGCTGGACTGACCAGTATTGGCGATTATGCGTTCTCCCGAAATCCTGGCCAGAATAACCTCACTGAGATTATCTGTCTCACTGAAAAATCGCTTTCAGTAGATAGCGAATTCAGTTACAACAAAAATCAGGTGACGGTCTATATGTATGCCTCCAAAAAAGTGGCTTGGGAAGATGCTAAAGCCGTGAAAGGTCTCTTTACCATCACTCCTGATGAAAGCATTACCGACATTAATGGCAAAATCTATGGCGACTACTACGCTGAGGGCACCGAAATCACCGTCTCGACCAATCAGACCGCTTATGGTTTTGAGGTCAATGGTGTTATCGCCGTTGATGCAGTCAGCCTGGGAAATAACCAATACCAACTGACCTTACCCAATAATATCACTACCGACAATGTGACGCTTAGTCCTATCACCCTTTCACCCCTGGGCGAAGGCGATGGTTCAGAGGGAAATCCCTATATTATCAGCGATGAGGAAGGCTGGGAATACTTCTGCGACTGCTTGCAGGACAACGACACGTGGAACCGCTTTAGCGGCAAGACGGTGAAGTTGGGAGCTGATATCAGCATCACCCGCACGGCAGGCAGCAGTGACCATGAGTTTATGGGGACCTTTGACGGAGACTACCATACGCTGACCGTCAATATTACCGAGACCACGACACAGGGCACTGCGCCCTTCCGCGAAATCCGTGGCGCTACGATCAGGAAACTCATCACAACGGGTAGCGTCAATGGCACGTTGCATGCTGCCGGCCTTGTGGGCTTTGCCCGTGGCGATTCCAGTGTGACCAACACCATCGAGAACTGCAAGGTGGCCGCCAATGTCACCGTCACCACAGCCGTCAACGGCAATTACCATTGCGGTGGTGTAGTGGGCCACGCCCAGAATTCCACGCTTAACATCAGCAACACCGTCTATTGCGGTGCCATCAGCAACAGCGGCAACTACGTCGGCGGCTTCCAGGGCTGGAGCGACGGCAACACCGTCAACCTGGGCAACTGCCTCTTCACGGGAAGTTACGAGGGAGGCGGGGTGTTCCACCCCATGGCTGTCCACAACAGGAACGCCGCCACCACAGCCACTGTCAACAACACATTCTATAGCGTAACACCCACTCTGACCAACGCGCAATACATCGCTGCTAACGGCACGAAGACCGTTGGTGTGGCCACCATACCCGCCACGCTGGGCAGCGAGGTTGAGACCCTAAATTTCATGACCGTGTATGAGGGCGGTATGCTCTTCGACGGCCTCTACTATGCCTCACCCATCCTCTCCACCGACAGCGACGGTGCTTACGTCATCAATAACGCAAGCGACTGGGAGTATTTCTGCGACGCCCTGCTGGACAACGACACGTGGAACCGCTTCAGCGGCAAGACGGTGAGACTTGGTGCTGACATCAGCGTGACGCGCATGGCAGGTTCAAGCAACCATGACTTCTGCGGTACGTTTGACGGCAATCACAAGACCATCACATTCAACTATGGCAGCGAGGCTGAGCCCGAATCGGGTATTTCGGCCCTGTTCAGCCACACCAGCAGCATCAAGCCCTTCGGCGCGGACACCATCAGCCCCGCCACAATCAAGGACCTGACGGTCGATGGCACCATTTGGACCTCCAGCAGCGACGCTGCAGGCTTTGTGGGCCGTATCTACGGCACGCTCAACCTGACGGGCTGCACCAGCAACATCGCCATCAACTCCACCGCCGATTTCCCCGCCGGATTCATCAATTATAGCGATCAAACCTCGACGGTGAACATCAGCGGCTGTACCAGTAACGCCACCATCAACACCACAGCAAGCTATGCCGCTGGACTCGTTGGCCACCTCTACGGCTCGGTTAACATTGAGCACAGCATCAGTAATGCCGAGATTACAGCAGCAGGCGGCGCAGGCGGCTTCGTGGGCCTCTGTGAGCACACTGTCAACTTCAGCGACTGCCTCAGCGACGCCGTCATTCACAGCTCAAGCGGTAACAATAGCGGCTTCGTGGGCTGGAGCCGAGCCAGTGGACATGCCATCAGCTTTACGGGATGCGTCTTCAACGGCAAACTGTTACAGATAGACAGTATCGGCAACAGCAACGGCGGTTTCATCGGATGGACGGGCAGCAACAAGACCGTCACCATCACTGACTGCCTCGTTGATCCCGCTGCCCTTGCTCAAGGCGAGACCATGGCCAGCGGCAACAGTGCTACCTTCGCCCGTGGTTGGAATGCCACCACCACTGCCACCAACTGCTACTTCACCGATACGCTTGGTGTCGTTCAGGGCAAGCAGGCCCACAGCATCATCGCTGGCCAGGGTGTGACCGTTGAGATGGCCAATAGCGCTATCCAATACGGGACAAGCGGCATCACCGCCTATGGTACAGGCATCATGTATAATGGCGTGCTCTATGCCGGAGTTAACGACGAGGTGAGCCTCAACCTGGACGGTTCGGCCAATGGCTACAGCGTCAATGCGGGCACCCTGACGGGCGAGGAGAATCCCTTCGCCCTGCTCATGCCCGACGAGAACGTGACCATCTCGGCAGCAGCCCAGTTCCAGCGTGGTGACGTGAACCAAGACGGCAATATCACCATTGCCGATGTGACCACCCTTATCGACTATCTGCTGAGCAATGACAGCGCGATACCTGCCGAAGCCGACGTTAACAGCGACGACAACGTCAGCATCGCCGACGTCACCGCCCTCATCGACTACCTGTTAAATGGTGCAATTTAAGCATTAAACTCGAGATTTAAGTTCTTTAGCGAGGGTGACGCAATGCGCCACCCTCGTTATATTTGACATGGAGTCAGGTATCAGAGGACATGTAGAGACACAAGATTTTGGATAAATTTGGCGGCACCCCAACCATCGATGCTAACATCATGATGTTCAATTACCCATAAGGAAGCCAGAGGAGAAGCCGCCGCAGGGCGGAGTCCTCCTCTGGCAAGATAATTCTTGTTACAGATATGTACGTTAGCGGACGAACTTGGAAGTACTGGTGCTGCCGTCACTGTAACGGGTCACGACGATGTTCACGCCACTGAAGGGCTTGTCGCTCGCCATACCTTGGATGTTGTAATAGGTCTTTCCGACCTCGGCTGCCGAGTTGATTTCCTTCACGCCAGTAGTGACAGGCTCGGGAACCCACTCGACCACGTTCTCAATCATCGTATAGGCAGGGAACCATGACGGGAGATAGCCCTTCAATGGAAGATTGGCTTGAACCTCGCAATACATGCGAACATAGAAGTTGAATGGTTTGTCTTTGCTGGCTAAGGTAGCGCCGAATGAATACGCCCAAGAGTCAGGGTCACCCAAGGGAATTACACCCGTGAACTCGTCATTCCCTTCTTCGAAATAATCGCCAATATATTCATCGCAGATGAGCAAGAAGTGATTGAGTGCTGCTTCCTCGTCGTTCTCGATGGTGCCATCATCATTCACTTTGATATCGCGGAGGTTGTCACTCTCTACCCAGATGCGAATATACTCAGGACGCAAATCCCAAGTGCCGCCTTCGGGCAACAGAGGAGCGATGGCGAAATAGGGATTATAGTACACGCAATCCTCACCATTCTGGTCTTTCCATATGAAGGGGTCGTCGGAGTTCTGGTCGCTTAATTCCCCATCTACCCAAAGCATCATGCCAGGCATCTTGTAGTGGCTAATGGGACTGCCATAGGTGTTGTCCTTGCCGTCGTTGGCAACACGGTCCTTGCCATCGACAGTAATAATGGGAACGTAGCTCACATAATCGCCATAGGTGCCAGTGACCCAAGTGGCTGTGTCAAAGCGTTCAACTACATAATCCTCCAGGCTATTGTAGTATTCGGGCAGGACATTGCAAGTCTCAAGATATTGACCGTTATCTTGATGTACCAGATTGGAAATCTCGGTGTCAGGTTTACAATTGAGACCACGCATGACAGTGTAGGCCTTGACCTCCTGTGCTTCAGAAAGGTTCCATTGCTCATACTGTACGTTCAACAAATTAGGCATGAGTGTAGCGTCAACATCTTTTTCCACCTGCGAGCTCGTAAAAAGACCTAAATTGTAAAAATTAATCGTGGGAACCATCGCCTCGATAGTCTCAGTTCTCTTGCTGCCATCTTTGAGCTCGAGATAATAGTAATGACCGTGGATGAACGCACCCATCCAATTATAATCCGTAAGGTCTCCAGCAAACTGGTCGATAAAGGTGATGCTCTGCATGTCGATTAAGGTGCCTTCAATCACATCCAGAATGCCCCCGGTAGGTATTTCATAATCAAAGCCGGGATAAGGAGTCTGGTTCATGTAAGTGATTGTGTAAGCCACACCTTCATCAGTATCTGCAAGGTTCAACTCTGCAACTGCGACAGGATTATCGGGATCAGGATAGCCCCATTTGTCAACGAAATAGCGATAGAGCACAAAGGAGTTCTCACCAGCAATAACGTCATCGACTGTAAACATATTTGTTAAGTCGGGGCTGTCAAAGGTGACGACATCGCGATAGTAGTTGGTCTCACTGTTGAGATCGTAATCACACTCGCAGTGGTCACGTACAAGTTTCAGGTTCAGTAAATTCTCTTGCGCTTGAGCGGCAAACAATCCACTGAGCACGAATAATGCTGCTAAAAGCACTGTCCTGTGTTTAGTAATCATTCCCATAATCATTAAATTTAAAGGGTTAATAAAAAAATGCTTATACTGTTCATCTTAATCATCATTTCCAGCAACTGCACACCTGATATCATTGCACCAAAAAAGATTCAGAAGTCAAGATGCACTTAGAAATAATAGGTCCTACACTTTCATTCGCAAATATACACCAATTATTTATAAATAGCAATAAATTTCTAAAAAAAATCACTTATAAAGAAAATTTTCTCACTTTCGGCATAAAAGCCACACTATTTTATTGGCAATGATATTGCTGCTGGACCAAAACCCTGCGGAGCTAATGCTAAATACACGAATTGGACCAATTTAACGCGAATTTTTAATCTTTTTTCGTGAAATTGGCTTCGCCGAACTAAATGTTCGCATTAAAATACTTTCAGGACCCGTTGGCGGAATTAATTGTATAAGTAGAGTGTACGCTAAAATGCCTAGATGACTATGGCAAAAACGCCCAAAGGGCGGCCATTTGAGTAACCGTGGGTAATGCGAACCGCTGAGCGGTAGCGAAGTAGTTTGCATCACCCACGGAAGTGCAATACTATCCTCGTCGCTGGAAACGACCCCATCCGATCTAGCCCATGTTGAAGGGGTCGCCTTCAGCGACTAGTCATGGCTCATCACGCCCCCGATGAATCAGCCACCTTCGCTCTGCTCGGTTGCCTGATTTATCGGGGGTTACACAAAGGTCACCCTTCGGGTGTCAATTGACTGGGAAATAAAGCGATTCTATCATTCCGCCAACGGGTTTTCAGGGTAAACTCCTATATCGTTTCCATTTTATTGGCCGCAATGAAAACTTGAACACACAAAAAGACAAACCTTAACAACAATAAACCATGTTGTCAGGCTTGTCTTGATAAATCTTTACCAGAGCAATCTGGTGAATTAAAATTCTGTGAAGGACAGCGGCATGGTGTCCTTGAAACTGTCGAGGATGTAGATTTTCTCCTTTCCTGCCAGAATCAGTTCGATGGGATGACCGTTTTTCTCAAATTCAAGGAAGGCCTGGCGGCAAACGCCACAGGGAGCCGTGGGCTCCTCAACAAACTCACCGCGGGTGAAAGAAGTGATGGCCACAGTCTTGACGGGAACTCTGGGGAATTTTGCTCCTGCAGCATAGAGTGCGGCACGCTCGCCACAGATGCCGGCAAATGCCGCATTCTCCTGATTAGCACCGATAAAGACCTCGCCATTGTCGAGTTTCAAGGCGGCGCCTACCCTGAAGTTGCTATAGGGAGAATAGGAGTGTGTAGTGGCCTCTCGAGCAAGGTCCACTAATTTTTTTTGCTCCTCGGTGAGTTCATTATAAGAATAAACCCTTACCTTTGTGGTGATTTTCTTTTCAGTCATAACAAAATTATGAGTTTTTACTTTGAACGCAAAATTAAAGAAATTTTCCCGATAAACAAGCAAATAATGTGTTTTTGCTTGATTTTTATGGCTTTTTCAGCCATTTCGGCATCTGCACAGACCAAACATCAGCGATATCTCGACTATATCGAGCGTTACAAGAAAGTGGCGCTGCAGACCGAACGCGACTTTGGCGTGCCCGCCAGCATCACCCTTGCCCAAGGGTTGCTGGAGAGTTACGTCGGGCAGAGCAAGATGGCACTGGAGGCCAACAACCACTTCGGCATCAAGGCTTATCACTGGAAAGGTGAAGTGTATGGCGGATGTGACTCACTGAAGCAGGTGGGTTACCGCAAATATGGTGCGCCCGAGGATTCATTTCTGGACCATGCGCAGTTCCTGAAGGGTCCGCGTTACAGCATCCTCTACCAGTTTGACGTGTATGACTACCGCAGCTGGGCGCAGGGCCTGCGCGACTGCGGCTATGCCGAGGACGTCAACTACCCCGACAAACTCATCCGCATCATCGAGCAATATGAACTGTATGCCATCAACGGCGGCAAGCGCATGGACGGCAGTATGCCAGTCCAGGCCAGCATCGACAACGACGACACAGCCCCCAGCAAAGACCGCTGGCACCACCGCAAACGCCGCAACCAGGCCTCAGAGCCCGTGGCACAGCAGCAGACGTCGAGCCAAGAGGAGCCCCAGCAAACTTTCACGCCACTGCGACAAGGTCTGGTTCCTGCCAGTAGCGACAACGATTAGTTGATAAGACTGACAGTGGCTGGACGGGCTGGACATAAAAAATGAAAAAAAATAATTTTTCATTTTGTTCTGTCCATAGCTTGCATTATCTTTGCACAAACGCTAAGATAGGCGGCGTCTTGGAAATGCTCAAATAAATTTGGATAATTTTGGCGGTGTCTTAGCAAAGAAAGTGAACTTTCTTTGCATTCGACTTGCACAAAATTTGGCATTTCTCTCGGCTTGCACTATCTTTGTGGGCAATTAGAACATACTATTAATGTCAAACCTTTTAAAATAGATTTTTATCATGTTTGGAAAATTCCAGGAACATCTCCAGAAGGAGCTCGCCGACATCCAGGCTGCCGGTTTGTACAAGAATGAACGCATCATCACCACGCCTCAGCGCGCCGACATCAAGGTGAAGCCCAACGACGAGGTGCTGAACTTCTGTGCCAACAACTATCTGGGTCTGAGTGACAACAGCCGCCTCATCAAGGCTGCCACCGAGACCATGTCCCACCATGGCTACGGTATGTCATCGGTGCGCTTCATCTGCGGTACCAGCGATATCCACAAGGAACTTGAGGCTGCCATCGCCGACTATTTCCACACCGAGGATGCTATCCTCTACGGCTCATGCTTCGATGCCAACGGCGGTCTGTTCGAGGCCCTGTTGACCGAGGAGGATGCCATCATCAGCGACTCGCTGAACCATGCTTCGATTATCGACGGCGTGCGCCTGTGCAAGGCAAAACGCTACCGCTATGCCAACGCCGACATGGGCGAGCTCGAGGAGTGCCTCAAGCAGGCCCAGGAGCAGCGCTTCCGCATCATCGCTACCGACGGCGTCTTCTCGATGGACGGCAACGTGGCTCCCATGGACAAGATCTGTGACCTTGCCGAGAAATATGACGCCATGGTCATGGTCGATGAGTCACACTCGGCTGGTGTCGTTGGTCCGACCGGCCACGGTGTAGCCGAGCAGTTCGACATCTATGGCCGCATCGATGTCTTCACCGGCACGCTGGGCAAGGCCTTCGGCGGTGCCATGGGCGGTTTCACCACCGGCCGCAAGGAGATTATCGACATGCTGCGTCAGCGCTCACGTCCCTACCTGTTCAGCAACAGCATCGCTCCCGGCATCGTTGGTGCCAGCATCGAGATGTTCAAGATGCTCAAGGAGAGCAACGCCCTGCACGACAAGTTGGTTGACAACGTGAACTACTTCCGTGACAAGATGATCGCTGCCGGCTTTGACATCAAGCCCACCCAGAGCGCTATCTGCGCCGTGATGCTCTACGACGCCAAGCTGTCGCAGGACTTCGCTGCCGAGCTTCGCTGCCGAGTTGCAGAAGGAAGGCATCTACGTTACCGGTTTCTACTATCCCGTTGTGCCCAAGGGCCAGGCCCGCATCCGCGTGCAGGTATCGGCTGGTCACGAGCGTGAGCACCTCGACAAGTGCATCAACGCCTTCATCAAGATCGGCAAGCAGATGGGAATCATTAAGTGAGTTAGGAGTTAATAGTTAACAGTTAATAGTTAATAGTTAACAGTTAATAGTTGCATCCGCCAACGAACTATCGACTAACGACTAACAACTAACAACTAGGGACTAGAAACTAAACTGCAATCATTATAACACCCAGAAAAAACCTCATGTTGACGGTCGCAGGTGCATCCACCCGCGACCGTCTTTTTTTACACCATTTACTGTAATAATGTCTCTAAATACCGTCTTGTTGGAATAATATTTGCTGAGATGAAATAAAATAGTATCTTTGTCTTCACAAATAAAGCCATTCTGATTATGACACCGATACAATTAAACGCAGAAATATACCGTGCTATGGGCGTGATAGCAGAAGACGAAGCACTGCTTAAACGTGCTGTAAGGTATCTGAAAAAACTAGCAGCCCAAAAGCAAGAAGAAGATTCACAGATGACAAAAGAGGAGTTTTTT